>JBIJDZ010000001.1:0-147309 GCA_044343805.1 Chthoniobacterales bacterium | reverse complement strand
ATAACGGAACTTGCAACTTTAAATGCCGTCAATGGTTCCCGCAAGCGTGACGGCTTGCGAGGTTGTTGCTGGTTTTATGAAACGTCGCGAGAATTCTTTTTTGTTCCATGGAACGGGGCCCGGAGTCCCGTTGAAAGGCCGCATGGGTCAGCTTGTTCTGGACCATTTTTCTCCGGAAGTGATGCAGAGAGAAAGTGGCACCACGAAAAAGAAACCCGCAGCTCTTCGCGATGTGCGGCGAATGGACCAACCCTCAGGATAGCGTGGAAGCGATCGCTTAAACCTCGGTCGGTGGAATTTGAAAAGGCGGTGGCGGCGCTCCAGATGGATTTTGTGCGGCCCTGACAACGGGAACCGGAAAACGCATGCGCATGTCACCATCAATGCTGATTTCCACGTGATGCACTCCGAATTTTTGAATCTGCACTCCGCCGAAAAAGTGGACGTTGGTTGCGCTGCCTTCAATTTCCCGCAGTTCAAAATCGATGCGGGCCTCGGCCACCGGGTGGTCGTCCGGATCCAGGAAGCGGGATACCTGGTGGAAACGTCCGATGCCTCCGCACCAACGTGACCAGAGGCAGAGCTTGAAGAATCCGACGGGCAGCTGGGGAACCGGAATTGCGCCGATCACACCGATGAGGCTTTGCCCCCCGCTGACTTCTGTGCGCACGTCCTCGCAGAGAATCACTGACTGCAAATCGGGCATGATCGGCTCCATGGCGGTAATTTACTGCGTCCAGAGGAGCCAAGCAGCCACAACCAAAGCAAGGAAGACGCGATACCATCCGAATATTTCCATGCCGTGGGCTTTAAGGTAACCGACCATCCATTTGACCGCGAGAACAGCCGAGAGCCACGCGGAGATAAAACCAACCAGCAACGGTGTCGGACCATAAGTGGCCAGCATTTCGGGCCCGTGTTTGAGCGCGTCATAGGCGGTCGCGGCAGTGAGCGTGATGACGCCGAGGAGAAAGCTCAGCTCGACCGCCGCGGGCAAAGACAAGCCGACTAACACTCCGCCGACGATGGTTATGAGGCTGCGACTTACTCCGGGCCACATGGCGATACATTGGGCGAGGCCAACGATCAAAGCCATGCGCAAGGTCAGATGGTCCAAGTCCAGACCGCTACTGGAAGATTTTCCGTGGCTACGACGGTAAAACGAAACTGCGAGAATGGCCAACCCTCCAACCATCCACGCGGCCACCACGGGCCACAGCCCCCAAGTGTCGCCACCGAACAAATACTTTTTGATGGTTTTCTCGAGAGCAAATCCCAGTACTGCAGCGGGAATGAATGCGGCCATGAGGTTGATCGCCAAGTTTCGACCAATGGTGTCGCGACCGGCCAGACCCAGTATCATTTGCCCTACGCGCACACGGTATAGACCCAGCACGGCAAGAATGGCCCCTGCCTGAATGCAAATGGCGAAAGCATCCGAGACCGAATTAGATGAAATACCCAGAATTCGCTGGGTGAGGAGAAGGTGGCCGGTGGAGCTGACCGGCAGATATTCCGTCAAACCCTCGACCAGACCCAAGACAAGGGCTTGAAGATTGTTCATTCGCTGGAACCGTCGCCGGGAATGTGCAAGCGGTCGCGTCCCGAAGCAGAGGCTTTAAATTGCGTGATCGCCAGTCTCCTCAGTGCGGATACGGATGGCATCATCGATCGGTAAAACGAAAACTTTTCCGTCGCCGATTTTCCCGGTTTTGGCCGAGCGAACGATGGCTTCAGTGGCGCGGGCCACGTTGTCGTCGGTCACCACAAGTTCGACTTTCACTTTAGGAAGAAAATCCACGGTGTATTCGCTACCTCGATAGATTTCGGTGTGACCTTTCTGACGTCCGAAACCTTTGACTTCAGTGACTGTCATGCCCTCAATGCCGATTTCGGCGAGCGCCTCTTTGACATGCTCCATTTTGAAGGGTTTAATGATGGCTTCGATTTTCTTCATGACATGCGCGTTGTAATGCACTGCCTACGGAATGCAAGCTTGGAAAGCCGTTGCGTTGGCTGGATGCGGAGGCCGGAGTTCACTCTGCAATGAGTATCATGCGGCTGCGTCGTTCGCGGATTCGTGGATGGTTGAAGAAAGTGCCCCGTCGCCGGCATCTGCATGGCTCCTGGCTGCACCGATTGCTGGGAGACCGGATTTTTTCCCCTGATTTGTGGAAGCCCAGCGCCAATCGGGTGGCCGCGGGCGTGGCCAATGGTTTTTTTTGGGCGATGATGCCCATACCGTTTCAAATGCTTCCTTCGGGGATCTCGGCTTACGCGTTCCGTTTCAATGTGCCGGCAGCGATCTCCGTCGTCTGGATCACGAATCCGGTGACTTGGCCGGTGATCCTCTACTGGCAATACCGCCTCGGCGCATGGATTTTGGGCGTCGAGGCTGAGCCCGTAAAATCGATGGAAACCATGTTGGCCATGCTGGCCAATGTGCCGTTGCCGTTGTTGCTCGGATGCTTGATCAGTGGGGGCGTCATCGCTCCGGTGAGTTACGTTGTGGTTATGTTTCTCTGGCGCACCGTCGCAGAGCGATGGTGGCGTAGCCATGACCGCCCGAGAATCAAGAAAGGGGTGCAGGTATGAGCAATTGCGGTGAAAACGACATCACACAGGTGTTTTGTCGATTCGTGCGCGGACACAACGCTCTTCTCTGTGGGGCTGATTTCGGCCCGATGTTCATGGATTGTTACCTCCACCTCGGGCAAACCGGCATCGTTTTGGCCGACGGCGCGGACGAAAAGCTCAAGTTGCTCTTGGCGGCGGTTGCTCTCCACGCTGCAGCGCGTCCCCATGCTGAGACCATTGCATGGACGTTGCATCTGGAAAGCGAGCAGATGAATCTTTTTGCCGTCGCGGAAAATCCCACAGGACATGTCACCGGTCAGGTTTTCTCGGAGAACGTGCGTTCTACCGGGGGCAACGTGCTTCACGCGGAAACGGCTGCGCCCAACATCGATCGCCGCCGGAGTTTGCTTGAGTTTTCCGGCCACGATATCCTGCGTGCCGCCGAGATCTACTACCAACAGAGTGAGCAACGCCCCGCACGCTACTTTGATCTGGGGGGGGACACCTTCGCTTTGTTGGTGGCTCAACCAGACTGCGACCTGCCGTGGCTGGAATCAGTCGGCCTCGACGGGGTGAAAGCTTTGTTGGCCGATGAGACGCGCTCCCCGCTTGAGATTCGGCAATACTGCTTTGCCTGCGGTTGCACGCCCGAACGGATTGCTGGGGCGATCGGGCCGTCTTTACAGGGAGCGTTGGATGAGGTTTTTGGTTCGGACCGCTATATCCGCGTGATTTGCCCGCGCTGCGGGGCTCGTCATGAGATTTCGCGAGAACTGTTCGACGCGGCCCCTGAAACAGACTAATTTTTCATTTTAGTTCCCCGGTATGGATTCAACCTTATCGATCGAAAACACCGTTCCACTGTGGTTCTGTCTCAAGACGCAGCCCAAGCACGAAAAAATAGCAGCGGGCTTCTTACGCACGCGTCTCGGGCTCGAGGTGTTCAGCCCGGTCCTGCGTTTCCAACGCGCCACGCTGTCGGGTCGTAAGTGGTTTGAGGAAGCCTTGTTTCCCGGATATATCTTCGCACGTTTTCCCTACACCACGCACTACCGGCTGGTGGCTTCGTCGATGGGAGTGACCAAGATCGTCGGTTTCGGAGGTCAACCGGCGGTGGTTGATGAAAACGTCGTTGCCGGCTTGCGCGAATTTGTCCACGATAATGAGGTCATCGAAGTCGCTCCCGAGATCGTCGCCGGGGAAGAAGTGACTGTTTTGGACGGGCCCTTCAAAGGCTTGCGTGCAGTGGTTACCCGCATCGTGCCGGCCAAAGAACGCGTTGCGGTGCTGCTCGATTTGCTCGGCACCCAGCGCGAGGTCGAAGTAACCATGAATCGCGTGATTCCCGGCAAGGCTCACCCCTTGGCTGGGCGCACTCATTCCTGAAAGAGAAGAAACTTATCGCGAGAACCACATGCTCGCACGGTCAGGCCTGGAGCCCCACTCCACGACCATGGGCGGCAGCTTGTTTTGATTGGCCATGATTTTCGACGACGTGAATCAACCCGGCCGGGGCGAGCCCGCGCGTGAGTCTGCCCGCATGCGACGCAGCCACGAACGCAAAGACAACATCAGGCCGTCTCGGAGAAAGAAAAGGCGTCGTATCAATCAATCTCCCGAGCGGAACACACTTTTGGATAAAAGCGTGCCCCGCGATCGGGTCCCCGGTAATACTGCATGGCTCTGGGTGTTGGGAATGTTGCTTGTCGCAACACTGGGCTTTTCCTGGTATTTGCATCAAAAAAGCAGTGTTCCCTATCAACTCCCCGGTGATGCGCCCACCGCACAGCTGCTTCCCTACATTGATCCCATCTTGGCCCCCTTGGAAACCGGTGTCGCTGGGTCCAGTGCGGAGAGTTTGATGGAAATCACCGATGGCTTTCGCTCCGCCCGCGAGAAGATCAATCTCGAAAACCAAGACATCTATACTACGGCCATCACCGTCAGCGAGATATTGAAAGAAGCCTTGGAAGATCGCAGTCGCCACATCCAGCGTCTGCTGAGTCTTGGGGCTGTCGTCGAAGGGGCTTCTACTGCTCCCTCCGAAGTCAGCAATGATATTCCCGAGAACGAACGCAAACATCTCGAACTTGCCATCGGCATCAGTTGGCAGCGGAACTCCGTCGCTTATCGCAACCGTATAGAGGAACTCTGGGCCCGCTTGCTTCGTCTGGAATTCGGGCGTTTCAAAAGTTAGGTTTCAGAGCGTGACTCTTTTCATTTGATGAAAAATAAAATATCAAAATTGCTTAATTCACCGCCGGCGGTTTTGACGATTTTTTTGGTAATACTGCTCGGAGTTTTGGCTTCCGGATGGTTGTGGCTCACGCCATCGCAGGAGGAGCTGTATGGCGATGTGGGTAGGTATCTCCACGAGTTAAAAGCGATGTTCTCCGCCGGGGGAATCTCGTGGTGGAGTCCCGCCTTTCTCAGCGGAGGGTCCTCGGCAGCTTGCCTCATGTTTGTTCTGCCATCGATGTTCGGGCTTTTGTCTGCCGCAATTTTCGGGGATGAAGCCGGTCTCAAAATTGTCATGCTGGCCAGTATTGCCGCGGTCTCGGTAGGAACTTATTTGCTGGTTGCAAAACTGACCAGTCAGCGTTGGGTGGGTCTGTTAGCCGGTGTTTTGTGTGCGGTGAATGCTCAGATGTTGCTGCGAGTGGCGAGTTTTGAGCACTTCAACAGCGTGGTTTGCGTGGCTTTTGCGCCATTCATTCTTCTCTCGTTCCTCAAAGTGGCGGAGGAGGGATCGTTGCGCTCATCGTTTGTTTTGGCGGCTTGTTGGTCCGGTATGATGCTTTCTTACGCAAAGCTGACATTGATGTTTTTACCTTTGGCGTCGGTATTTTATGTCTGGTTGCTCCTTGACCGCCGGGAGCAACGCGTAGCTTTGGTGCGCGGGACATTGATTGCGCTTCTCTTGGTCTTTTTACTAGCTGTGCCGCTGTTGCTGCCATTAGCGCGCGAGTATCAGTGGGCCGCTGTCTTCAGCTTCGATAATTTCGAGGGCTGGCAACGGTCCTTCTCGATCAAAAGCTTTCTCTCGGTCTTCGATCGAGGCAACGGACTGATGAGTGGTATGCCGCCCCATTTCACGGCAGATCGAGGGCAGTTTTACCTGGGGCTGATCGCCATCTTAGTGATCGGCGGGGTTTTCTGGCGCGTCCGCGACAAATCATCAGTTTGGCTCGCCTCGCGCAATGGCGGCCTGTTCCGCTTATTTGTCGGTTTGGGGCTGTTTTCCTTATGGTTGGCGCAAGGGCCGTTTTCGGCCTTTACCGGATTGCAAGAGTTTTTGAAAAGCTCCAGCCAAGCACCCGACTGGATTGCCGCGCTGGTTTGGTTGGCAACTTTGCTGCCACTCTTTTTTATCTACGTAATTCTGCCGGCCAACAGGAGCCGAGGTTGGTGGACGGCTTTCTTTGCTTTGGTCTACTTGTTCGTCCCAGGGTTTGTGATTTTGGAGCATTTGCCCCTCTACCGGGACATTCGTGCACCTTGGGGATTCTGGGAAGTCGGCTTCTTTGTTGTTCCAATTGCCGCCGCGCTCGCGCTTCATCATCTGTTTACGAAATCCGTGGAACGGCGTGACAGGTTCTGGGCTGGAGTTTTGTTGAGTGCCATTCTCTTGCTCGATTCCTCCATTTACCTCAGCAATTTTTTCCACCCCGGACTCCCCGCGGCAACGTTTGAAGATTTTCGCAGGGGTCAAAAATATCTCGCAAACTCAGCGACTGAGGGGCGTGTTTATCCGCTCTCCGGCCGTTATTTTTATCTGCGCACGCCGATGGAGTCTGGGCGAGGCCTCAACAGTGAAGCGATCTGGAGCCACTTCCAAATGCGGGGCGTGCGGGCGTTGATTGCCGGAGCCAACTCTTCGCTTGGGGCCATGCATACTTACATGAGAGTGGGTGGTATTTCACATATTTTGCTCGACAAAAAGGACCCTTTCACGCCGCAGGAAATCCAGCACCGCTTCGCGCAGGTTTATCCGACGGGCTTCGATTCGGAATACATTCGCGTGCTGGAGAACAAGGATTCGCTCGCGCCGGCCTTTATCGCTCGGGAATACATCGCCATGGATCCCGGCACGGAGGCGCTGGCGCCGGCTTTCCTCGATGCCGCCGGACGGATCAATGCGGTTCCGGTTGAACTCGCACCGAACGAGCGCACGATCCCATTTCTTGCGGGCACCGGTTCGGGCCAGAATGGAATTAAAATATCCCCTCATTACTCAAATTCAGCCGGTGCTGCATTCCAGCGAGTTCCTTTTTCGCTGGCTAGAACTGAGTCGTCGCAAATGGTTTTTGACCCATTTGGCTCGAGAGAGGGCTGGCTTGTTATTACCGAAGCTTGGCACCCCGATTGGCGAGCTTTTTCCGATGGAGCTGAAATTCCAGTTTACAAGGCGTTCGGTGGCTTGATGGCCGTGCCTCTCGGTCGTACCAACGGACCGATCGAACTCCTCTTTTCAGCGCCAATTTGGTATAGTTTGTGTGTGTGGGTCTCAGGTCTCTCCTGGGTGGGTGTGCTCGGAATGCTTCTCATTATGCCCCTGCCTGTCGTGCCGCAGCGCTGGAAGGATTGGTGGACCGGGGCAAACAAGAGAGCACCTTCAATTACGGCTCCCGTGACGCCGATCGGCAAGGCGGTGGTGGTCATTCCGACCTACAACGAACGCGAATCGATCAACAAAGCTCTCGAGTTGGTCCTTAATCTACCCCGCGAAATCGATGTGCTGGTCGTAGATGACGGTTCGCCCGATGGCACGGCCGATGTGGTGCGAGCGCGAACCGAGTTCAACAAACATGTTTTTTTGCTCGAAGGCAAAGTAAAGGCAGGTCTTGGCACGGCCTACCGACGTGGTTTTCAGTGGGCAATCAAGAACGGCTATGAGGCGGTCGTCGAGATGGACGCGGATCTTTCGCATGATCCGGCGGATATCCCAAAGCTGTTGGAGGCCTTAGAGAGTGGGGCACACATTGCGGTCGGTTCGCGGTATCTTGGCGGCATTTCCGTTTTGAATTGGCCGCAGAGCCGACTGTTTATCAGCACGTTCGGGGGCTTTTATGTCAGAACCTTAACGGCTTTGCCGATGACCGATCCGACGAGCGGCTTCAAAGTGATCCGCTCGGAAGTTCTGCGGAATTTGGCTTGGAACAGGGTACAAGCTGAGGGATATGCCTTTCAGATTGAGTTGCATCACACAGCTTGGAAGCAGGGCTACACGATAAAAGAGGTGCCGATTGTTTTTACCGAGAGACGGGAGGGTGACAGTAAAATGTCCACCGCCATCTCGCTTGAAGCTGCGTGGCGAGTGTTGTGCTTAGCTGCGACAAGTTAATATTCAACAATACATATTTTTACAAGCGTTGTGGCCAAGTATCGCAGAACTATAATTGCCGCGTTAATTATTGCTGGTGTCTGGGCTCTTTTATACCTTCCGTACCTGCGGACGAGCCCGGGGTGGTACGGCGATGAAACGCTGACCTTAATGATTGGCAACTCATTTTTCCAAAATCAACTTAGCGACAGGGCGATTCATGTGACATTTTGGCATCCAAGTTACGCATATCAGCCGGCGTACGCATGGGTGGTTGGATTTTTTAGTAATTTTGTTAACGGGGACATTTGGGGGGGGCGTTTACTCAACGCTGTTTTGGCTCTCACCATCGCGCTGAGTATTCTTGTAATGGGACAGGGTGTCTTAGGGTATCTGCCTGCGATTTTCGGTTCGCTGGTTTTTTTGACCTACGAGCAAACCATTATTCATTTCCGCTGGATATACTCGCACAACGGTGTGGCGCTTGGATTTGTGATAGCGCTATTGGCTCTAGTTCGTAGAAGCTCGCCACGCGCTAACACTGTAGCGGGGTGCGGGCTTGCCGTTGCAGCTTTGTGTCACCCACTTTTCGCTCACGGCTGCCTAGGAGCTTTGTTGTGCCGATTGAAGAGGCCTGCTGCGTGGCCATTCCTCATCCTGCCCCCCCTGATTGTTGTTCTAGCAACGGTTGGTTTGACGCTGTTACGCACCATGCCAAACCTATGGGTGCTGGAGGATATCGGTCTCCTTGCTGAATTTTATGCTTCATTCAGTAGAGAGCATGGAAGTGCGTTTCAGTGGTTGTTAAACACTTATAAGTTTTACTCACAAGATGTGTTTCACGTAGTTGCAGTAATTTGCATATGCATTTGCGCTATAAGAAAATATTATGCTGCAGCGATACTTGCAGCAGTTGTATCTTCCTTGCTCTTACAAAATCGGCAAAATCTTCCGGTGTTCTACTATCAGGCAGTTGTATTCTTGCCAATTTTAGCCGTTTGCTACGCAGGTGCACTGAGCTTGCTCTCAGCGAGACTTCGGCTCAGCCTTGGTTCTAAGGCGAGATTAGTCGTGATTGCAGCATTTGTGTTTCCGGCATTCATGTTTATTCGTAATATTCCCGCTTCGTTAAGTGGTGATTTTTCCCCTCGAAACTATTATTGGGTAACACAAAAGTGGAAAGAAGTGGAGTCTGCCGCTGACTTCGTTAATAGCCATACAACGGAGTCTGATCTGGTAATATGCCATCAAAACATCGGCTGGCTTCTTCGTGCGCGCACGGCGGATCTAATGCAAGTGGCGACCTATTCGGGATTGCCCACATTCACATTCGAGCGACCACTAAAACAGGACCGTTTCATTTACCCCGCGAAGATCGATGATGCTAAGTTTATTATTCTTGCCGACATAGACCAGCGATGGACCTTGGGTCAACCCAACATCATTAAAATTGTTGATCAAATGCAGCAACAAGGCTGGCAGATTGTTTGGAAGCAAGAGTATTATATTATTTGTATGAATCCGCGCTACGGACAAGGTTCCTGATTATTTTCAACGTGTTGATAACAACCACACATTCTTTATCTCATCAACAACCAGTGAAACTATCCTCGTGCCGCGTATGTGGCTGTCCGGATCTTCTTGTTGTTGTTGATTTGGGAGTCCACTCTCTTACCGGTGTTTTCCCAGCAAGTGCTGATGGTGATGTCACTAAAGGCCCGTTGCGGTTGGTGCTCTGCAAGCAATGCAACTTGATTCAGCTAGATGTAACTTATGATTCCCGCGAAATGTATGGAGAAAATTACGGGTATCGTTCCGGCTTGAACCAGTCGATGGTGCGACACCTCAGAGACAAGTGTCATTCGCTCGAAAAAATGGCGAAATTGAAGTCCGGAGATCTCGTTCTTGATATCGGAAGCAACGATGGGACTTTTCTAAGCGCCTATCAAACACGGGAGCTGCAGAAGGTTGGCATTGACCCGACAGCAGGAAAGTTCAGAAGATTTTATGATGAAGACAGTTGTCTGATCGTCGATTTCTTCTCGCGTGAGACGGTTGTTGGGGAACTGGGCGAAGATACCAAGGCGTCACTTATCACGTCCATCGCTATGCTTTACGACCTTGAATCGCCGCGACAGTTTATCAAAGACATTGCCGATACACTGTCGGAGGATGGATTGTGGCATTTCGAGCAGAGTTATATGCCTTCTATGCTTCGATTAAATTCATATGATACCATCTGTCACGAGCATATTGAATACTACTCTTTTTCTGTGGTGCGTGAAATGTTGCACGCAGCGGGACTCAAGGTTGTTGACGTGTGGATGAATGCTGTCAATGGTGGCAGTTTTGCTATTACGGCAGCACATCAAAAATCGTCCTATCGGGAAGCGCAGGCTCTGGAAAAATGGGTTGTCGAACGCGAAAAGCATCTTGGGCTGGAGAGGCCCGGCATCTACCGTGACTTTGAGGAGCGTGTATACGAGCACCGTGCAGAGTTGCGTAGCTTGATACACATGCTTCGCCAAAGCGGGGCCCGTATTGCTGGTTGCGGGGCCTCCACCAAGGGTAATGTGATATTGCAGTTCTGCGGTTTGGGTCCTGAGGACCTCATGGCAATCTCTGACGTGAACGAAGACAAATGGGGTAAATTCACTCCTGGCACGGGTATCCCCATTGCATCTGAAGCTGATGTTCATACTATGAAACCGGATTACATGCTGGTTCTTCCGTGGCACTTCAAAGACGGTATTCTGCAACGCGAGCGTGCTTTTTTGGAGGGGGGAGGGAGGTTAATCTTTCCTCTTCCAGAAATCGAGATTGTCGGCTTTTGATGCGTGCGCTTGTTATAGGTGGCTCCGGTCAAGACGGGATTCTGGTTTCCGCACAACTCCTGTCGAAAGGCTACGAAGTTATTTCCGCATCGCGGCAAAGGTCGCCATTGCAAGCAGTTTTGAGTGAGGTCGTCGATATTTCAGCGATCGGGGTAGCGACTATGTTAATTGAAAAATATACTCCCGACCGCATCTATTTTTTGGCAGCCTACCACCGTTCGTCAGAGGACAATATCCCGGATCCGGCCGACGATTTGTTGGGTAGTCTTGCGATCAATGCCGTTTCATTTGCAGAAACCTTAGGAGCACTCCGCAGACGTTGTCCTAACTCACGAACGGTTTATGCTTCTTCGTGTCGAATCTTCGGTAAAGGAGATGGGAGGCTGCTCGATGAGAGTTCGACTCATGTTCCCGAGTGTGCTTACGGTATCTCCAAGGCTGCTGGCATGGGGGCCGCAAGAATGTTCCGTGACGATCACGGGCTTTTTGTTGCTTCAGCAATACTGTTCAATCATGAATCCGAGTTGCGTTCCTCCAACTTTATCTCAAAAAAATTGGCCTTGGCTGCGCTACGGGCAAAAGTCGATCGATCGCATTCTGTCTCTGTCGGGTCGCTTGATGCTGTGGCCGATTGGGGGTCCGCCCGAGATTACTGCCAAGGCATGACAGCTATGCTCGATGCCGAGCAACCGGATGATTTCGTGCTAGCAAGCGGAGAGTTACGGTCGGTTGGTGATTTTGCCGAGGAATGCTTCAATGTGGTTGGACTCGACTGGCGGAATCATGTCAAATCACGAGGGTTGCCATCGTTCAGCCGAGATTGGAAGTTACGGGGAGATGCTTCGCGTCTTAAATGCAAATCAACATGGCGTCCAAATCATAATTTTTCAGATATGGTACAAGACCTAGTCCGTCGCACTGAAATAGAAAAGAAAAATGGACAAAGATCTTCTGATTTTCATTCCTACTTATAACGAGAAAGAAAATGTGCGGCTGATTATTGAGGGTCTGCGCTTCAATCTGCCGGCTGTTCCGATCTTGTTTTGCGACGACAACTCGCCGGACGGAACTAGTGAGCTGCTTAACGACTTAGCGAAAGAGTTTGGCAATATCGACGTCGTTAAAAGGTCAGCAAAGATGGGAATAGGTTCAGCGCACCGATTCGGAATCCATCGAGCTTTCGAGTTGGGCTATCGCAAACTATTGACTCTCGACTGTGATCTTACCCACCAACCGAGAGACTGCGTACGTTTTGTCACACATGCCAGAGGTGATGTTGTTGTTGGGACTAGGTTTATGACGACTGCTTCATTGGCGGATTGGAATCTAATACGCAAATATATTACTAAAGCTGGGCATTTGGCGACCTGCCTTCTCCTTGGTATGCCCTACGATGCCACCGGCGCACTTCGCCGATATTCATTAGATAGACTGGGTATTGAATGGCTCAAGGATGTTACAAGCGATGGCTATGCCTTTTTTTTCGAGAGTCTTATGGTTCTAAACGCCAGAAATGCAGATATTCAGGAGATTCCCATCGTTTTGCCGAAAAGAACCTATGGCAGTTCTAAAATGTCTGTCGTTGAATTGCTGCGAAGCTGCAACATGCTTCTATGGCTTGCTGGAAAGCGCCTGGCTGTGGTGCGTGGCAAAAATAAATCATGAGTGACTCTCGACCAAAGCACGAAGGCTGGGACGCCTACTGGTCGACCGACGCTCAGGGGGCACATCGGTTGTATGCTGTGCTAGCGAGCTTTTATCGCCGGATATTCATCAGTGGCCGGCTTGCCTACTGGCTAGGGCGAAACTTCCCAACAGGTAGCAGACTGCTCCACGCGGGATGCGGCGGAGGAGAAGTTGATGTGCTCATCGCCAAAAAATATAAAATCACCGCTTTGGATATCTCGCCTAATGCTTTGCATCTCTACAAAAAACACAACGCTCATGTTGTGGATACGATACACGCGGACCTTCTAAGTCTTGAATTTAGTGGCAGAACCTTCGATGGGGCGTACAACCTTGGTGTTATGGAACATTTCGAAAGCCCGGAAATAGTCACTATTTTATGCAATTTATCTAAGGTCGTGAAACCGGGGGGGCGATTGGTTTTATTCTGGCCTCTAGCTAACGCCCCGAGTGTCAAGTTTCTTGCTCTTTGGCACTCCATGCTAAATCGTTGCGCTAAGTCGGCTGTTGAGCTTCATCCACCAGAGATAAATTTAATACGTTCAAAATCTGAAATCGAAGAAAAAATAACTGCTGCAGGTTTGAAAATGATTAATTATAATATAACACCTTTTGATTTAATGATACAAGCAGTTATTGTAATTTATGTACCCTAAGCTAGGGCAAAAGAGGCTACGCTAAAAGTTGTTGAGTTGCCCGAATAGTTGCTCAAATTTCAGATTTCATGTTTTTAGTCATTTCCTATGAACCTCCTCGTCACCGGCGGTGCCGGATTTATCGGCGGCAACTTTGTCCGTCTGGCTCTGCAATCGCCCGATTGGAAGGTCGGTAAGTTGGTCAATCTCGACCTGCTCACCTATGCCGGCTACCGAGGTTCTCTGGATGATCTCGATGGGGAATCGCGGCATGTCTTTGTCGAGGGCGATATTGGGGATGCCGCACTCGTGGCCAAACTATTGCGGGAGCATCAGATCGACGCCGTCTTGAACTTCGCCGCCGAGTCACATGTGGACCGGTCGATTGACACCCCAGAGCCATTCATCACCACGAATGTTCTTGGAACACAGAGTTTGCTCGATGCGGTGCGCGGCTACTGGAAAGAACTGGAGGGCGAACGAAAGGCCAAGTTCCGGTTCCTCCATGTTTCCACGGACGAGGTTTACGGAACCCTTCAGGCGGGGGATGCGGCCTTCACCGAGTTGACGCCCTACGCACCGAACAGTCCCTATGCGGCGAGCAAGGCAGCCAGCGACTTTCTCGTTCGGGCCGCCTTCCACACGCACAAGATGCCGGTGCTGACAACCAACTGCTCGAACAACTACGGGCCCTATCAATTCCCCGAAAAGTTAATCCCTCTGATCATCCGTAACGCGATCGAAGGAAAGTCACTTCCGATCTACGGCAAAGGCGAAAATATCCGCGACTGGCTTTTTGTGGAGGATCACTGCCGCGCCATCTGGACGGTCTTGCAAGGAGGGCGGCTCGGTGAGACCTACAACATCGGCGGGGCAGCGGAGATGATGAACATCGATGTGGTCGATACGATTTGCGCTTTGCTGGACGAGATGCGTCCTGATCCGGCTGGTCCACATGCTCGGTTGAAGACGTTTGTCACCGATCGTCCGGGCCATGATCTGCGTTATGCCATGGATTTCTCCAAACTGACACGCGAGCTGGGCTGGAAACCGTCGGAATCCTTTGAATCCGGCATCCGCCGCACGGTACAGTGGTATTTGAAAAACTCTCTGTGGTGTGAAGCGGTCGAGAAGCGCAGCTACGGGCGGGAACGTCTTGGCCTGTCCAAGTAACCACCTCTCATTCACGCCAGACACTGGTCGCTGACTCATCACCATGCCTATCTACGAATACTACTCAGCTGATACGCACAAGATTTACAGTTTCTACGCCCGCAAGCTGGTCGGGCCAGATGTTGTGCCCAAATGTCCGGACGGCACGGGCAAAAAGATGGAGCGTATGCTGTCGCCGTTCGCCATCACCGGCCGCGCTAAAGAAAAGTCGGACGAGCTGGGTGGCGAGGGGACAGCTGATCTCGACCCACGTCAGGAGGCGGAAATGATGAAGCTGGCGGGGGAGATGTCCGGAATGGATGAGGAGAATCCCGATCCTCGCCAACTCGGACGCCTCATGCGTCGAATGATGGATATCACGGGCGAGAAGATGCCGGAGCCTATGCTCGAGATGTTGGCCCGGATGGAAAAAGGCGAAGATCCGGAAAAGCTCGAGGCGGAATATGGCGACGTGCTCGATGACGATTCGATGGGTGATTTCGGGATGACCGGCAAAGGCGAGGGTGAGAAAGGTCCAGCCGGAGCGTTGCGTCGCCGCTTGCCGCCGCGCCGTGATCCGACCCTCTACGAATTTGCCGATTACCTGTAAATTATGACCAAAATGCGTAAAGGAATTGTTCTTGCGGGGGGTAGCGGGACGCGTTTGCACCCTTGCACATCGTCCATTTCGAAACAGTTGCTCCCTGTTTTCGACAAACCGATGATTTACTACCCGCTGAGCGTGCTGATGCTTGGCGGGATGCGGGAGATTCTCATCATTTCCACGCCGCGTGATTTGCCGAGGTTCCAAGAGTTGCTGGGTGATGGATCGGCTTTCGGTGTCGAGTTCAGCTATGCCGAGCAGGCAAAGCCGGAGGGGTTGCCCCAAGCCTTTACAATCGGTGAAGAGTTTCTGGCCGGTTCGCCCTCATGTCTTGTGCTCGGTGACAACTTGTTTTACGGCGCGCGCTTGGGGGAGACGATCCGGTCGGCGGCGAAGGCGACGGGGGCGACACTTTTCGCTTACCACGTGGCCGATGTGAGGGCTTACGGAGTGATCGAGCTTGGGGAAAATAACCATGTGATATCCTTGGAGGAGAAGCCGCCGCAGCCCCGCTCGGGTTACGCCGTGCCGGGTATATATTTTTTCGATGAGCGGGCGCCGATGTTTGCCGCGACGCTCAAAGCATCACCGCGGGGCGAGACGGAAATTCTGGATTTGGCTCGACGTTATTTGGAGGAGGGGGCGCTCAGGGCTGAAAAGTTCGGCCGAGGGACGGCGTGGCTCGATACCGGAACTTCGGAGTCTTTGCTCGACGCGGCATCGTTTGTTCATGCCATCCAATCGCGCCAAGGTCTGATGATCGCGTGTCTGGAAGAAATTGCCTTTTACCAAGGCTGGCTCACCAAAGAGCAGTTGCAAGCGAGAGCGGCAACTCTCGGCAAATCAAGTTACGGTCAATACTTGAGACGGCTGGCAGGCGAATAGGCGGAGTATGATTTTAGACACGCACGACAATCTGCCGCGCTACGCGTCTTTATTTCGTAGGACCGGGGCTGAGGGGGTGTTCTCATGGCTGCGGGCTTGCCGGGATCTTCCGCCGGACACCCGTCATGAATTTGCGGGGAACAAACTTTTTGCGACGATTCTGCGTTTGGAGTCCGTAAAGCGGGAGGCTGCTCGATGGGAGACGCACCGCGAGTATGTGGATCTGCAATACATTATATGTGGCGGGGAGGTGATTGACTGGACGCCCGCAGCAAAGTTGGCAGCGTTCGGTACTTACGATGGCGAGAAGGACGTTCAGTTCTATACGACCGCGCCTGCGGATGTCGCCTTACCGATGGTCGAGGGGCTGTTTGTATTGTTTTTTCCTGCCGATGCGCATCGTCCGATGATTTCTAACGGATCGGACCGCTTCATCCATAAAGCTGTGGTAAAAATCCACAAGTCGCTGCTGTTTTTATGAACGGCGAAGGATTCGATTTGCATGTCGAGCGCGTCGCCTCTGTTGATCGTTGGCATTCGATGCTTGCTCCCTTGGAAGTGCTGGAGGCTGATAAAATGCATAACTCGCTCCAGCTTCAGAGGTTTATTGTTACGCGGGGGTTACGTAGGAAAGTTTTATCGAAGCTCACGGGGCAATCAATCGAGCAACTTTCGTTCATCGCTCAAGATGGTTGCAAGCCGCGGTTGGCGGGGGCAAACGGGTGGGACTTCAATATTTCGCACGCTGGCGATTATGTCGCTCTGGCCGTGCGACGTGGGAGTGTAGGAATTGACTTGGAGTTGATGCGGGAAGTCCGGGAGATGGCCTCTTTGGTTCTCCGGTATTTTCATCCAGACGAAAGCAGGGCATGGAACGCCTTGGCTGAAGGCCTCCGCAAGGAGGCTTTTTTTGTGCTCTGGGCGGCACGCGAGGCGGCCATGAAATGCCTCGGATTTGGCTTGGCCAAGGGTCTGTCCTTAACACGTGTGGACCCAATGTTCATGAACTTGGCACGAGGAAAGGCTGATGTCGGTGGACGGCTTGTCCATCTGCATCGCGTTGATGCTCCGAAAGGCTACGTGATGGTTGTGGCGACGGTGTAGTCGCAGCAAATAGTGTTTTGCCGTTGAGACCCGCGGCATGAACGGACGCCCACCAAAGCCGGAGGCTGGTCGAATTTACAGCTTCAGAATGCGTGCACTGACGATATCCGGATCGCCGTGGAGTTCGGCCATGACCTCGTCGCCTGGCGCGCTGTCGAGGTTGAGGATATTTAGCGCGGTTCCGCCGGCGCGATCGCGACCGAGGGACATGCTGGCGATGTTGACTTTGTGTTTGCCGAGCAGGCCCCCGATGTGGCCGACCATGCCGGGACGATCCTTGTTTTCCAGCAGGAGCAGGATCCCCGATGGCTGAGCCTCGACGTGGCGTCCGTTGACGATGACGACACGGGGTTTGTGTCCAAAGAAGGTGCCGGCGGCAGAGGCTGCGCCGGAGGAATCTTCCGCCGAAACCTCAATGAGGTCCGTGAAATCGCCACTGTCGCTCACGCGGGACTCGACAATTTGAAGTCCGAGATTCTGGGCCAAGCTCGGGGCGTTGATTTCGTTGACTTCTTCGCCGCTGATATGAGCGAGGAAGCCTTTGAGAATAGCCCGGGTGACGGGTGAAGTTTCGAGGTCTTTGGCTTTGCCGCTGTATACAATGCGGAGGGTTCCGCAGCGTTTGGGCGCGATCTGGGAGACAAAGCGTCCCAGGTTTTCGCCGAGACGAAGGTAGGGGCCAAGTGCGGCGAGGGTTTTGGCGTCCACGCTCGGGGCGTTGACGGCGTTGTTGATTGTGCCGTCGAGCAATGCTGCGCGAATGGTGTGGGCGATTTCGATGCCCACACTTTCCTGGGCTTCAGCGGTGGAGGCGCCGAGGTGGGGGGTGAAAACGATGTTGGGCAGTTTGCGAAGAGGAGAATCAGGCGGAGGGGGCTCGGTTTCGAAAACGTCAAGGGCGGCTCCGGCCAAGTGCCCCGAGGCAAGGTGCTCGGCGAGAGCGGCTTCGTCGACCAATCCGCCGCGGGCGCAGTTGACAATGCGAGCGCCTTTTTTCATGCGGCCCAAACGCTCCGCATTGAGCATGTGACGTGTTTCGTCTGTCAGCGGCATGTGCATGGTGAAAAAGTCGGCTTCGGGAATGGCATCATCCAGATTCTCGACGAGCTCCACTTGCAGGCTGCGGGCCCGAGCCTCCGAGAGATAGGGGTCATAGGCGAGGACGCGCATGCCAAAGGCGAGGGCGCGTTTGGCAACTTCTGTCCCGATGCGTCCCATGCCAAGGACAGCAAGAGTTTTGCCATTGAGTTCCGTGCCCTCGAAGCTTTTGCGATCCCATTTGCCAGATTTAACGCTGGCATCGGCCTGAGGAATTTTACGTGACATCGAAACGAGAAGAGAAAAAGCGTGCTCGGCTGTTGATACGGTGTTGCCCCCCGGGGTGTTCATCACAACGATGCCGCGTTGCGTTGCCGCGTCGACATCGACATTGTCCACTCCCACACCGGCACGACCGATGGCTTTCAATTTGGCAGCAGCGGCAATGACGTCTGCTCCGACTTTGGTCTGACTGCGAACAACCAATGCGGAGTATTCGGGGATGATTTTGAGAAGTTCGTCGTGCGGAAGGCCCGGTTTGAAGGAAACTTCCAGAAGGTCTCCCTCGGCCAGAGCGTCTACGCCACGTTGGGAAATCGGATCAGAAACAAGAACTTTGGGCTTGGACATGGACTAAAAATAATAGCGAGGCCCAAGCAGAACGTCACGCTTACAATGGGAGGGTCTCGTAGTTCGAGCAGAGGTAAACGTGGAGAATCGTTCCTGTAGGGGTGATTATCTCTGCTAAATGTCGGTGGGAAGCAAATGCGGCCGTGATGGACTGCGGGAGTTCATTGGCATTCTGCGTGGTGATGTAGAGGGCTGTGCGGCCGAGAAAAAGATTGCTCCCTTTTTGCTCCGTAAACGGATCGTCGGCGGTTTCGCCGTTTGCCTGTGCTGTTTCAACAAACTGATCGTAACGTGGCCAGAGTGCAAACTGGCTGTCGGCGTATGGAGACTCCACCACATACACGGGCGGGTGTCCGGGGTGGGCATCAGATAGATCGGCAAGCTGCAGGGCCAATGCCGAGGCCAGAGGTGCGTTCTGGGCGATGAGAAAAAGCGGAAGTTCGGCCTGCTGATCGGCCCGCAGTTTTTCCAATGCGCGACCTACCTGAGCACTGACGAGCGGTTGAGGCGCAATATGCGCAGCGAAGATGGCGCCGGTCCAGAGAGCCGCAGTGGCAAAAACACTAGAGAGAGCGGTCCGTCCGGAGATGCCTGCCAAATTTGATGGAAACCAAGCCAGCAAGGGGAGGCTCAGGCATGCCGCCAGCATACCCGAGGCAAAGGCTGATTCGCCTTGCAGCAACTGGTAAGCAGCAATGAGCAGGGCCACAACTGCTGGAATCGTGAGAAACTTTGCCCGGGGCGATCGGGGGATCTCGCTCAGCGCGAGGACATAGCCAGCTTCGATGGCAAGGAAAACAAGGGGCGAGAGCGCAATCGAGGCTTGCACAATTCCCGATGGAAAACGGGGCCAGTCGAGAGTGAGCGCCGTTTGCCATGTTCCACCGATAAAATGTACCCAACCGTTTTGAGCATTCCACCAGAGCAGCAGGGCCAGCACAGCCAAAGGAGGAAGCGCAGCTATCCAAAAACCAGCACTGATCAGCAAATGGCGCCAACGATGTGAGGCGAGCAAAGCCAGGCTGACAGCCGGGAGGAAGAACCAGGCCAAATAGCCAAAAAGCAAGCCGCCAGCAGCGCATAGCCCGGCGGCTATCCACCATAGGGTGAGCTTTGTTTCAACGGCCCGCCATGTGCAGGCCATGAATCCAAGTCCGAACATGGCCAACGGCATGAAGCTAGAGGGATTGACTGCGGCCTCATTGAACACGGGCAATAGATTTAGAAGAACGGTAATGGCCAGAGCCGATCGACGGCCGTTCATCAGCGCGGTCAATTGGTAAAGTCCCAGCGAGGCAGCGAAGGCGAATAGGGGCCAAAGCAAACTAGCTCCCAGACCGTTGGCCCCGGCGAGGCGGATACCCAATGCGACGCTGATGGCGGTTCCGGGAGGCCCGTCGAAATAGGCGATAGCTGGTGAGAAGCCACACAGTGCGAGATAAGCTTCGGCGGGGGAGAGTTCTCGAGGGATGTTCCACAACCACCGAAGGACGGTCAACGCGGCAATGAGCAGCAGAATGAAAATGCCGGACTTCATGCGGCGGAAAAAAGTTGCGGGTGTCGGGAGGCGACGGAGGGCAAAAGGTGTGGTCCGAATTTTTTCCAAAGCCATCGGTAAATAGCCAGCAAGCCCAGTGTTAATGTGATGGACAGCATGGCGCTGAAAAGAACATCCGATGGCCAATGAGACCCCGTGGCAATGCGGGAGAGACCGACAAGGGTGGCCGGAATAAAAAATAAGGCGCCCCGCCAGCGATAAAACACGGCCAGCACGGTGGCGAAGCAGAACATGTTGGAGGTGTGGCCGGACGGGAACGACTTTCCTCGGGCCGGTGGAGAGATCACTTCGGCCGGCTTGGATTGAACCGGTGCACCGATCGCCAGTAGGCGAGGTGAGGCCGGCGCCAAATCCACGGAGCGTGCTTCAAACAAAACGCTATTGGGGCGGGGACGGCCGAATGTTTTTTTCAAAGGGTTGATAACGCCGCCTTCCATCAAGCTGATGGAAACAAGCAGACAGGCGAGCATGGCTCTGCCCCGGAACCCGCCCCGCCAGGCAACGAGCACGCCGGCGAGAACAAGAAAGGGCATCCAGAAGTCGAGACTCGAAAAAATGGCCCAAGATTTATCAAGCCAAGGCAGGCCTCGGTCGGCATTCAGAAAAAGAAAGAGTTGTTGGTCGAGGGTCGGGTGCACATGTGATAGTGTTGGGGGTTCCATGCTATGAGACAAGGAAGGATAAAATTGGTAATCTGGTCATTTTTCGCTGCTGGGTGTTTTTTGGCCGCGGGACCATGGTCTGAAGCGGCCCCTGATCCGCAGGAGGTCTTGCGCGTGGCGCGTATGGCCTCGACGAGCCAGGAGGCGTCCGTGCGCGGTCAGCTGCGCGCGGGATCGGAGGTCACTCCGTTTACATTGAAAGTCAGCTTCGGGCGTATGTGGTTCGGTTTTGACCATCCCCCACGTATTTACGAGGTGCGTCTGGGAGAGGACTCGTCGGGTGTTTACGACGGCAAAGGAGTGCCGATGTCCAAAGGCATGCAAGAGCCGGTGGCCAATGGTGCCGGGGTCACGGTTGAGGACCTCTCGCTCGGGTTTCTGTATTGGCCGGATGCCCGGATGCTCGGTAAGGAGATCATCAGAACTCGTCCGGCTTGGAAAATCGAGTTGCGTCCGGCCAAGCGCGGGTCGGAGTTTGCCGTGGTGCGGGCGTGGGTTGATGCCGACACCGGGGCGCTGCTGAGGATCGAGGGTTACGATTGGCAGGGTAAGCTTTTACGTCGATTTGAGGTTGTTTCCGGGCAGCGTATGGATGGTCAATGGATGCTCAAGCAGATGCGCATCGAGAAATACGGACCGGGAAGTTCCTCCCGGCCGTTGGAGCGTTCCTATCTTGAGATTCTCGGCAAAGACTGAGATCGACTGAGATCTGGAAGTGGAGGAAGTTTTGTATTTCACCACGGCTGATCCTTCCGCAGGATACGGCCGTGGGTGATGACGTATCGCAACCAACACCGTGGCAAAAGCGGATGTGGTATGCTGCTTTGACAGCGGTAGCTCTGGCCGTGCTATCGGCCCTGACGGTTTTGGCCGGTTATCTGGTGGTGAAAGCATTGGCTTTTTTGCAGCCATTGCTCATCCCCATCGTTGTGGCGGTGATCCTGGCCTACCTGTTGGAGCCTGTAGTCGCCAAATTCTGCACGTGGGGAATGAGGCGCACCAACGCGGTCTTGTTGTTGTTTTTGCTTTTGGCTTCAATGTTCTCCGGAATTGTATTGTGGGTCGCTCCTGCGGTATCGCATCAAGCAGTCGAGTTCGGCAAAACATTGCCCGAGCACTCCGTCAGGGCGGAAAAGCTCATGCTTTCGACCCTCGATTGGGTGAGGGGTATGCAGCAACGATTCGACCCGGCTTTGACGGAGGGGGCAGAACGCACAATGCGCGACGAGGTTTGGGCCTTAGCCGGGTCTTATGTGCAGGATCTGACGCTTTGGGTGCAGGAGCGATTGCCGGCCATCCTGACGAGCAGCGGTGCGTTTCTGCAGCGAAGTTTGGGGGGGTTTTTAGGTGTGGCTGGTATTGCTTTGAGCCTGCTGCTCGTTCCTCTTTTCCTTTTTTTCTTTCTCAAGGATGCGGGCGAGATAGCCGGTAATTGGCGGAATTATATCCCGCTGCCGGAGTCCCCGCTGCGCACCGAAGTGGCTTCGCTCCTCGAGGAGATAAACAGTTACTTGGTGCGTTATTTCCGCGGACAATTTGTTGTCAGCCTGATCGATGGTGTTTTGATCGGCACGGCTTTGCTGGTGATGGGTTTGAACTTCGGACTTTTGGTCGGTTTGGCCGTCGGTATTCTCGGACTTATTCCTTATCTGGGAATGCTGATTTGCTGGATTCCTGCCGTATTGATTGCCGCGGCGCAGTTTGGTGATTGGACGCACCCGCTGATTGTTACGGCCATTTTCCTCGGCATGAACAATCTCGAAGGTTTTCTCATCGCCCCCCGCATTGTGGGACAGTCGGTAAGCCTGAGGCCGTTTGTGGTGATCTTGTCGGTCCTGATCTGGAGTTTGGTCTTGGGCGGGTTGCTTGGCGCCCTGCTGGCTGTTCCATTGACGGCCACGATAAAGGTGCTGCTCGAACGTTACGTGTGGCACAGTCGCCGATAGCGTGGGTAAATCAAGGGCCGCCGAGGCGTCTGAGCAAGTCCTCCCAATGCTCTTGGCCGCGGATGATTGAAATCTCGACTCGCAGGAAGAGCATCGGCACGGGCGGATGGTCGATTTCGGGGAATCGAACGGCGTCCTTCTCCGTTGTCACCAGAGCGTCGAGTGATCGGCGGTCGCACCACTCGAGAAAGCGCAGAATTTCTTTTTTGGTGAAGCGGTGATGGTCGGCAAAGGCCTTGGTGATCTCGACGTTTACTCCCAGCGCCCGCACGCCTTCCTCGAAGCTTTCCGGACGGGCGATTCCGCTCATGGCTCCCACGTGCCGCCCTCGAAGGTGATCGAGAGGAAACTTTTTTGCGGTGAGCAGATCCTGCCAGTGCCGCGGAGCATGGGTGCACTCGATGATCGGCGCTGTGCGATTGAGCCTGCGCAGCCGAGCCAGCAGGGCGTGATCCGGCTCCGGGCCACTTTTGGTGATGATGATGAACGAGGCGCGGCGGAGGTTTTCGGGAGGTTCGCGAAGGGTGCCGCGGGGCAATAAGTGTTCGTTGCCGAAAGGTGACTGACGATCCACCAAAACGATGTCCATCCGATGCCTTAAGCGCTGATATTGCAGTCCGTCGTCGAGGAGCAGAATGTCGCTATCGAAATGCCGGAGTGCATGGAGACCGCTTTTCACCCGGTCTTTGTCCACCAGCACGCAAACCCCGGGAAGGTTTTTGGCCAGCATGTGGGGTTCATCACCGGCGAGACGGGAGTCGAGCAGAACTTTTTGGCCATCGGAAACTACGCGGGGAGGGAAGAGTTCGAGATGCTTGAAGATTTTGTTGCGCAAGCGGTGGATGAAGGGGCGGGGCACGCTTTTGTAACCCCGGCTGAGGATGGCCACGTGGCGACCGCGTTTTTGCAGCTCGCGGGCAAGCATTTCCGCCACGGGAGTCTTACCGGTCCCGCCGACCGTGAGGTTGCCGATGCTGGCCACCATGCAACCCAATTCCTGCGGCCGCATGAGGCGCCGGCGGTAAAGAGCCAGCCGTGTTTGCACGGCGCGCCGGTATGCAACGGAAAACCCGCCCAGGACAAATTTCAGGGCATTTGCGCGTCCGCCATCGCGACGCTCCAAAATCACGTCAACCGCATAGCGTTCAAATCTTTCGAGCAGCACGCGCATAGAAAATCAGGCGACGACCGCAACGCCGATGTTATCGGCATGAAGAATCATGATGCATGCAGACGGCATGACAGACTTCATCGCTGCTGCAACGTGTTCGGGATTACGTAAAGTGATGCACGCCACGGCTGATCCCGAGCCACTCAGATATCCGTCCAAAGCGCCCGCAGCGACGCCGGCTTCGATGGATGGACGAAGGTGGGGTACTCCCTTTTCGCGGTAGGGCTGGTGCAACCAGTCGCGCATGGAGCCGCGAAGAAGCTCGTATTGTCTACTGGCAAACGCGGCCGTGACCAAGGCGGCGTGCGCGGTGTTCCGCGCCGCATCCGTGTGGAGGATGGTGTCGGGTAGCTGGATACGGGATGAGTCGGTGTCGATTTCTTTTTCCGGCACCAACAGCACGAAGTGCAGATCCGGAGAGATGTCGCAGCGAAAAAATAGCCCGTCTTGTCGCGCGGCGGCAAAGCCGCCGAAAGCTGCAGGGGCAGCATTGTCGGGGTGTCCTTCCAATCGGGAGCAGATCCGGTAAAGCGTGTCTGGGGAAAGGGGGTGTTTGCAGAGAGTGTTCAGCGCATAAAGGATACCCAAGCGTACGGCTACACTGCTGCCGAGGCCGCGTGAGCGGGGAATGTCTCCGGTGATTTTCCAAGAGAAATCGAAGGAATGCTTGCCCGAAAAGGCAAAAAACTCCCGGGCGGCAGCATCAACCATGGGGTCCGCGGCGGATTTTTGTCCGCGGAGCACAGTTACATGGTTGTAGCAGTCGAGGGCGACGCCGAGGCAGTCGAAGCCCGGGCCGAGGTTGGCGCTGGTGGCGGGCACACGCACGGTGACTTTGTCGTTCATCGGATGCAACTTTGGCGGAAATATGGTGAAGAAGCAATTGGCGGAATCGCTCGCATCGGCTTATGGGCAGAGAGTTTGCTTGCCCACGGCCCTTCCACGCGGCGTAAAGTAAGCGCTCATGAATTTTTCCCACGAAATACTATCTTTGTCCGCGCGGGACGCGCGGGGTCTGGCACTAGATGCTATTGCTGCTTGCAAGTCGGGGCATCTGGGGCTTCCGCTTGGCTGCGCTGAAATTGGCGCGGTGCTCTTCGGTGTCGCCCTGCGCTACAACCCGAGGGAACCACGCTGGCTTAATCGCGACCGTTTTGTGTTGTCCGCGGGTCACGGCAGTATGTTTCTTTACAGTTGGTTGCACTTGTCCGGCTTCGATGTCTCTTTGGATCAGGTCGTTAATTTCCGCCAGCTGGGAAGTATCACTCCGGGGCATCCGGAGTTTCACGAAACACCCGGGGTTGAGTGCACCACTGGTCCGCTCGGACAAGGAGTGGCCAATGCGGTCGGGTTGGCGATGTCTGGCAAGATGGCGGCAGCGCGCTTCAATACCGCTGAACATCGCATTTTTGATCACAAAGTGGTCTGCCTGGCCGGAGACGGTTGCTTGCAGGAGGGGGTGGCTTTCGAAGCGAGCGCGCTTGCCGGTCACTTGCAATTGGACAACCTCATCCTCATTTACGACTCCAACAATGTGACGCTCGATGCCATGGCACTCTACACGCAGAGTGAGGACACCATGGCGAGATATCGTGCAATGGGGTGGGAGGTGCAGGAGGTTGACGGGCAAAACATAGAGGAGTTTCTGCGCGCCTACGAGAAGGCCAAGGCGGCAACGGGCAAACCTCAGCTGATCATCGCAAAGACGCTGATCGGCAAAGGAATTCCCGAGGTTGCAGGCACAAGCAAAGCTCACGGTGAGGGTGGCGCCCATTATGCCGAGGACGCCCGCCGCGGACTGGGACTTCCGGAAGACAAATTTCACGTTTCGCCCGAAGTGCGTGAGTTTTTTGCCGGGCACGCCGCCGAGCTCGAGGGCGCCTGCCGCGAATGGCATCAGCGTTACGACTCATGGCGCAAAGCGAACAAGGATCTTGCCGGTGAATTGGAAAGCGCCCTGAAGAAAAAAGTCCCGGAATTGCTCAAGTGTATTCCGGAGTATCCGGCAGACGCACCGGATATCGCCACGCGCAAGGCTGGCAGCGACGTGCTGCAGCACGTCGCCAAGGCGTTGCCGCTGGTGATCAGTGGCAGCGCCGATTTGCATGGGTCGACTCTTAATTACATCAAAGACGGCGGCGACTATGACGCCCGCAACCCATTGGGTCGCAATATCCGCTTCGGTATTCGCGAGCACGGCATGGGCGGAATCCTTAACGGTATTGCCTACGACGGCATTTTCCATGCCAGCGGAGCAACCTTCCTTGTTTTCAGCGATTACTGTCGCCCCGCTATTCGTATCGCTGCTCTTTCACACTTGCCGGTGGTTTATATTTTCACACACGATTCCGTCGGGGTGGGTGAAGATGGCCCCACTCACCAACCGGTTGAAACCGTGGCGGCATTGCGGGCGATCCCGAATCTGGACGTGATTCGCCCGGCTGATCCTGCGGAAACAGCTGGTGCGTTTGCCGCAGCTTTCGAGAGGCAAGACGGACCAACCTTGCTGGCGCTTTCACGTCAAGCATTGCCAACCTTGCGACAGATCCCGCAGGAAACGGCCAGAGACGGCGTGTTTCGTGGCGGATACGTTGCCCGGAATGAATCCGGTACATTGAAACTCATTCTTCTCAGCTCCGGCAGCGAGTTGCACTTGGCCATGCAGGCGGCGGAAAAGCTCGGGCCATCAGTGCGAGTTGTGTCCATGCCTTGCTTCGAACGATTTGATCGTCAGCCGCAGACATATCGCGATGAAGTGCTTCCGCCCGCCTGCGCCAATCGCATCTCGATCGAAGCCGGGGTGGGCCAGCCATGGTTCAAATATGTCGGGCTGGCCGGCCGTGTTATCGCCATTGATCGCTTTGGTTTGAGCGCACCCGGCGGAACCGTGATGAAGAAACTCGGAATCAGCGTTGATTCGTTGCTCAAGGAAGCCCAAGGCCTCATGAGTTAAAAGAAAAACGGAATATCCTGCTCGGCAAAGGCGGCTTTTTCCTCGGCGAGGTAGCGATCGGCGAGAGCTTCAAAACCGCCCTCCCCACGGAATTTCCGGAGAAAGGCGTTCACTTTGTTGCGTCGCTCAGCGTCCTCAGGCCGCAGAGCGATGGCCCAAGATTCTTGCTGCAGGGGGGCTAGCAATGCCCTCGTAGTACCCGGATTGCGTTTGGCGTTTTGAAAGACCGACATCTGGTCGTAGATGAAGGCGGCAGCTTTGCCTTGAACGACTTCGAGGACGCAGGTGTTTTCTTTTTCCAACGTCAAAACTTTGGCGTTTCGAATGTTTCTCCGGGCAAAGACTTCCCCGGTTGTTCCCTGGCGAACAACCACGGTGTTGCCGCTTTGATCCAAGCCGGCCAGATCTCGTGCCGTGCTGTTTTTGGGAACCAAAGCGGCCAATCCGGTCGTGAGGTAGGGGTCGGAGAATGCCACTGTCTTGGCGCGTTCCGGTGTGGCCGTCATCGATGAAATGATCAAGTCGATTTTGCCGGTTTTGAGCGAGGGGATCAGTCCCGTGAACGGGATGTTTTCAATTTTCAGCGGCTGTCCCATCTCCTTCGCCAAAGCTTCCGCCAGATCCACGCTGATCCCTGCCGGTTTGGCGTCAGCTCCTATGGTTTCAAACGGCGGATAGGAAAGGTCCATCCCGACCCGGAGCGGTTCGGCGCATAATGCGGCCGTAGTTAATGTGAGTAAAAAGAGAATTTCGCGAAGCATTTGTCTCATGGGATGCTGGACATGCACAGTGGTCAATCTTCGGTTTTGGGCTGGCCATGCAGCTGGAAAAGCTACATGAAGGGTAGCTCTATGCTTCAAGAATTCAAAACCTTCATCGCTCGTGGCAATGTCATTGACCTCGCCGTTGGTGTCGTTATTGGTGCCGCCTTTGGAAAAATCGTCAACTCGCTGGTCAACGATCTCATCATGCCGCCGATAGGTTTGTTGTTGGGCCGGATGGATTTCAGCCAACTTTTTATCAGTCTCGATGGCCAATCCTACGACACTCTTGCCGCCGCCCAAGCAGCGGGTGCGGCAACGCTGAATTACGGTGCATTCATTACGGTTGTTATACAGTTTCTGATCATTGCTTGGGCCATCTTCATGCTGGTCAAGGCAATCAATGTTCTCAAGAAGCAGGAGGCGGCAAAATCTGAGGTGGCTGCCGAACCAACCGCCGAGGAAAAAGTTTTGGTGGAAATTCGCGACCTGCTGAAACAGCGCGCGGGTTGATCCCTGTGCTTGCGCCTGCTGCAGATAGGTGTTTCATGGCTGGATGGCGGGGATGACGAAACGGCCGGTCGTTGTAGTGGCCGGGGCATCTGGCTTTGTCGGCACGGCGTTGCTGCCAGTGCTTGCTGAGACGTTAGACGTCATTGCCTTAAGTCGCAGTGTTTCGGCCTCGATTCCGGGGGTACGATGGGAGCGGTGTGATCTTTTCTCACTTCTGCAAACCGAGAGGTCTCTGACCGGAGCTGATTACGCAATTTATCTCGTTCACTCAATGTTGCCGGCGCGGTTGACGCAGGCGGGTTTCGAAGACATGGATTTCATCCTGGCTGACAATTTTGCCCGCTCGGCTGCCCGGGCCGGCGTTAAGCAGATTGTTTATCTGGGGGGTATTATTCCCGACGACGCGCAGTTGTCGCGTCATCTGTCCAGTCGCTTAGAAGTCGAGCGCGTCCTGGCCGCGCGTGGTGTGCCGGTGACGAGTTTGCGAGCGGGCTTGATTGTCGGCCCGCGTGGATCGTCATTTCGTATGGTGGTACGGTTGGTCCAGCGGTCGCCCTTGCTGGTTTGTCCGCACTGGACCCGATCCATGACGCAGCCAGTCGGGCTGCGTGACGTGGTGAAACTTTTGCGTTTCTGCCTGGGCCGCGAGGAAATGTTTGGTCGTGCTTTCGATTTGGGCGGACCGGAGGTGATGACCTATATCGATTTGATGCGTCGGACGGCAAACCGCTTGGGCAAGCGCCGTTGGATTGTCACGCTGCCGTTTGTGCCCACGCGGTTGAGCGTATGGGGAATACGTTTGGTCACAGGGGCGCACCGAGAATTGGTCGCTCCGCTTGTCGAAAGTCTGCGTCATGCGATGGTTGCCCATTCCCCGACGATGCAGAATCGGGCGGGAGTCATCCCGCAAAGCTTTGCGGAAGCCTTGGACGAGGCGCTCGCCGGCGAGACTGAGGCCCTTGAAGCGGATGCACATCTTGCCCGTCGGGGCCAACAATCCGAGCAGGGACGTTATGTTTGCTCTATCCAACGTTTGCCGCTTCCCCCGGGACGGGATGCCATCTGGGTGGCGCAAGAGTATGCGCGGTGGTTGCCGTCACTTTTCAAATTACTTCTGAGAGTGACCGTGGATGAGCGCCTGAATCTCGCTTTTCGTTTTACGGGCGTGCGGCGTCCGCTTTTGGAGCTCAGCTACTCGCGGGATCGCTCGTCGGCAGATCGTCCGCTTTACTATATCACCGGAGGTTTGTTAGCCGTAGAGGCAGATGCGGCGGATGGAAGAGCGCCTGCTCGGTTGGAGTTTCGCGAGAGTCCCGATCGACGAAGCGTGCTCGCGGCCATTTTCAACTACCGCCCGTCTTTACCGTGGTGGTTCTACCGGATCACGCAGGCTCCCATCCACCTACTTGTCATGAAAATGTTTTCCTGGCATCTGGCACGACAGCAGCCTGAGCCTCGTCATGAGCCAGAGGGGCGACCAGTTGGAGTGATTTAATAATGCGCCTGAAGGAGTGCAAGTCCGGCTGCTACCGGAGTTTACCATAAGCGCTTTGCTGCACACGATCCACCGGGTAGAAGAAGTCAAGTGATCGGGTTATCTTTTCCCGTCGATGAGTCGCTCGACGTATTTGGCGAGAATGTCGAACTCCAGATTCACGCGGTCGCCCGGCTCAAGGTCGCCAAGGTTAGTGTTCTCTAAAGTATGGGGGATGATCCAGACGGTGAAAATTTTTTCGTCAATCGCGGAGACCGTAAGACTCACGCCATTGATTGCAACAGAGCCCTTAAAGGCTAAGTAGCGGGCAAATTCACCGGGCAGTTGGATGTCGATGCGTACATCCGATCCGCGCTCCTCCACCGCCACAACCTCGGCCGTGCAATCGATATGACCTTGGACGAAGTGACCGCCCAAGCGGCCCTCCACACGCAGAGCCCGTTCAAGATTAACAGGGCTGCCGGGTTTAAGGCTCCCGAAGTTTGTTCGTTCAAGGCTCTCGGCCAAAAGGTCGAACATGACTTGTCCGGCACGCTGTGCAGTAACGGTGAGACAGCAACCATTGACCGCAATACTTTCCCCGATCTTGGCGCGGTTGGCCGTGCGGGGGGCCTTGATGAGCATCTGCACAGTTTGATCAGTGCGTCGCAACCAGCCGACCTCGCCGACTTCTCGAACTAATCCAGTAAACATCACCCACATTTGTGTCAGAAATTCCGGGTTTGTTAAGGAGTAATAACTGGGGCTTTACGCGGATTGCCTTCTTTTGCTTCATGATCCCTATCGTTGCAAACGTCCTTCGATCGTGTACTCGGGAAGAGGTTGTGAGTTCCAAACGCGGCCCGTTTTGCGCCGTTCTTCCGGTGAGGTGAACTCCAGCAGATCCAAGCTAATCCGAAAGTAAACAGGCCCAAACTGATCTACGGTGGAAGACTCCAGCAGATTATGCGTTGCGCGCGATTTGTTCTCCAACTTTGCCAGTAAAGAGCTGAACCAACCTGGTAGTCGCCCGGAGGTGCGAAACTCCAGCGCGGCAAACCACATTTGCCAGTCAAGTCGCGGCATATGGGGAAGGAAAAAAGGCAGGTCATTGCGATCCGACGAAATTTTCCAACGGAAGCGATATGGCTGCCACTGGCGACCATCTATGCTGTATTCCAAAGTAATCTCCGGGCGTTCTGTGGTCATTACACTGAACAGACCGTAGGAGTTTGTGCTGCGCCATGGTGAAAATGGCCCGGTGATGGTCTGGGCCGAGGCGGGTGAGATCAAACGCAGGACGGCCAGCAGTTGCACCGATGTGAGGCAAAGAATCAGCGCGGCCATAGGAAGCATGATCCAACAATGCACCCTTTCCGGGATCTTCGGAGCCCGCGCGGGTATTTCATCTTTATTTACCATCCGGCGCAAACGGTCTGGCCAGGATCGGTCGTCGATAAGGGTCACACAAAGCGCCAGCGTCAAGAGATTGAAAAAGCCGTAGTGCCCCGAGGCAATAATCAAGATCATGAGCACGCTGACCCCCCAGAAAGCGGTCATGCGCAAGCGCCGGGTACCTGCTATTCCGAAGGGCAGAAGAAGTTCGACAAGAAACACGAAAACCAAAGAAAAACGGTGGAACCATCCTGGCAGGTGGGCGAACCACCAACTGGTGAGGACGGGAATCGGCTGGGTGAAATAGTGGAAGTCCAGCGCCGTTCCAGCGAGCCATGCATTGTAACCTGTTGCGTCGTAGCCGAACAGCTTCACCACACCCGACTCAAACATCAACCGGAAGAGCAACCACCAGACGAGAAGCCGTCCGAGTCGTGCCGGCGCCGATGCTCCATATCGCAGGCGGGAGACCCAGGGAACGTAAAGAATAAGGAGAAAGCCTGCCTCGAGCAACAAGGCGTCCCATTGGAAGTTGAGAAAAACCGGCACAGCTGCAGCGAATGAGAGATAGCAGGCCCATGAAATGAGCGCCGCGAGCGCTGGCCAGATCCCCAGCATGAGCAAGACGGACGAAAGGGTGCCTGCCGCCAGCCAAAAGTGCAGCATGCGATCACTCGCGCCGAACCAAAGAAGCGAGGGAATTTGCCGGAAAGCCTCACCGGGCTCTCCCGTTGCCGCGAAGTGAGCATGGACTGCATCCAGGTGGGGCGACACGGGAAGAATTCCTTGGGAGCCGGTGAGTCCGTCGATTTGGATCCACAGCGAAACAAAGGCGCTGGCGAAAATCGCACCCATCAAGCGTGGGAATAGCCAGCCGGAAATTTCGTAGGTCGGCTTCAATGTGGAAGAGCCCCAGAGCCATTTGGTGAGAGAACCGCACAATCCGCGGTGATCGGCGATCCAACGATAAAACGATTCCGTGAAAGCACGAAATACCGGCACGCGCTCGTAAAGCCGCAGGAAAATTTTTGCGCCCACGCTGCCTTTCTGCACGGCTGTCAGGGCGGCGTGTGCACCGGTGAGCAAGGTGCCGTCGGGCTGTTCGAGTACGATTTGTTGCGGGGGATTACCCCCGGCGGCCTCGACAACTTCTGGTGGCGCATGCTGGAGTGTTTGGTATTCGACGGAGTCGCCGGACGATTCCTGCCAGCGATCCACCCATATGCGGCAGAAGCCGCAATCGCCGTCCCAGTAGAGAATGGGGCGGCGGGGGGCCGGATGCATGCTCATAGTGGAATTCAGACTGTAATGTTGTAAGCTCCAAGTCGATTCTTCCCGTGTGGAGCTGCGGCATTGGCGTTGCCAGCGCGGTAGATCTGTGGAAAACAAAACAACCTGCATGTCCCGTCAAAGTTACTCTTGGGAGGAAACCCCCCAGCGCCGACGCCGTTCCATCTGGTGGTGGATCTTTCTTTTGCCCTCAATCCTGCTCCTGGTCGCGGTCGCCGCAGCTGCCGTCTTCCTTCTTTCCATGCGGGCGGAATTTTCCGAAATGGCGGAACAGTTCGATTTGAGCCGGCTCGAAAAAATGGAATCAGCCTCGCTCATCTATGATCGCAAAGGCGATCTGATGGGAAAAATTTTTATCCAGAACCGGAATCCGGTGCCCTACAAAAAATTGCCGCAGGTGCTCGTCAATGCCGTAATTGCAGCAGAAGACAATCGTTTCTGGACGCACAACGGCATTGATTACGCGGGTATCGCTCGAGCGGCTTATGCAAACTGGTCGGCTGGGCGCATCCGGCAGGGGGCCAGCACGGTGACGCAACAGTTGGCGCGTAATTCCTATGATCTCAAAGAGCGTACTTACCGGCGTAAACTTCTCGAAATGGCGCTGGCCCGGCGGATCGAACAAAACCTCTCCAAGGAAAAGATCATGGAGCTGTACCTCAACCGCGTCTATTTCGGTGGTGGTTTGTATGGTGCAGAGGCTGCCTCCAAAGGCTATTTCGGGGTTCCGGCCGAGCAAATGACGGCGGCCCAAGCGGCCGTTTTGGCCGGGCTGCTCAAAAGTCCGAACAGTCTTTCTCCGTGGTCGAATCTCCAGGCCGCCAAAGTCAACCGTGACTATGTGCTGAAACAGATGCGCGATCTCGGCTTCCTGACCAGCGAGGCCTATGGACAAGCTGTCGCCGAGCCGTTGAAAGTCCGGGAGCGCCCTGCACCAGCGAAACAATCTTACGCGCTGGATTATGTGCGTCAGCAGGTCATTGCATCACTTGGCTATGACCGCGCGATGAATGGTGGATTCCGGATTTTTACGACGATTGATTCCGACATGCAGCGGGAAGCCCAAACGGCTTTGGGGCGCAAGCTGGACGAAGTGGAAAGGCGTCCGGGTTATGCGAACCAGACCTACCAGGATTTTGAAAACCTGTATGCGAGCAGTGCGCTCAAACCGGGGGAATCGAATACCACGCCGCCTGCCTACCTTCAGGGAGCGGTGCTGGCTTTGGACAACCGTGATGGGGGAATACTGGTGATGGTCGGGGGGCGTGATTTTCGCCACAGCGAGTACAATCGTACGGTGCAAGGCCGGCGACCGGTTGGCACTGCGTTTGTTCCTCTCCTGTATGCGGCCGGTTTCGAAAAAGGTCTCTTCCCCGGCGATGTCCTGCAGGACTGGGCCCTCGATAACCGGTTGGTGGGCTTTGGCGGCACAGCGGGAATTCTCGGCGAGTGGGGAGTCGAGCGGGCGGACAATGAATACGAGGGTGAAGTCACGGCCCGGGATGCTTTGGTTCGAGGCAAAAATGCCGCCGTGGTCCGTTTCGGTTTCCAGACCGGATTGGATGCCGTGAGCAAGCTGGCCAAGGAAGCCGGAATCAACTCCCCCTTGCGCCCGTTTGCCAACACCTACCTGGGGTCAAGCGAACAAACGCTGGAGGAGACCACTTTGGCTTACACCATGTTCCCCGGCGGCGGGGATCGTCCGGAGCGCACGCACATCATCGACAAAATCGAGGATTCCGACGGCGAGTTGATTTACGAGAGAGCCAACCGACGCAAAAAGGTAATTTCGGATGCCACGGCTTGGCAGGTGCACAGTTTGCTGACGGATACAGTCTTTCGCGGCACGGGGAGCAAGGCCACGACCGACTATGGCCTGGCGGTGGCCGGTTCGGCGGGGAAAACCGGCACGGCCTACAACTTTACCGATGTGTGGTTCCTCGGCTACTCGAGCGCGATCACTTGCGGAGTCTGGATCGGTTATGATCAACCGAGGCAAATCTATCGCGGAGCCTTCAGTGGGGATTTGGCGCTGCCTGTGTGGGTGGACGTGATGAACGCCTCGCGGAATGACTTTCCATCTTCGCCGCTCAAGGCCCCGGTCACGGTTGAACAGGTGGAGATTTGCCGTATTTCCGGTGAGGTGGCCACCGACAAGTGCATCGAAAAAATTCGACCGGCCAGCGGCGGAGAATCCACCGAGTCGACGGTCTACAGTGAATATGCCCGTATCGGCCGCGCCCCGAAAGTGGAGTGCAGTGTGCATGCGGGCGGTTTGCGAAGCTTTGTGCGAGAGTTTGCCGAGGAGGAATGGCCACGGGCGGCGGTTGCCGTAGATCTGAGCAAAGTGAGGCCGGTCGATGTTTCGGCCGCTCCCGTGGTCGGTGCTGCCGACCCCTACAACTCGGTCTCTCCGGCCGCCATGGTGGATTTTGGCGGCAAGGTGCCTGTGGCCGAAGCCGTGGCCGTGAATCTTGCAGTCTTGCCCCAAGAGGCAACGGGAGCGTCCTCGATTCCTCTTCAACCAGAAGTTCGCAAGGCCGAAGCAGCCGGTGTCGGGACCGCCTTGCAATCGGAGCAAATCGACATGGGGCTCCCGGCCCCGCCGCCGATCCGGTTTTAGACTGCGCTTAATCGGCAGGAGTGAGCGCTAAAGCCCGCTCCAAAGGATGTGAGCCACCAGTCGGCATCTTTTGCCGGTGCGGCTGTCAGCAGGGCCTCCTGCAAAGCGAAAAGTACGGACGGACTGCTCATGTTGCCGTGACGTCGCAGGATCGTTTTCGCGGCGGTGAAGTCATACTGTGAAAATGTGTCAGCCAGCGCGGCCATCACATCTTTGCCTCCGCCATGCGAGATAATCTGATCAATCGGCGGCAATTCCGGGCCCTGACTTCGTTCGTAAAGTTCGTGTACGGCCCGTGAAGCCAGTTCAGGAACGGATGGGTGCAGGAGATTTCTCAACTTTCCCTCGCGTTGTTCGAAGCGTATGCGGTCGCGGTGGACTGGTTCATGAATGGTGTTGAAGCTGTGACAGCGCAATGCGTCTTTCGCGGGTGTCGAACGCCAAATCGAGGCGGCGGCGCCGTCCCCAAAAAGGCAGGCGCTGATGATTACGCCGGGGTCGTTATCCAAGTAAAAAGCGGCCGAACATATCTCCACCGCGACGCAAGCCACCACGGAATCGGGATTGGTTTTGGTTATGGCTGAGGTTGCACGAAGGGCTGGTATGGCCGCCCCGCAGCCCAAACCGACCAAATCCTGCAACCAAGCATCGGACCTTAGACCGATCATCTCCGCGACATAGCTGCTCACGCCGGGACAAAGATATCCGGTGCAGGTGCAAACAACCAACGCGTCAAGTTCAGTCGGCGCAATACCCGCACTGATCAAGGCTTTTGTCAGTGCCTTGGCAGCCAACTCCGGTGCAGCTTGACGGAAGACTGCATTCAACTCGTCGGGGCCATTCGTGAAGAGCGTGTCCAATTTGCGGGTGGCAAATTGCCGGGTGTCCACTCCCGAGTCGCCGCGCAGGATTGCCCCAAACATCAGGCGGGCACGCCGATCCAACCGCCCTGTGAGAGCGGGGGAGGCCAGCGCCAATTCAAGGCACTCGCGTTGCGTGAAAGAGCTTTCCGGTGTTGCCGTGGCCAGAGCGTGAAGAAACATGGGAGATCAATGGAGCAGCCTGTAGAGCAGCGTGAAAGGCAGCAAGCCAGAGCGGCTCAAGATAAAAACAATTTTACGTTTGGTTGGATCAAGCAACCACTGGTGGGAAAGCCGCGCCACTGAAAGGCGGCGATGCAAGTGCAGCCCGATTCGATGTTCAAGATTGATGACAGCCTCACTCCACTCGATTTCTCCTGCTGACCAACGTCTTATGGTTTCTGTGGCCAAGGCCGCGCTTTGCAAGGCGATGGTCATGCCATGACCGGTGAAAGGCGGGATCAATTCACGGCTATCGCCGAGACTTGGTGGTGGGTTCCGGTTTGTTCCGTAATCCAGACCAGCTACTGCGCAGGCCGAGTCCTCGAGAGCAGTCGCTTTCGCCAGCCTGTCGGACAAGTCCCGTAATCCGGAGGCTTCGATGTGATCGAGCAAAATGTTCAAGTGTCTGTGGGAGCGTTGTCCGCGGGGGAAAAGTCCGCAGACATTGATGCGTTGGTTTTCCACGCGTGTCAGGCCGACATAGGCATTCTTTCCGAAATGAACCTCTAGATCATCGTGAATGACCAAGTCGTGAAAGTGCTGCTTGAGTCCGATCCATGGAGATGAGGCGTCTGGGCGGCGTCCACAGCACAAAACGCGCCCGGGTTTGGCGAGCGTCTCAGCACGTGATCGTCTCACGAGCTTGCCTCCCTTCAAGGTAAAGAGTTGAGCCATGGAGTCATCGAGCAAATATCGGCTCAAACAAAGGGCGGCCTCCGGCAGGTTGTGTCGCGTTGCTCGCCCGTCGGTTTCGAACCAAGTAATGCTGTGCGCCGGAAGCGATTTCTCCAATATCGGGTTGATTTGCAGTCTTTCGCTCGTCTGGCGATCCAGCCCGGTGATGAATTCTCCGCAGACACGATGCCTCGGGTAGTCGCCCGATTCCAAGATCGTGACGGGCACGTCATGGGCCCGCAATCCGAGTCCAAGCCCCAAGCCGGCCAACCCGCCGCCGACGATTTCCACGGGGCGCATGCTTGATCAACCCTCTTGGCGGTGGCGCCCGGGCGACGGAAAACTGAACATGGAGAACGGCTCGAAGCTTTGTTGGGCGCGACGCCAAAAGTAGGCGGCGGTTTCCGAGCTGCCCCGGGGAAGCTTGCGGCGGATGCCGATTTTGGCGATTTCGGGTTCACCGGGATGGAGGACGCCGGGCTTGAGAAGCACGCGATAAAGCATGGTAAGAGATCCCGAGCGGGGACGGTCGAGCATGTCGAGCGGTGCGGCAGTGGCGATTTCCGCTCCGATTTCCTCCCGGATCTCACGACGCAGCGCATTGATGAGAGCTTCGCCGGTTTTGACTTTCCCGCCGGGGAGAGTCCATTGGCGCGAACCTTTGGATTGCCGCACCAAGACCACGCCGCCGTAGGCATCTTCAATCCAGGCCATGACGGATATGCGTTTTGTGCCTTTGTTGGATGAGTTGGGCATGGCGCGCTTCAAAGTTTTTGACGCCCGAGGCACAGGACGGAACTTTTCGGGACAAGACGGAGCGGGCGAGCCTGATCGAGTTGAGGTTCACTGCCCGGCTCAAAAATGTCGTTTGGCGATAGCGCCGAGGTGTCCGCCAAGAGGTGCCAGTGCCATCCGGTCGGCAGGCGGGGGAGTTCGAATCTCAGCATGTCTGAGTGCATATTGAAGGCGGCGTAGAAAAACTCCCCCGTGCCGCCTAGAGCATGGTTATGTTGCCCGCAAAGCATGAAGGCCAGCGAATGGCTGTGTTCACTCCAATCGGGTTCGCCGGCTTTTACACCGTGCCAGGAGATGTCGGGATAACCGCTGCCGACGTTATCCAAGCCGGTAAACCAATCGCTTCGATGCAGGCTGGTGTGCCGATGGCGGAAGGCCACGAGAGCTTGCACAAAGCGCAAAAGCCCGGCGTTTGTTTTCGCTAGGTCCCAATCCATCCAGTTCCACGAAGTGTCGTGACAATATGCGTTGTTATTGCCCCGTTGGGTGCGGCCGAACTCGTCGCCCATGGAAAGCATAGGTACGCCTTGGCTCACCAGCAGGAGAGCCATGGCGTTTTTGGCGCAGCGCAAACGTAACTCCTGGATGGCCAGATCATTCGTCGGCCCCTCTGTCCCACAGTTCCATGAATAGTTTTCATTGGTCCCGTCACGATTGTCCTCTCCGTTCTCCAGGTTGTGCTTGTGCTCGTAGGAGAATAGATCGGCCAGCGTGAATCCGTCGTGACAGGTAATGAAATTGACCGAGGCGGCCGGCCGGCGTCCGCTCGGGCGGTAAAGGTCAGGGGACCCCATGATGCGCTGCACCATCTCCCCGACCGATTCATCATCGCCCCGCAGAAAGCGTCGCGCGGCATCGCGGTATTTACCGTTCCACTCCATCCATCGACCGTAACTTGGAAAATTTCCCACTTGGTAGAGACCGCCAGCATCCCAGGCCTCGGCGATAAGCTCACAGTGCGCCAGCACGGGATCGTGGGCGATCGATTCGAGCAAGGGCGGGTTGGGGAGGGGGTGGCCTTGCGAGTCGCGACCCAGCACCGAGGCAAGATCGAAACGAAAACCGTCAATGTGATATTCGGCAGCCCAGTAGCGCAGGCAATCAATGACAAAATCACGTACGACTGGATGGTTGCAGTCGAGGGTGTTGCCGCAACCGCTGAAGTTGAGGTAGTCACCGTTGGGGGCAAGCAGGTAGTAGGTTTTGTTGTCGATGCCGCGGAAAGATATGACGGGGCCAGTGGCGTCGCCTTCCGCAGTGTGGTTAAAAACCACGTCGAGAACCACCTGAATGCCGGCGCTGTGGAAGGCTTTGACCAAATCTTTGAGTTCATCGACCTCCCGGTTCTCGCGGCCCCGCGCCGCATAGCCGGGCTTTGGAGCCCGGAAGGCAAGCGTGCTGTAGCCCCAGTAGTTGTGCAGACGTTCGCCGGTTTCGGGATTATTGCGGAAATTCTCGTTTTCGTTGAACTCGAAGACAGGCATGAGTTCAACGCAGTTGACGCCGATCGACTTCAAGTAGGGGATTTTTTCACGCACCCCGTCGAATGTGCCCGGGTGGGCGACACCGGACGATGCATGACGGGTGAAGCCTCGCACATGCAGTTCGTAGATGACGAGCTCGGGCACCGGAAGATCAAGGGGACGATCGTGTTCCCAATCAAAGTCGTTCTCGGGAATACGGCCTCGGTGCGGGTAGATGTCCCGGCCTTTCGGGGTGTCGGCAACCCCGACATTGCTGCTGACGGCTCGTGCGAAAGGATCGAGCAGGATGTGTCGGGTATCGAAGCGATGCCCGGCCCGGGGGTTGAAAGGGCCATCCATGCGGTAACCGTATTCGATTTCTCCGGGATCAATGTCAAAGACGGTCATCGCGTAGACATCACCCATACGAAATTCAGGCGGAAAAGGAATTTCGGCAAACGGCCGTTGGGCGCCTTTTTCAAAAAGCACCAGAGTGCATCCGGTAGCATGGGTCGAATAAATGGAAAAGTTTACCCCTCCGGGAACCAAGCTTGCTCCGAAGGGGAGCGGATGGCCGTAGCGCAAACGGAAGACACCGTGGTGGTGCGTCGGGTAATGCGGGCGGGCTTCAGCCATGGATCAACTTGATATTGGCGCGGGCGGCTATTTCCATTTGATGCTGCAGCCCATGCTGGGGTATTGCGTGGCAGGAGCGTTCTGGCCGGCCAGCAAACACTCGAGGGCATGCCGCAGGTCGTCTCCAGTGCAGGGAAGATTGTTGCCGGGCGTGCTGGCATCCATGCGGCCGTGATAGAAAAGCTTGCGATGGCCGTCGAAGACAAAAAACTCGGGAGTGCAGGCCGCTTGGAATGACCTCGCCACATCCTGCGAAGCGTCGTGAAGAATCGGAAACGGGGTATTCTTGTCGATCGCCATTTCTTTGAGTTTATCGGGGGCATCCTCCGGGTAGGTTGACGAGTCGTTCGCGCTGATTCCGACAAACGCCACGTCTCGGGACAGATACTCAAGGGCGAGTTTGTGCAAAGCGGGTAGCACATGAACGACGTAAGGACAGTGCCGGCAAAGAAAAATGACCACGAGGGCATTCGCGTCTTTGAAGGTTTCCGCCTGCACAGACTGGCCGGTGACGACGTCGGGCAAAGCAAAAGACGGCAGCGAGAATTCACCGACACGCAGATTGTTGGAAGGAGTTGGCATGGCAAAGATGCTGGGCGGGTGTCGCAGGAAAATCAACCTCTGCTTCCGGCCTAACATGGGAGAGTTCGGAGTTGACGCTCGCCAGAGGTGCGTGGCTAATGGCTTGGATGAAAATCCATTTAAATCGCGGAGGCCAATCGCTCGGTCAATTCACCCCGGAGGAAGTCCGTGCCGGCTACCAGGAAGGCAAATTCACCGGAACAGATTTGGCTTGGCGAGACGGCATGGAGATTTGGCGTCCGCTGGCGGAAGTGATCGATGAAATTGCGCCCGCGACCACCGAACCGAATGAGGCCAGGCCGCCGGCTTTGCTCAACGGACCGGCTTGGGAGCATCGCGCGGAGACCGGCTTCATCACGGCTTTGCTCGAAACCATCCGTGCGATTCTCTTCGAGCCGGGCAAAAGTTTCGCCAGCTTGCGCCAGACCGGAGGATTGGGCGCGCCATTGTTTTTCTACGTTATCGTCGGAACGGTATGCGGGCTGGTGAGCGTTTTTTATCAGGTTGTTTTCAATTCGATACAGTCCGGATCGGGCGCTTCGGAGAATGCAGCGGCGGCTTTTCTCGGAACAACTATCGGGATCGGGGTAGTGATCATGCTGATGCCGATGTTTCTCGCGGCCATGGCGTTTGTTTCGAGTGGCATCACCCATTTGGCTCTCATGATTGTCGGCGGAGCCCGTCGGCCCTTTGAAGCTACGTTCCGGGTTGTCTGCTACGCCCATGGTTCGACATCCGTTCTCCAGTTGCTTCCTTTCTGCGGTGGGCTACTGGCCTCGGTTTGGGGGCTTGTCTTGATGATCATCGGCCTTTCACGAGTTCACGGCATCGGAGCCGGGCGTGCGGCGGTGGCTGTGCTTTTGCCGACGATTGTTTGCTGCGGATTGCTCATCGCCGGCGTTTTTGCAGCAGTGTCGGCGGCCGGGGGAATGGCCGCGCTAATGGAGTCTGCGGGCAAGCCCTGAATGAGTCTGCCTCCGCCATTGCCTTGGTCCGCGCAGACACAGCTTGAGCGTATCATGCTTGTTATCAGCGCGTCTTTGGTGGCCTCGGCTGCGTTTCTGGCCTTTTTTGCCGTGTCAGGCTTTCCCCTTTGGATCTGTGCGTGGAAAAGCTGCACCGGCATTCCCTGTTCGGGCTGCGGTGGGACGAGAGCCCTTGTATTGCTGATATCCGGCGAATGGCATGATGCGCTCCTAATGAATCCAGGCGCCGTGCTCGGGATGGCCGTGATTGCGCTGCTCGCCATTTATTCTGCACTGGTGGTGAGCTTTCGCTTGTCTCCCTGGCGCCCGTCATGGATGTCCGCAGTAGTGTGCCGGTGGATTTTGGCTGGCGGGTTGCTGGCGAACTGGTGCTACCTGCTCTGGCGCGGGCAGGCCTGAGAGGCAAACGAAAGGCTTCAGGCTTGCTTTGCTAGGGGGACGTTGTCTTCATCCAAAACGATCACTCTGGGTTTCCAATTTTCGGCCAGTGCCTGATCCACCCACGCGTAGGACATGATCGTAAGACGGTCCCCGATCTTGCCGAGATGCGCGGTCGCACCATTGAGTTCGATGCATCGGGAGCCGGGAGCCCCATAGATGACGTAAGTCTCGAACCGTTCTCCATTGCCCATGTTGCCCACCAGGATTTTTTCGTAGCGCCGCAGCCCGACACTCTCCGCCAGATCGGCGGCAATGGTGAGGCTTCCCTCATAGTCAACGGAGGCACCGGTGACCGTGGCACGGTGGATTTTGGATTTAAGCAGACAAAAGGTCATACGGACCGGTGACTTCGTAGGCTCTTCGGGAACGTCCCGCCAGTTTTTTTGCGTCACCGCCTCAAATTCCGATGCGGATGGACGGGTGAATGGTGTCTTGGCCGGCGCAGCTCACAGGTATTTCGGCGCCGTCAAGAGCTGCAGAGACAGCGGCCACCGCTAGCTCGGGGGCATTGCAGTCGCGGCTTAAATGTCCAAGCACAACGTGCTGCAAAGAGGGCGAGCAAATTCGGCTGGCCAGATCGGCGGCGGCTTTGTTGGACAAATGTCCATGCGGGGAAAGAATTCGCTGCTTAATGGAGAAGGGACGCTTGGTGTCGGCATGGAGCATTTGCTCGTCATGGTTCGCCTCGACAAAAAGACAGTGGATGCCGGAGACATGATGGATAACCGAGTGGTTCACATGACCGAGGTCTGTCAGCACGCCGAGAGCAACATCCGCACATCGCAAGGTGAAGCCGACCGGGTCGGCGGCATCATGGGGAACAGAAAAAGCGGTAATCTCAATGGAGCCGAGGACGAAGCTGCTGCCGGTGGAGAAAATCTGCCATGAGGCAACCAAGTTGCGCGGGGCTTGTTCGCGCAGGTGGTCGGCGGTAAGACGGGTTGCGTAAATCGGGCAACGGAGAGAGCGCATCAGGACGGGGAGACCGCTTGTGTGGTCACCGTGCTCATGGGTCAGTAAGACGGCGTCGACCTCACCCGGCTCGATACCCGCATCAGCCAGACGCGTGAAGGTTTTGCGGGCGCTCAAACCCGCGTCGAGAAGAATGGTGGTGCCACCCCCGCGCACGACGGCCGTGTTTCCATTGCTGCCGCTGCCCAAGACAATCAGTTCCACGATGGGCCGGATCCTAACCATGCGCTGGGCCCAGAGCAAACCTACCGTGTTTTCCTGATTCACCTAACAGGGTGCAGCGGGTAAATGTATCCGCCGTGCAAGAGTATCATCGTTTGCTGAAGCTGGTGCTGGAGAACGGTGCCCCCCGCTCCGATCGCACCGGCACGGGAACCATCGGCGTCTTCGGGGCACAGGCGCGTTTCGACCTGCGGGAGACATTTCCGCTGGTCACAACGAAAAAGGTGCACTTGCGGTCAATCATTCATGAGTTGCTATGGTTTCTGCGTGGTGACACGAACACGCGCTATCTGCACGAGCACGGAGTGACTATCTGGGACGAGTGGGCGGATGACAATGGGGACTTGGGTCGTGTCTATGGTGCGCAATGGCGCAGTTGGCGGGGGGTGGACGGAAGAACAGTGGATCAAATAGCTGAGGCGGTTCGTTTGATCCGCACCAGCCCGGACAGCAGGCGAATCATGGTTTCCGCGTGGAATCCTGGCGAATTGCACTTGATGGCACTTCCTCCATGCCACGCGATGTTCCAATTCCATGTCTGCGGTGAGGAGTTGAGCTGTCAGCTTTACCAGCGCAGCGCGGATTTGTTTCTCGGAGTGCCTTTCAATATCGCATCCTATGCCTTGCTTACGCTGATGATTGCCCAGGTCTGCGGGTTGAAGCCGGGCGAGTTCGTACATACTTTCGGGGACTTGCATCTTTACTCCAACCACCTCCAGCAGGCCCGCGAACAACTGTCGCGGGTGCCGAGGCCGCTGCCGCGTATGAGGCTGAACCCGGCGCGGCGGGCTTTGGAGGAGTTTGTTTATGAGGATTTCACCCTTGAGGGATACGATCCACATCCGGCGATCAAGGCGCCGGTGGCTGTATGATTGCGGTTGCCGCTATGTCCGCCAACCGCGTCATTGGTGCGGACGGACAGATTCCTTGGCATCTTCCCGAGGACTTGCGGTGGTTTAAAGAGCTGACCACCGGCGGAACTTTGCTCATGGGGCGCGTTACGTTTGATTCGATCGGGCGACCGCTGCCCGGAAGGGTGACGATTGTGATGAGTCGACAAGAGCACTGGCAAATTCCCGGAGCTCAAGTCATCCGGGATTTAAGCGGTTTGGCGATGGCCCGGGTGCAAGGTGAGATTTTTGTCGTGGGCGGGTCGGAAATTTACCGGGCCGCTTTGCCGTATTGCCGGGATTTGTATCTCACGGAGGTGCGGCGCGAAGTGGAAGGCGACCGCAAATTTCCGGTCTTTGAAGACCTGTTCCGTTTCTCGGCCGTGCTGAGAGAGACGCCTGAGATGCGAATTGTGCACTACGTAAATGACGAAGTGCGTCCTTTGCCGCGCACACGGTTGGAGGCGCCTCCCTGATCAGTGATCAGCGTGCTGGGGCGGCGGATTCGGGACGGTAAGAGTCTTTGTACCAAAGCACGCCATGCCGGCGAACGTTGGAGAGGATCGCACGAAAATCGCCGGCTGTTTGACGATCGTTCAACAACATGGGAAGAACTCCCGGGCCGGTGCGGGCGGCCGAAAGAATCTTGCGGGCATCGGCCGCGGCTGCTTCGAGATCTTTCGAGGCTTTGCCGATCTCCGTGAAGCCTGCGCTGCCGCTCTTGAGATTGGCGATGGACGCGCGCAGGTCTTCCAGTGATTGCTCGCTCAAGGCTGTTTCGTTGAGGCGGTCCAGTGCGGTGTTGATGGTGTTGACCGCTTTGCGGATGTCGGCAAGCATCTCGCTGCTTTCGCGGGTCAGATCTTCGATGCCCGTCTCTCGCTGGCCTTGAACAATGGAACCGGGTTCCAACTTTTTTTCCAAGTCGACATCCGGATCAACAAGCACGTCGACAAAACGGTTACCGAGCAAACCGGAGCTGCCGATAATAAAACGGGATTCGGCTGGGAGGGCGACGTCATCTTGAATTTTCAATTCCACCGCCACGCCCTGCATGGCCGGAAGCACGCGGGGTTGTTTTGACACGTAGCCGATACGGGCCCCACCGAGGAGCACGTCGGCTCCGGCGAGCAATCCGCTGGCGTTGGGAAAGTCAACTTGCAGGTCGTAAAATTTCTGCAGTCCCTGACCGAGGCGCCCGAAGTAAACGACGGTGATCGCCACGACAGCGAGGCCGAGGAGTACAAATAAGCCGACTTTGGTTTCTATGCGGGAATCGCGGTTGTACATGGTTCAGGGTTCTTCGTGTGAGCGCCCCTCCACAAAATCACGGATGACCGGATCCGTCGAGGCGCGCAATTGATCGCAGGTGCCGTAAAAGTAGCAACGTCCTTCGTGCAAGAGAGCCACGTGGTCAGCAATGGTGAGGGTGCTTTTCATGTCGTGGGTGACAACAATGGAGGTGACGCCGAGTTTGCGTTGCAGTCGACGGATAAGGAGGTCGATGCTGTCGGCCACGATGGGGTCGAGTCCTGCTGTCGGCTCGTCGTAAAGCATGCAGCGAGGTTGGTTGATGAGTGCGCGGGCAAGGGCAACCCGTTTTCGCATGCCCCCGCTGAGGTTGACCGGCATTTTTGATTGCTGGCCGTCAAGGTCAACCATCTGCAAAGCATTCCTGACTTTTTCCACGATAAGAGTTTCGTCCGTTTCCCCTCGCTCACGGAGGGGGAAGGCTACGTTGTCAGCCACGGTCATCGAGTCGAAGAGCGCGCCGTTTTGGAAGAGTATGCCCATGCACCGACGCACAGGAGTGAGTTCTCTTTCCTTGAGTTGGGCGACATTGTGACCGTCAACAGTAATAGAGCCGCTGACGGGCTGGATGAGGCCGATCAAGTGCCGGAGAAACACGCTTTTACCCCCTCCGCTCCGACCGAGGAGAACGAGGGTTTCCCCCTCATAAACCTTGAGGCTGAACCCGCGCAGGATTTCTTGTCCCCCGAGTGTCTGAACCAGGTTCTCGACCGAGATGGCCACGCGCGGTTGGTGATGCTGGCTCATTTGCCTGCGGGAAAGAAAATGTTGAGCGTCATCGTCAGAAAAAAGTTCACGATGAGAATAAAGAGAGAGCCGATGACAACGGCTTCGGTCGTCGCGCGACCGACGCCCACTGCTCCTTCCTTGGCGTTGAGCCCCTGATGGCAGCTGATGAACACGATAACGACACCGAAAACCATTCCTTTGATCAAGCCCATCGCGACATCCCTTCCGCCGGTGAAGTGGAGCATATTATGGAGGTAGTATACCTCGGAAACGCCGAGGATCTGCGTTGTTACGACATATGCGGCCAAGATGCCGATCGCGATGCATTCGGCGACAAGCAGCGGCATCGAAACAAGCATGGCGAGGAACCGCGGCACGACGAGGTAGTCCACCGGATGAACTGCCAAGGCGCGCAGGGCATCGAGTTGCTCGGTGACTTTCATTGTGCCCAACTCGGCCGACATCGCGGCGCCGACGCGACCGGCCACCATCAGCCCGCAAAGCACCGGTCCAAGTTCGCGAAACATCGAGACGCTGACGACAGGTCCCACAGCGGTATCCATTTGCAGGCGGTGGAATTGGAAAAAAGTCTGCGTGGCAAACACCGCGCCAGTGAAAGCGCCGGTGATCAAGACCACCAGTTGCGAGCGGTACCCGATTTCGTAGATTTGATGAATAACGAGGCGGTAGCGCACCTGACCATGCGCGATGCCTCGAATGGTTTCGGAGGCCAGTAAAAAAAGTTCACCCAAGTAGCGGGCGAAGGAGAATATGATGCTGCCAGTGTAACGGGCTAACGTCATGTCGCGCTACTTGCCTATGGTCTGATTAAACGTGTAGCCGTGGTGGAGCGTGTCGCACCGAGGGATTGGCCGACGAAGCGGGCCTGCAGCCCCAACTTGCTGAAAATACAGCGTATTTCTTCCAAGGAGGGGAGGGTTTCGTCCGATTCGAGAAACATAACATCGTGCAGTGTGTCGACCTTGTAGCGAAGGCCAGAAATTGTCCCCAGTTCAAGGTCCAATCCCATGAGCTTATCGGGGCTGCGCAACCCCGCTGCATACACTTCAATTTCAATCATCGAGTGATAGCTTCAGCCCGACGCCCATTTCGCGCAAGGCTCAATTCGTGGGGGGTGATCAATCCGTGGATTGCACAAAGTCGTCTTGGGAGATAAACAAATCGTTCAATCTCGCCATGGCCAAAGACACCTCGCTGCATAAAATTCTCATCATCGGATCGGGGCCCATCGTAATCGGCCAAGGCTGTGAGTTCGACTACTCGGGTGTTCAAGCTTGTAAGGCGCTCCGAGAAGAGGGCTACGAGGTCGTGCTCGTCAACTCTAACCCGGCGACGATCATGACGGATCCTGAATTTGCCGACCGGACATACATCGAGCCGATCACAGCCGAGGTAATTGAAAAAATTATCGCCCGAGAAAAGCCCGACGCGGTTCTGCCGACGCTCGGCGGTCAGACGGCACTCAATGCAGCCATGGAGTTGCATCGCAGCGGAGTCTTGGAGAGGTTGGGAACCAAGTTGATCGGCGCCAAAGCCGATGCGATCGAGCGCGGCGAGGACCGCCTGATTTTCAAGCAGACAATGCTCGATATAGGGTTGGACGTCGCCCAGTCCGGGGTGGCTCATGACCTTGAAGAGGCGCGCGCCGTCGGGGCACAAATCGGGAGTTACCCCTTGATCATTCGTCCAGCCTACACGCTCGGGGGTAGCGGGGGAGGTATTGCTTACAATCGTGAAGAATTCGAGGAAATCGTAGCCAGAGGCCTGGATCTTTCGCCGGTCAAAGAAGTGCTGATTGAAGAGTCGCTGCTGGGCTGGAAAGAGTTCGAAATAGAAGTCATGCGCGACCGCGCCGACAACTGCGTCGTTATTTGCTCCATCGAAAACTTCGATCCGATGGGAGTTCACACCGGCGACTCCATCACGGTTGCGCCCATTCAGACTTTGACCGACAAGGAATATCAGGCCATGCGCGATGCTTCTTTCGCTGTCATCCGCGCCATCGGGGTCGAAACGGGCGGGTCCAACATCCAATTCGCCGTTTGTCCCAAGACCGGGCGCATGGTGGTGATCGAGATGAATCCCCGCGTTTCGCGTTCATCGGCGCTCGCTTCCAAAGCGACCGGATTTCCCATTGCCAAAATTGCGGCGAAGTTAGCCGTCGGCTACACCTTGGACGAGCTGCGCAACGATATAACGAGGGAAACCCCGGCATGCTTCGAGCCGACCATTGACTACTGTGTGGTCAAAATACCGCGTTTCACCTTCGAAAAATTCCCGCAGGCCGACCCGGTGCTGACCACGCAGATGAAAAGCGTCGGTGAGGCCATGGCCATCGGTCGCACATTCAAGGAAGCGATGCAGAAAGCACTCCGCTCGCTTGAAACCGGCCGGGCGGGATTCGGGGCAGACGGCAAGGATGCTCCACCGCTTAGGGAGGATGGCTCTTTGGACGAGCAAGCCTTGGAGCAGAAAATCCGCATTCCCACAGCTGAACGGATTTTCAGTCTCCGCCACGCTTTGCTGGCCGGCTGGAGTGTGGCGAAAATCCATGAAATCACCGGCATTGATCCCTGGTTTTTACAGGGCTTGGCGGCCATCGTGACGGAGGAGAAAGCGTGTCCAAAAGATTTGTCGAAGGTTGCATGGAGACGGATCAAGCGACATGGTTTCTCCGATCGTCAAATTGCCTATCTGACCGGAGCATCGGAGGTGCTGGTAAGGAGGGAGCGCCAGGCTGCCGGAGTCGAGCCTACCTATCGCCTTGTCGATACGTGCGCGGCAGAGTTCGAAGCTTACACACCTTACTACTACTCCACCTACGGGGATGAGGACGAAACCCGTCCGACAGACAAAAAACGCGTGATGATATTGGGGGGCGGTCCCAACAGAATCGGGCAGGGGATAGAGTTCGATTACTGCTGCGTCCACGCCGCGTTTGCTTTCAGTGAGATGGGGTGGGAGACCGTGATGGTCAATTCAAACCCGGAAACAGTCTCCACCGACTACGACACGAGCGACAAGCTCTACTTCGAACCGCTCACCTTGGAGGATGTTCTCAACATCTACGAACGGGAAAAGTGCGATGCAGTGATAGTGCAGTTCGGCGGCCAGACGCCTTTGAACCTTGCCGCCGAACTTGAAGCTAACGGTGTCAAAATTATCGGAACCTCTCCGGCCAGCATCGAAATGGCGGAAGACCGCAAACATTTTGCGGCGATGCTTGATCGTCTGGGATTGCAGGCAACCCAAGGTGGCACCGCGACAAACGAGGAGGAGGCGCTGTCCGTTGCCGACAAGGTCGGATATCCCGTGCTGGTGCGTCCGTCCTTTGTTCTTGGCGGCCGAGCGATGGAAATCGTTTACACCCCCGATGACTTGCGTCGCTATATCCGCACGGCAGTGAAGGCCAGCCCTGATCGCCCGGTGTTGGTTGATCGTTTTCTCGAGGATGCCACCGAGGTCGATGTTGATTGTCTGAGCGATGGCGCGGACACGATGATCGGCGGAGTGATGGAGCATATCGAGGAGGCCGGAGTGCACAGCGGCGATAGCGCGTGCGTGATTCCCAGTTTTTCTCTGTCGCAGAAAGTTCTCGATGAACTTCGCTCGGCCGCCAAGGCCATGGCCAAAGAGCTTAAAGTCAAGGGTCTGATGAACGTCCAGTTCGCGGTGAAAGACGAGACGGTTTATGTCCTTGAGGTGAATCCGCGTGCCTCAAGAACAATTCCCTATGTCAGCAAAGCCATCGGTGTTCCTCTGGCCAAACTTGCTGCCAAGGTCATGGCGGGTCATATGTTGAAAGATTTGGGTTTTCTCGACGAAGTCGTACCACAGCACTATGCGGTGAAAGAAGCGGTCTTTCCCTTTATCAAGTTTCCGGGGATTGATATCACGCTGGGACCGGAGATGCGTTCGACCGGCGAGGTGATGGGGATTGATGCCGACCTCGGGATTGCCTACGCCAAAGCACAAATGTCCGCCCAGCCGCCGCTGCCCACCTCCGGCAACGTTTTCATCAGCGTGAAAGACTCCGACAAAAATCAGGTGGTCCCCATTGCTCAGAAATTTGTCGATGCGGGGTTTGCCGTCTACGCCACCAAGGGAACCTTGTCAGTTTTACAGCAAGCGGGCGTGCCGGCTACTCTGACCTATCGTCTCACCGAGGGTCGTCCCAATGTGCTCGATCTGATAAAAAACGGAGAAATGCAGTTTATCATCAATACAGCTCATGGCAAAGTGCCCCGTCGCGACGAAGTGGTGATACGCAGTGCAGCCGTAGCCAGTCGTATCCCGATCATGACCACATTGCGTGGCGCGAAGATGAGTGCGCGGGCGATCCTGGCGCTGAAAGATGGCGGCTACGAAGTTCGCTGCCTCCAAGAATATCAGAACAAAGGATAAATCAAACTGGGGATTGCTCCCACGCACGTGCTTGCAAGGCGTCTGCGGCGGCGTTGATTTCCGCCTGTTTCTTGCTTTGTCCGCTGCCACGTCCCAGCTCCCGACCCTCCCAAATAACCCGGCAAAGGAATTCTTTCTGATGGTCAGGTCCGGATTCCGAAACCACTTCGTAAGCGGGACTTTGCGGTGAAATGGATTGGATGATTTCCTGCAGCTCGCCTTTGGGGTTGTGCTCGGCTGGCTCGCAGGCCAAAGCGGATAATTCGTCGGCGGCGACACGGAGAATGAAGCGTCGCACTGTCTCCAAGTCGCTGTCGAGATACATGGCGCCGATCAAGGCTTCAAAGGCGTCGGCAAGCGTCGATGACCGCTCCCGGCCGTTGTTTGCTTCCTCGCCTCGCCCGAGCATCAAGTAATTGCCCAAGCCGAGAGCGACTGCATGCATTTTCAAACCCTCTCGCGAAACGATGCGGGAACGGAGTTTGGTCATTTGTCCTTCATTGAAGGACGGAAAAAGCCGGTAAAGATGATGGGTAACGACAAGCTGAAGAACGGCATCGCCGAGAAATTCCAGCCGCTGGTTGTCGAAATGGAAAGTCTTGCGCTCAAACGACAGGCTGGGGTGAGTCAGAGCTTCGGCCAGGAGCAGCGAGTTGCGGAACTTGTATCCGATCCGCCGCTCCAAGGGATTCATATGGGAAGCCAGATCGGCTGCATTGAGTTCATGGGCTAAGGGATAGTTTTCCATGTCTTCAGCGCAGACCGCCGAGGAGCAGCTCGGCGTTCGTTTTGGTGCGTTGTAGATTGCGCGCGAGCATCTCCATTGCCTCAACGGCCGGGAGTTCGTTCAATTGCTTGCGTAGCACAATCACGCGCGCAAGTTCATCCGGATGATAAAGGTTTTCCTCGCGTCGTGTGGCCGACTTGGTCACATGAATGGCGGGAAAAATTCGCTGATCGGCAATCGTCCGGTCGAGGTGCACCTCCATATTGCCGGTGCCTTTGAATTCCTCGAATATCAGATCGTCCATGCGGCTTTGGGTCTCGACGAGAGCAGTGGCGACAATGGTGAGGCTGCCACCCTCTTCCGTATTACGTGCGGCCCCGAAGAAACGTTTGGGTTTCATGAGCGCTTTGGAGTCGACGCCACCGGACATGATGCGGCCCTTGCCCGGTTGGAGATTGTTATAGCCGCGGGCCAAGCGGGTGATGCTGTCGAGAAGAATGACAACATCCTGGCCGAGTTCGACCAAGCGCTTGGCCCGCTCGATCACAAATTCAGAAAGTTGGGTGTGTCGTTGGGGGGACTCGTCGAAAGTTGAGCTGTAGATATCGGCGTCGATCGACCTCCGCAAGTCGGTGACTTCCTCGGGACGCTCATCAACGAGTAGTAAAATCAATCGAACTTCAGGAGAGGTCGAGCGTATCGCTTGTGCGATATGTTTCAGGAGGATGGTTTTTCCTGTGCGGGGCGGCGCGACGATGAGTGCTCGCTGGCCTTTGCCAAGTGGAGCGATCAAATCCACGGCTCGAGTGCTAAGCGTGGAATCTTTGACCGCTTCGAGAATAATACGCTCCTGCGGGAACAGCGGGGTGAGTTTGTCGAAGGGGATCAACGGCTTCCACTCTGCTGGAGGGATGCCTTCAATGGACGATATCTTGGCCAGTCCGCAATATCGATCGCGTTCGCCGGGAGACTTCAGGGTTCCGCAAATTTGCAGGCCCGTTTGTAAGCCGTATTCGCGAACAAGCCCGATGGATACAAAAAGGTCATCCGGTCCGCTGGCAAAGTTGTGGATGGGCCAGCGCAACATCGCGTGATCCCCGAGGTCTTCAACCATTCCTTCGGCGTATATTTCAGCACCGAGTGAGAGAAAGAAGCGACAGAGGTCGAAGATCAAATGGCGTTTGGTTCCATCGGGGCGCAAACGCAATTCATAGCGTTGGATTAGTCCGGCAAGTTCGGCATGAGTGAGAGCTTGCAGGTCAGACAACCAGAATGATGCACCGGATACCTCGGAGGATTGCTGTGGAAAAGTGGCGCGCCCCGTCTTTTTCCCGGTGATGGAAACCTCGGAGGACTTGTTCATGTCGGAGATGGGAAAAGTCGTTCGATAAGCATGCGAGCTTGCTGCTCCAATCCGATAAGGCTTCCGTCGTTCCAGACCACGACGGTGGCACGCTTTTCTTTTTCGCCCATAGGGCATTGGCTGGCAAGCATGGCTTGGGCAATTTGTGGTGAAAGTCCACGTGCCGCCAGGCGAACTTGTTGCACCGGAGTGGATGTGGCGACCAAAATCGTCGCATCAAAAAAATTTTCAGCACTGGTTTCGAATAGAAGGGGGATTTCCGCCAAAAAGTCCATATTTTTGGCCATGCAGGACTGCCGCAGCAACTGCCATTGGTGCCGGACAACAGGGTGAATAATCTCTTCCAATTGCTTCCTTAGTTTGTTGTCGGTAAAGACAGCTTCGCGCAGCGCGGGACGATTAATCCCGCCATCAAAGTTCAGGACTGAATCTCCGAAGTGGGTACGAATTGCCGAGATGACTCTTTCATCCTTCGCGAGGAGATCGTGAACGCTTTCATCGGCATCGAATACCGTAAACTTATGCTTCGCAGTAAGGAGACGCCGAAAAGTCGACTTGCCTGAGGCAATGCCTCCGGTAACACCGAGTAGCATATATTGATGTTGTCAACTACTTAGGCGCTCACCATCAAGCCAGCGTATGGCTTTTATTTTTGGCGAAAACCTTTGGCGCTGATGCTGGGCTTCTTGAGGTCTTCCGGAAGTCCCAAGGGTTCAACAATTTCCTCCTGATCAACATCGTCTTCAGGCCGCAACGGCTGTCCGGCGGCATCCATCAAGCGAGCGGTGACAAAGATAATAAGGTTGCGTTTAATTTTTTGGTCAATATCCGAGCGGAAGAGTGCACCGGCCAAAGGAATATCGCCGAGGATGGGGACTTTATCATTCACTTTCTGCACGTCCTCACGGATCAAGCCGCCAAGAGCTACCGTTTGGCCGTCCCAGATACTGACGTTTGTGGTGACCTTGCGAACACTGAAGATCGGCTGATTGATGACGTTATCTGTCAAAAGCTGGGGAACAGTAACTAAGAGTGCTGGATTCAATGGGTTGACGTTGGCAACTTGAATAGGCGTGAAAATGGGGGAGCCGTAGTTGATAAAACCATCAAAATCAACAACCTCGGGAGCCAAAGTAAGGTCGATAGTATAGCCGTCCGAGCCGACCTGCGGGGTCACTTCCAAAGTCACTCCCAGATTTCTGGTGGTAAAATCCGTTGGAAAGCTTGGAGTTACGACAGGAGGAGTGTTGATAAGAGGAACTAAAACGTTGTTGTTGCCACCACCCGTTGCCTGTGGTATTTGCGGTGGGTCGTATTGCTGGGGGTAAGGAAACTCGCGGTTGATCTTAATGGTGCCCTGCTGTCCGCTTTTAGTGGTGATTTTCGGAGCCGCCATCAAGTCAACCCCTTTCTTTTGGTTAAGTGCGCGGATGACGACTTGAAATTGCGGGTTGGTAAATATACCGGATAAGGCAAAAAATCCGGGAGCGGTGCCTCCCACCGGAGCGCCGACATTTTGTGCTAACAGGGCATTGAGGCTGTTGACGGATAGACCTCTGTTTGGACCAACACCGCTTCCGCTGCGGAGGCCACGGGTCACCGTGTCTTGACCAATGATTTGACCTGTTGAAGGATCAACAAAGGGCCAGTTGGCGGCCTGGCCGGCTGGTATGGTGGTGCCTCCGCTGCCGAATATCGCATCCGATCCCGGCAAGGCGAAAGGCCCTAAGGCCCAATCAAAGCCAAGCTCCTTAAGGTTATTTTGCGATATATCGACAAATTTAGCCTCAATTTCCACTTGGGTGGGCTGTTCTGCCATGGCGGCATCGACGAGAGATTCGATCAGGTCAAGATTGGAGACGGTGTTGCGAACAACCAATCGGCTGCTGCCGGGAATGAAATTCGCACTAGCTCCAGAGGGAAATTCAACACCTTGGGATTCAAGAAAGACCCTGGCGTTCTGTCGTGCTGACAGCCTTGGGGCACTACTATCCAAGGACTGGCGCCCCGCCACAGCTAGGGGGTCGGAGGCTTGTGAAGTTTCAGCTATAAACCCTGGCGGCACTTTGAATTCACGTTGCTCCAGTGTATCCGTCGGTTCGGAGAGAGGAACCAAGGAGACGGCGAAGGGCTCAACCTTGACTTTGAGACCAGAGAGAGTCGCAACATACCGCAAGGCTTCGTAAAGAGGGACATTGGTTAAATTGAGCGTGATACGGCTGTCGGAGCTGGGGGTAGGCGTTACATTGCTGCCTTCTGTGTCTGATGCCGGGGCCGGTGTGGTGGGAAGCTTCAAAACGATGTTTACACCACGACGGTCCTGATCAGACTCGGTTGTGTCCAAATCTCGGCTTCTTTGTTGAAGAAAACCGACAGCTTGACGAATGGTGGTGTCACGAAAATCGACGCGTGGAATAATGATTCTATTGAGGCGGGAAATCATGATTTCCGTTCCTCGGCGCTCTTCCTGCAGTGAAGCAGAATCTGTGGAGCGGGAATCCGCGAATTTCCGTTTGGGGCTTTCCCACGCCTTGTCGACCTGCCAAAGCATGCGTGACCGAGTCTCATTGTAGGCGCTGTCGTAGTATTGCTGCTTACCTACTTCTACCTGCTCCATTCCGCGAAGTGCAGCGGCGTTGTATTTGTCGATGGCGAGAACTTGTTGGTAACGCTTCAAAGCCATATCGTAGCGACCGGAATCAAAGTAACCGTTGGCCTCGTTGAGCAATTCCGTGACCCGCTCGCGGTCCATGGCAAACTGCGGAGTGATGGTTTTGTTGAAGTAATCAGGTTGCTCCAGACGCGATAGAAAAACGGCCGCGGGCTTGTAATCCGGATTGTAGCGCGGTTCGATAACTTCACGTGCGGTGGCTTCCGCCTTAGCATATTCGCCCTCACTCACAAGATACTCGGAGTAACGGATTGCGGTGGAGGAGTAGCGCGCGAGCGCCCTGGCATGCAGGCTTTTGGTGGCATCGCCATCGGGTATCAAATCCACGGCTTCCTTGTAAGCGAGGTAGGCTGCCTCCAGGTTGTTTGCCTGCAAGGCAGCATCGCCGCGGCGTATGGCGTCTTCGGCCAGTGCAACGTTTTGTTGACGGCGGGTGATTTCACGATCCGCGCCGCTATCTAACGAATTGTAGTCCGATTGGCCGCCCGAACCGGCCAGTCCCGATGACAATGAGAAAAGGAGACTTGTTGCGGCACCTAATGCCAGAAATTTTGCTTTCATTATTGCGGTAAGGGGGGCTCCACAGATGACATCATGGCACTATCCATAGCCATCTCCTCGGAGGCCATAGCTTCTTGTTTCATTTGCGCCATCGGTTGTCCGGCAGGATCCATAAGGTTGACGGTGACAAAGATGACCAAGTTTCTTTTGATGTGCTGGTCCGACTGGGACCGGAACAGTGCACCCGCAAAAGGGATGTCGCCAATCAAGGGAGTTTTATCGTTCACTTTTTGGACGTCCTCCCGCATCAATCCGCCAAGAACCACGGTTTGCCCATCGTAAATGCTGACAGAAGTCTCTACCTTTCTTTCGCTGAAAACCGGGTAGTTGATGACGTTGTCTGTCACCACAACACCACGGTTGAGGATAGGCGACCCGTAATTTATGAATCCTTCAAATTCGGTTACTTCAGGAACAAGTCGCAGGTCAATGGTGTAGTTATCTGAACCCACAGTAGGTTCGGCTTCCAAGCGAACCCCGGTCGGTTTCATGGTGAATGTTGTTGGCGTGGCGGGAGTTACTGGCTGTACCCCTACACCGGTCGTTTGGGGGATTTGCGGTGGGTCATATTCGGCTGGGTAGCGGAATTCGCGGACGATTTCAACAGTAGCTGATGTACCACTCTTGGTTGTGACTTTTGGTGCAGATAGGACGTCGATACCTTTTTTCTGATTGAGTGCTCGCAATACAACTTGGAATTGCGGGTTGGTAAAGACCCCGGCCAAGGAAAGAATGCCGGCCGCAGGCCCTACGGGAGTGCCAAAAAGGAGGCCATCTAGGGCGTTCCCGGTGATAGCTGTTTGACCGCTGCGATTGCCGGCCGTGACAGGATATTGCCCGACTGGGGTTGTTGTACCTGGGACGATAAATGGGTAGTAAGGGGTTCCACCAGATGGGGGGACGGTCGAATTAAATTGATTGCCGCTGGTGCCGCCGCTCCCGAACACACCGGAGCCACCGGGTAGTGCGAATTGTCCGAGCAACCAGTCAAAACCAAGTTCTTTGAGGTTGTTCTGCGAGATTTCGACAAACTTCGATTCAATCTCAACTTGTGAGGGGACTGCGCCGGTTGAGCTTTCAACAAGGGCGTCAACCAAATCGAGGTTTTCCTGAGTGTTTCGAACGATCAGGCGGCTGCTGCTGGCCAAGAAATTTGCACTTGCGCCGGCAGGGAATTGAACCCCTTGGGATTCGAGAAAGACTTTTGCACCGCTCTGAGCGGCCGATCCACCGCTCGTTGCTGAGCCAGTAGATGGCAAGTTTGTGATGAAGCCCGGCGGTACGCGGTATTCTTTGGTGATAAGAGTCTCCGTGGGTTCGGAAAGAGGCACGACCAATACGGCATAAGGTTCAACTTTAAATTTCAAACTGGCCAAGTTGGTAATGTAAGCAAGCGCTTCGCGGAGGGGGAGATTGGCGAGATCGAGAGTGACTGTTTGCGATTCGGCCGCGGGATCAATTTTCAGGACGATATTGACTCCTCGATCTGCCGGGTCGGTGTCCAAAGCCTCCGAGCGGGTCTTCAGGTATTCAATGGCTGCGCGGACTGTGGTTTCCGTGAAGTTGATGCGGGGTATAATGATTTCGTCCAGTTTACGGTTGACCGACTGCGTTCCACGCGTGGTCAGCATCGGTTGTTCAATGAGAGCAGCCGGACCGAGGTCGACACGACGGACGGGAGTTTCCCAAGCTTTATCGACTTGGGTAATCATAGAGGCTCGCGTTTCGTTGTAGGCTGCATCAGCAACGCGTGTGCGGGCCAGGTTGACTTGCTCCATGCCACGACGAGCCGCGACGTTGTAGCGATCTAAGCGGATGACTGCCTCGTATTTGGCAAAAGACTCATCGAAACGTCCGGAGTCGTAGAGGCCTTGAGCTTCGACGAGGAGTTTTTTGACCTCCTCAACTTTGGCCACATGGCCCGGCGTCACGGTCTTGTTGAAATAATCAGGAGCTTCCAAGCGGGCGAGCAGGCGCTGCGCAGGTTTGTAGTTCGGGTTGTATTGCGGTTCGAGGATCTTTTGCACGGTTTCCTTGGCATCCTCCCAACGTCCTTCGGCAATACGCTGTTCGGCTAGGCCCATAGCTGCTTTGGAAAAACCATCCAGCGCCGTCGTGCGCAGTTCTTTTACTTGGGGCGCATCCGGAAGGGCGTCAACAGCAGCTTTGTATTGGGCGAAGGCGGTCTCGTAGTCCCTCTCCATCAAGGCAACCGAACCCCTTTGCATCGCTTGGGGGGCGTATTCCTCGGCCAACTTCATCCGTTTGGCGATTTCAAGCTCGGCTTGGGCTTCAACCCCGGCGTTGGGAGCATTTCCCGTTCCACCGCCCAGCAGGGTCAAGGGTGTGGTAAGTGTCGCAAAAAGCAAAAGGCAAGTATGCTTAGCAAAATAGGAAATGGAGGGGGTGAGACCGCTCATGAATCGGAGTTTTGTTTAGAAGCCGGGGGAAGACTCGTGGTCTGCTGAGGGATAGAGTGCCTTTCCCCAGATTCGATGTCGGAGATAATGGCGTTTTCCATGTCGACGTCAATTAATTTGTAAGATTTGCCGTCGATGGAAAAACTCTCGCCCGTACGAAGTTCAAAACTTTGGCCGCCCGGTCGGATATCTTGCAGTGTCGCTAGTGAGTAAGGGGAATCTTTGACTTCGCCCATGAGGAGATCTATTTCACGATTGTCAACCATGTTGCGGAGCGTGATTTGGGGGATTTGTTCATCAGCATTAATGGATGGATTGAAGCGCTTGATCATCTTGGCATCGACAAACTTGAGGTCGGTCTCTTTTTCCGACTCCTTACGATTCGGCAGGATCTCCGCCAGCTTGATCGTTTCGCCCTTTTTGTAGAACTTGGTGCCACCGCTGAGAGCGGTGGGATTTTCCGCACTGATGGTGTTGATGGCAACTTGGTCCAGGCTACCAGTCGGCAGGGAGACGAATTTGGTCCTCAACTTGTCGATTTTGCTGCTCAGCATCCGCAATTTTTTCCAGGATCCCGGTTTGGATTCAGGGTCGCGGGGGTCGGTTTTTTCCGAGAACTCTTCAAGATTAGTGAAACCATCGCCATCGGCGTCTCTGGAGGGCAGACCGGTGTCAGTGTAATCGAGTTTATTGTCGAGTACCCACTTGTTTGGAATACCCTCAAAAAGATCGAGATCGCTTTCAAAAATATCGATCAATTGGTTGTCGCGCAGGAGGTAGACGCGACTGGCAAAAAGCAATGTGGCGCCCTCGCGCCAGGCGAATTTTGCCGGATCAACCAGTTGATCCACCTCGCTGCGAATTCGCGAAAGTGCCTGGTTCGGTTCAAAAGCCACCCCCGAGGCTGGCGCCGGAGATTTCACGTATTCGTCCCGGATATTGCCTAGCCCGAGCAGGGCGTGGGCGGATGCGCCGACGAGGGCAAGCGACGCGACAACCAAGAGAATCCGGTCGTAGTTGGCTTTGAGATAATCCATGAATCCGGGAGCTATTTTTTGTCCGAGGTGTTGTCGGCGGAAATGGTGGCCAGACGTAGATCTACGTTGAGAGTTTCCTTTCCAAGAAGAACGGGGATCGACGTTTCGGCACTGGGTTGATCAGCGTTGTTCTGCGGATCGGAGTTCATGCCGTTCTGTTTGGCGGGAGGGCTTTGCTGCGAATTGGCGACACTGACCAAGCGAACAAAGATTATGGGGTCGGCGGTGACAATCTTATTGAGGGCCAGACGAAAGTTTGTCTGGTCGGCGACAAAAGAAACTTCAAATGGTGCCAGAATCAGGTTGTTAGGATTTTTTTCGGGTTTATCTGTGGTGTCTTGTTTGGCCGATTCAACAGAGAGTGGCTGGCGCCTCACGGCGTTGATTGCCTTCACACCGGCCTCGACCAGAATGGTGATAACACTCGAGATGGAATCGAGTTGCTGGCCGAGCAGGGGGGCAGCTGTGGCAGATGGTAGCTGGTTGCGATATTCGTCGAAGCCCAAGTAAAAGTTTTCAGGGAGCTCGACCTGTGCTGATCGGGCGGCTTTTTCGATCTTGCTTACTTGGGCATTCAAGCGGTCTTGAAAAGCCTGAGGATTGAGAGATTGGTCTACCTTTCCGGATTTCTGGGACAACAGTGCATTCATCTCGCCGATAATTTTTTCCGCTTCAGCTTTTTCGGCTTGGGCGGCTTCCAAATTGGTCTGGTTCGGAAAGGGCTTGGTGCCGCGCGCTTGCGCCACAGCTGACGTCTTCACGGAATATTCCTCCGTCTGCAGAACAAACTCCGAGTGGGTAGTGTAGGCGTAATAGCCACTTGCAATGACAAAGAGCACTGTCGCAAATGCCAAACTGCCGAGAAATGGATTTTGTTTGAACCAGTCCATCAGAGAGGAATCGGATTTTTGAGCGGTAGCAGGATTTGGAATTCGTAAGCCCATGCATTACCGCTCTGCGTGGCGCGAAGTTTGACAATGCTGTCGCCGGAGGTGTCGAAAAGTTCCGACTTCGACAATTCGTTCACAAATTTATCCACCACAGCCGGACCCTCGGGGTTCTCCAAGTAAAGCCCCTCGATGGAAAGTGCCGTTACCGCAGGTTCCTGATGATTGGCTGCACCTGTATTGTTGGCGTTCGGGGAAGGAGCGGGGCTTTTGCTGGTGGTGCCTAATCCCGGGGCCGCCGGATACGGGGCAAGCTTTGTGATCCAGAGGTATTTTTCGGGTTGGTGGCGGTTGAGTTCGTTCAGGATGGCTGACCAGCCGGATCGGAGCAGGGGGGCGGCTGCCAGATCGGCCCCGTCTTTCAGGATTTGGTCACGCTCTCTGGTAAAGTTTGCTATTTGGCCCGATATTTTTTGGAGCGGATCAATCTCATCCTGCAGCTCTTGATTGATCTGCGAAACAAGATCCGCCGCCTTTTGATAGTAAAGACCGGTGACAACCAATGCTCCCACCATTAGAGCCGCCGCGGCCACAAGAAACGGGCGTCGTTTTTTGTCTGCCTTGATTCGCTCTAAACTTGGAGATTTGAGTGAAATGGCAAGGGGACAATGATCCAGCAAGAGATTGATGCCCAACCCGACGCATTCACCGAGTTGGTGGGCTATTTTAGGCAGCACAGAGACATCGACTCCCGAACCGACGCCGACCCTTCGCAGCGGATTAAAGTATTCAACCGGCAAAGAGAGTTTTTCTTTGAAGAATTCGACTGAGTAAGGCAGCGAAGCTCCGCCCCCAGCCAGAAAAACCATCGCGGGCGCCGAGCCTTTTTGTGAGGTCCGGTAAAAAGTGATGGAACGGGTGATTTCGTTATGAATGCGAGTCATCACAGTACGGGCGATTTTGCCGATCTCGGCGATGTCCTCGCTTTTGGCTCCGCTGTAATTGCCTGGCGGAGGAATCATGCCCTCGCTGCGTTTTAACTCCTCGACCTCGTTGAAAGAGCGGGCGTCGAAGCGTTTGTGCAAAGCCCCGGTGATGGAGTTGCCTCCGATCGGCAAGGTGCGGATGAATATTTCGTTGCCCTCGATAAAAATCAGATTGGTTGTGCGTGAACCGATATCGATCAACAGTGTGCAGCCGGCAATTTCTGGATAGTTGAACCGAAATGCATTGTAGAGCGCCGTGGGCGAAGTTTCGATTAAATCAGGCTCCAGCTTGGCTCCGCGGATAGCGTCGACGCATTCCTCGAGGGATTCGAGTTTGGTGGCAAGAATCAGCGCGCTGAGCTTTTCGGCGTCTCTCTCAGGTAGCACTTGATAGCTCCAGGCAACCTCCTCGATCGGGTAGGGGACGTTCTGTTGGGCCTCGAAAAAAAGCACCTGTCCGACTTGGTCTGCATCGACTTTAGGGATTTTGACGAAACGGGTGAAAACGCCCTGAGATGGGACGGCGCAAGCAATCGAGGCGCCTTTCCATCCGGTTTTCTCGCGTAACTCCCCCAGCACCAAACGAAGTTGTCCGGCGCGAGTCGCGTCTGCTGCTGGATCCGCGATCAACTCGGCTTGCGCGTAAGTGGATAAAGTCAGCCCGCCACCAGCGGCAACGTCAAACACCGCCATGGTGACGGTCTGCATGCCGAGATTAACTGAGGCAACGCGGGTGGGTGATTTAGCCATGCAGTGAAAAATGATACTACCGGTAGCCAGTTACATGCCGCCAGATTTTGTTTTGATCGCCTCGTAGTAGTCCCAAGCGAGGGGCGCAAAGGGGGTTTCGCTCTTGTTCAAAACATATCCGCTGACTTGTTGGTAATTCAACCACCATTGCCCCCGGCCTTGCCAGCTTGCTTCAGCAACGAGTTGGCCTTGTTTCGTAATCGTCACGCCAACATCGACCACCGCAGCGGTGATATTGTTGGGAGTCTTGCCGCCAAAGAAGCGCTCCAGCGTGCGCGGGCTGACGTACATGACGGAATTCATGCTTTTAGCTTGGGGAATAGCGATGTGGGTGACTGTGCCGGTGAGGAGGGTCCCTTTGGGATTTTCGCTGCTCTTATTGTTCAAAAGGATGTAGTAGTTGAAGGTAAGCTCGTCGAGGAAGTCGGGCTTTTTGTCTCGCGGTTGCCAATCAAAACTGACTTCAGCCTCGAGAAAGTCTTTGTTCTTGGTGACCCGTTTGTTCTTGGGGCCATAACTGAAGTTGTACTCCGGTGTCGTGGTGAAATCCGGGGTGATTTTGTTGATTTTGAAATCGGGGTTGATCTGTTGCGCGTGGGTCGCACAAATCGCGCCGAAGATCAACGCGAAGATACGAAGTGTGCTTTTCATGATGGGAGGATTTCTGATGGGGTGACTGTTTGTTCAGATGATCGCAGCGACGCGTCCCCGAAAGTACTCAATAGTTTTGTCAATGCCAGCGTCAAAAGCAACATGCGGCTCCCAGCCGAGCTCACGGCGAGCACGGGTAATGTCAGGTTGCCGGACTTTCGGGTCGTCGACGGGCAGGGGCTTGTAAACGATTTCGGCCGTGGGAGCGATGCGGTCACGGATCGCTTCGGCAAATTGTTTGATCGTCATTTCATGGGGGTTGCCGATGTTCACCGGTTCGTGAAAGCGGCTCATCATCAAACGAAAGATGCCGTCGATCAAATCCGAGACATAACAAAAGCTGCGGGTCTGAGAACCGTCTCCGAAGACAGTGATGGGTTGTCCGGTCAGGGCTTGGCCGATGAAAGCCGGAACGACCCTACCGTCCCGCAAACGCATGCGCGGACCGTAAGTATTGAAGATACGAACGATCTTGGTGTCCACCTGATGGTAGCGGTGGTAAGCCATGGTCAGGGCTTCAGCGAAGCGTTTGGCTTCGTCATAAACACCGCGTGGACCGATGGGGTTGACGTTGCCCCAGTAATCTTCGGTTTGCGGGTGCACCAGTGGGTCACCATAGCATTCCGAAGTCGAAGCCAGCAAAAATGCCGCGCCTTTTGATCTAGCCAAGCCCAAGGCATTGTGTGTGCCGAGTGCGCCAACCTTCATTGTCTGAATGGGCAATTCAAGATAGTCGATCGGACTGGCCGGCGAGGCCATATGGAAGACGTAATCTATCTGGTCGGGGAGGTAGATGTATTGCGTGACGTCTTGTTTGATGTAGCGGAAATTTGGGTTTCCGGCCAAGTGGGCGATATTTTCCACGCTACCGGTAACCAAGTTGTCGACCGCGATTACGTGATGTCCTTCGTTCAGCAGGCGATCGCACAAATGAGATCCGAGGAAACCGGCGCCGCCGGTGACTAACGATACACGCTTGGAAGATGCTGAGGGCATGAAAATTGGAGGTAAGTATCTATCAGACTGTGCCGATCATTTCCAGATAATCCTCAGTTTATCAACGGGCGCCGGTTCCAAGGAGGACTACTGGCACCGTCCGCAAGAGAATTTTAAAATCAAGCCAGAGTGACCAGTTGTCGATGTATTCGACATCGAGTTTAACCCAGTCGCTGAATTCGCGCACATTATTGCGTCCGCTGATTTGCCAAAGGCAGGTCAGGCCGGGCTTCATGCTCAAACGGCGCCGATGCGCCGTGAGTTCGAAGTTCTCCACTTCGTAGAGCGGCAGGGGGCGGGGTCCGACCAGGCTCATGTGTCCAAGCAGCACATTGAACAGTTGCGGCAACTCATCAATGCTTGTTCTTCGGATCCATCGGCCCAGAGGTGTGATTCTGGGATCATCGACGATTTTGAAAACGGGCCCGCTCATCTGGTTCAGGTTTTTGAGTAGGTCTTGTTCCTTCTCTGCACCTTTTCGCATTGAGCGGAACTTATACATCTTGAAAGGCCGGCCATGTTTGCCTGCCCGTTTCTGCACAAAAATGACTGGTCCGGGCGAGGTGAGTTTGATTCCGAGGGCTACGGCCAAAAACAAGGGCGAAAGCAAAAGCAACCCGAGGAGAGCTCCCAGGCGGTCGATCAGGTTTTTTACCAAGAGGGCCCAGGAAAGGCTTGGTGTAACTCGGAAAACCAGCATCGGCGTTTTGCCGAGGGAGTCATAGGTCGGACGAGCGATGGATGCCCTAACGAAATCGGCCGCGATCCATGCTTCGACGCCCTCCGTTTCGCACGCCGTGATGGAGGCTTGCAAGCAGTCGGAGGAATGATGTCCGAAGGCAAGCACCACGCGACTTACACTATGCCGGTGCATGGACTCGACCAAGTCTTTGACCGGCTGACGGTCGAGGTCGACCCTTTCAACCACATTAAGCTCCAGTTGCTGGATGGGAGAGAGGTCTTGCACCAATTCGTTCATTTTATCCGGTGAACCAGCGAGAATGATGCTTTCGCCTTCCGATCCCTTTAACAGTATGCGCATGTAAATAGACCGGAAAAGTGCCTCGCGTAACAGCAATCCGGCAGGCGCAATGGCCAGAAAAATCAAGAAGACGGATCGGCTTGGGATGCTGAGTTTTAAAAAAATGACACAAGCACCAATGACGAACCCAACCCAAAATCCGGCGTAGGCAATTTGCTGCAACGAGCGGCGAACACTTTTTTCGAGGGGGTATTGGTAAAAGCCTTGAAGTTCCAAGAAGAGAGGGCCGAAAGGGCATACAACCATGAAAAGCCATAAAAAGTTTGCCAACGGTGGAATGTCGGGAAAAATATCGATATTCACGATATTGTAGGCGCGCAGGGCGTAGCTGAAGTAGAGGGATGCGGCCAGGATTATGGCATCCGCGCTTTGATTCAGCTGCAGTGCGAATTTGTGTTTACGATAAAACATTTTGGGTTGCTCTCAGTTACGTATGGCGGACATGTGCCGAAACTTCTATAAAAGCAGCTTTTCTCCATGAATTCTAAGAAAAAGCTCGAGAGCGCGTCACGGCCGCTGGTTGTTGCCACCGCGCATACGGTGCGCGGGTTGTCGGATGCCGGAAAGCTCCCGCCCGGTACGGTTGATTTAGTGGAGATTCGTTTGGATTGCCTCCTTGCCAGTCGACACGCGATTGCCTCGGCGGTTTCAAGGATACCTGCGCCGCTTTTGCTGACGGCGCGTCATCCGGTCGAAGGCGGGGCAGGAAATCTTTCCTCGTCCGTCCGGCGGTCTTTGTATGAGGAATTTTTACCTTTGGCGACAGCTGTTGATGTCGAGTTGCGATCTGTCGGGCCTATGCAACCCGTCTTGGCTTCGGCTGCCGAGCGCGGGATTTTTACCGTGATCTCATTCCACGACTTCCGGGGCACGCCGGGACTTGCGCGTTTGCGGGAGACCGTAGGTGCTGCTCGGCGGTCCGGGGCGAATTTTGTCAAAATTGCCACAACTTTGCGTAGCCCTAAAGACTTGTCGGTGCTTCTCCAGTTGCAATCGCTCTATCCCTCGATGGCACTGTCCACGATGGGAATGGGGCCTCTGGGGCGCGTTTCCCGCTTGGCCCTTGCCGTGGCGGGTTCGCGACTCAATTACGGTTATCTCGACCGGCCACAAGTCTCAGGCCAATGGTTGGCAGTAAAATTGCGCGAACGTCTTGCTGAAGTCATGCCATGAAACGTTGGATCGAAAAAGTTGGTCAACGCGAGGTTCTTTCACCCGAAGATGTCAACGCGGTCGTCGAGGGTCTGCTGTCGGCTACTTATTCCGATGTGGAGAAAGCGGACTTTCTCGATGCTCTGCATGTGCGTGGAGAAAGTCCGGAGGAGATTGTGGCATTTGCTTCGGCTTTTATGAAACGCGCCGAGCCTTTTGTGGTCGCGGACGGGCTGGGGCCAGTTCTCGACGTATGCGGAACAGGCGGTGACAAGCTTGGCCTGTTCAATGTGTCAACGGCCGTTATGTTCGTGGCTGCTGGAGCGGGGGCACGTCTGGTCAAGCATGGCAACCGGGGCATTACTTCCCGCAGCGGTGGGGCGGATGTGTTGGAAGCTCTCGGCATTTCACCGGATTCTCCGCAGGACCGGTTGCAACAAATGATCGAGGAGGCGGGCGCGGTTTTTCTTTTTGCTCCGCGTTTTCATCCGGCGTTCAAGTCGGTCGTGGCCGCCCGTAAGATTTTGGGCGAACGCAAGCGCGCTTCGATCTTCAACATGCTCGGCCCGCTGCTCAACCCCGCGCGCCCCGCTTATCAGTTGGCCGGGGTGTTCAGCGAGAGCCTTGTGGCTCTTTACGCCTCAGTGCTGCCGTCTTTGGGGCGCGAACGATCTTGGGTTGTGCATGGCCAAGCGGGTGAAGGGAGAGTGATGGACGAGATATCCACATTGGGCCCGACGGTTATCGCCGAGGTGATTGCCGGTGCGACTTCCTCCACGACTTTGCATCCGTCCGATCTCGGTGTGCCTGCCGGCCGACTTGATGAATTGCTCGGGGGTGATGCTGCCGAAAATGCCACCATTCTCCAGCGGATACTTGCGGGGGATCATCGTGGAGCGGCGCGGGATCTCGTGGTGATCAATGCGGCCGCGGCATTGCAGGTTGCCGCGTTAGCCCTCGATTGGGAGGAGGCTATGGCGCGTGCAAACGAGTCGATCGATTCTGGCGCGGCCCGACGCGTTTTGGAAAAAATGCGTCATGCTTCACAAGCTTCTTAGCGACTGCTTCCGGTGGCGCTCATGATTTTAGCCCAGACGGGTAAAGCCAAAGTCGCGCCATACCCTCGATCAACGATGGTCTTTGGTTGGTCGAAACCAACCCAAACGCCGCAAGTTGTCTCGGAATCGAATCCGATAAACCACGCATCTCGGTATTCGTTGGTTGTGCCGGTCTTGCCTGCGGCCCTGCCTTTGTAGCCAAAGGCTGCGGCTACTGCCCCGGTGCCACGTGTCATGGCTTCCTGCAGAATGGCGGAGGTCAACCTGGCAGCTGAAGACGGCACAAATCTTCGGACCGATCCCTTGTATCGGTAAATGACGCGCCCCTGCGGATCTTCAACCCGGTCGAGAAGGTGCGGGCTGGGCGCGATCCCATCATTGGCCAACGCGGCGTATGCCACCGTGAGAGATCGCAGTGTCCCGCTGAAAGCGCCGAGAAAAATTGAGGGGAATCGGGGCGCGTCTTTCGTTAATTCCGCCGCCAAAATACATTCTCTCACACGATCTATCCCGGCCATCGTTCCGATACGTACACTCATGGTGTTACGGGAGAGCACCAAACCGTCTTTGGCCGGCAACAAGCCGCGGTAGGTGTCATCGCTGTTTGACGGATTGTATGGTCCGAACGCTTTGGGCAACTCCCCCGGGCGGATGCGATCGTCACTGACCGGGGTGTCAGGATGAAGACCACTGGCGAAAGCCACGGCGTAAACGAACGGCTTAACGGCGGAACCAACCTGACGCTCGGCGAAGTATGCACGGTTATATTTGCTGGTTGTGTAGTCGCGTCCTCCGGCAAGCACGCGGATGCCGCCGCTGTGGTTGTCGATCGCCATGGCGGCAGCTTGCAAATAGGGCGTGCCGCCGCGGCTTTGCGGATCGACAAAACTCGTTTCTGCTTTGCGAGGATGAGTGTAGCCGGGGCGAGCCTCCACCGATTCGAGTTGGGCTTCGATCGCTTCCACGGCGCTTCGTTGCATGGCGCCGTCGAGCGTGGTGTAAACTTTCAAGCCCGCACCATCGAGAACGTCCTGAGGCAAGACGCGCTCCAGTTCGCGCCAGAGCAGCTCCATGGCCCAATCTTCTTGCGGGGGCGCGGGCCGTTCGGAGGCAAGAAGGAGCGGTTCTGCTTGGGCTTCGGTTTTTTGCCGCGCCGAGATGTAGCCTTGGTCTTCCATCTGCCGCAGAACGATGTTGCGCTGTTCGAGCGCGCCTTGCGGATCCCGGAAGGGCGAGAGCCGGTTCGGGCTGCGGATGATTCCCGCCAGCAGGGCAGCTTCAGAAAGATTTAAATTTGCCGCCGGTTTCGCGAAGTAGGCTTGGCTGGCCGTTTCTATACCAAAGAGTCCTGCGCCGAAATAAATCCTGTTCATGTAATGGGTGAGGATTTCGTCCTTGGTCAGAACGGACTCCATCCGCAGGGAAAGGGCCGCTTCAAGAATCTTCCGGTGGATGGTTTGTCCACCGAGAGGAAAGCTGTTGCGGGCCAGCTGTTGGGTGAGGGTGCTGCCGCCTTGGCGCACGCCGCCCGCGGACAAGTTCCTCATGGCCGCACGCAGGATGCCGACCGGATCCACCCCGAAATGCTGCATGAAACGTGAGTCCTCGCGGGCCATTACCGCCCGGATGAACCACGGGCTCACTTTGTCCAAGGGGACCGTGCGCCGATGCTCTCCCGCCAGTCTGGTGTAGACGTCCCCGTTGCGATCAATCACCAGGGAGCTCTCCGGTATACGACCGACTTGCTGCAGGTCGAACGTCCAAGCCCATGCTGCGTAAAATGCCGCAATGATCCCCCAGAGAAGAAAACACGCCAAGATGAGCCGGCCGAGTCGCTTGGTGCGTTGACGACGCGCCCGGCGTCGCTTGGCCCGCGGGCGAAGCAAGCTGATGCGCTTGGCGGCGGGATGACGCGCTTGTATTTTCTTCCTCATGAGGTGGGTTGGGCAATATTTTAACACTGATCTGCCAAGCGTCCGCTGAAAAATACACTTCCCTCGCGAGGGCTTCGGGAACAGCGTGTGCGCGTTATGACTAATTCAACCATGCAAAAATCATCCGGCTGGACCTTGTTCCAGGGAATCCTCCTCGTTGTGCTTGGAGCGTTGGCAATTACTTTTCCGCTGTTCGCGACAGTGGCTGTTGAGCAACTCTTCGCCGCTTTTCTTTTGATCGCGGGTGGCTATGCCTTGGCCTCTGCCATCGGCCGCAAAGAAGAGAGCACGGTCCAGCGGATAGTTTCCGGCCTGTGGTCGATCCTCACTTTGGTGACAGGATTGCTACTTTTGTTCCAAGTCGCGGCGGGTGTGCTGACTTTGACTGTCTTGCTGGGCGCATATTTCGCCGCACAGGGGATTGTGACCATCGTGGCCTCGTTCAAATTTTCCGGAACGGGAACTTTTTGGATGATGCTTCTGAGCGGTGTTGTGTCGTTAGTGCTTGCTTGGATGATCTATAGCGGTTTTCCCGGCTCGGCGGCGTGGTTATTGGGCCTGCTGTTCGGGATCAATTTGATTTTTACCGGTGCTTTCTTCATCTCGATGGCATCAGCTCTCAAACAACAGTCTGCCTGACCAATCATAATCCAAACAAACCCCGTGGAGCAGGTCCACGGGGTTTGTTTTTTTACCGGTGGAAGGGCCAGACCATAGGAATAATCGTTACCGCGCCGATGAAGTAAAAGATGTTCAAGGGCAAACCGATGCGCAGAAAATCAGCAAAGCGGTAACCGCCTGCTGAGTAGACGTAAGTGTTAGTCTGGTAACCGATCGGGGTGGTAAAGCTGGCGCTGGCGGCGATGGTAATCGCGATGGCAAACGGACGAGGATCAAGTCCCAGCTCGGTCGCAACACCCAATGCTATCGGCATCATCAAAACAACGGTGGCGTTGTTGGAGAGAAGCTCCGTCACAACCGAGGTAATCACAAAAATGGCAGCGAGCAGCAGGAGTGGCTTCCACGCCAAAGGAACAAAGTCCGTTGCCCAAGTCGCCAGATTGCCGGCCACGAATTGAGCTGTGCCGGTACTCTCCATTGATACTCCAAGAGCCAGGGTGCTGTAGATGAGGAAAAGAAGCCCCCAGTCCACCGAGGCATAAGCTTGTCGCGGTTTGAGGGTGCCGGTGACCATGAGAAACACGCATCCGACCAGAGCGGCGACGGCGATGGGAACGATTTCCAAAGAGGCCAGGGTGATCACCGCACCGAGCGTTCCCAGCACCAGAGGGGTGCTGGCCTTTTGCGCCGAAGTCGGGATCCTTGGGCGGTCGAGGAGGAGCAGTTCATTGCTTCCCCTGAGCTGGTTTATCGTGGCGTCGGCCCCGAGTAGCAGCAGGGTGTCTCCGGGCTGCAAAGTGGTGGATGCAAAACCACGACTCAAGTTCGAGCCGCGGCGGTGAATGGCCAACACGACCAGACCGAAACGCTGGCGGAAGTTCACTTCCCTGAGGCTGCGCCCGGCAATCTCGGATAGCGGACCGATGATGGCTTCCGCAAGGTGGCCTTCATGCGTTGTGATCTGACGGCCGGCGTCGGATTTTTCGACGTCGAGCTGGAGGCCCCGCATGGCCAAGACATTGGCGACTGCTTCGGGTGGTGCCGCCATAACCAAGCGGTCGCCCGCGCACAGTTTGAGGGTGTCGAGCGCTTCGTAGCACGGGCTGCCACCGCGGATTACTTCGAGAATCCGCAGTCCGGCGCGAGGCCCGAGCCCCGCTTCTTTGAGCGTTTTGCCCAATGCTTCGGAGTTAAGTGCCACGGTGGCCTCGACGACATACTCGGAAAAACCCCCCTCGCGGATGTCTTGAGCTAGTGTTTTGCGATCGGGCAAAAGTTTCGGCGCCAGCAGAACCACGAAAGCTGTTCCCAAAAAGAGCAGGGGCAAACCGACCGCTGCGGTTTCAAACATGCCGAATGGGGCATGTCCCGTGTCGGCCAGCAAGCCGCTCGCCAATATGTTCGTGCTCGTTCCGACCAATGTGCAGGTGCCCCCAAAAATCGAAGCGTACGAGAGGGGGATAAGAAATATCGATGCGGAGACGCCTGCCCGGTTCGCCAAGTGTATGGCCACGGGCAATCCCACGACCACAACAGGGGTATTGTTGATGAAGGCGGAAACCAGAGCTGTTCCGAGCATCATGATCAGCAGCAAGACTCTCGGTCCGAGATTGCCGACGTTCTCCAATTTGGCCAGCACGCGACTAAGGGCACCGGTCCTTTCCAGGGCATTGCTCAGCACGAACATGGCCGCAACCGTGATCGGGGCGGGGTTGGCAAATACCCCGAGCAGCTTTGTGGCCTCCGGAAAAGAATTTTCAAACGGTAATTGCGACAGCACGAGCAAGCCGGCAAAGACCGCCAGTCCGGTGAGATCGGTCGGCCATCGCTCGCGCATGAATTGCACGAGGGCGAATGCTACCAGCATCAATACCGTGGCGACTTCCCATGTCATGACGCCGCGAAAGATGAACGCTGACGCTTGTCATGGCCAGAGGGAAACCGACCAGCGGATTCGCCTTGCCGGGGGGCGACCCTTGGCTGACGTTTCCCCGCGTGAAGTGGTCTTTTCAACTCGCGCGCATCGCCGGCATCGACGTGCGAGTTCATGTGACTTTTTTTCTCCTGCTGGCTTGGTTTGGCTTTGTTTATTACTCCGATGGTGGATGGACGGCGATGGCGGCTGGGTTGTTCTTCATCGTTTTGCTCTTTGTCTGTGTGGTTTTGCACGAGTTCGGACATGCCTTGGCTGCGAAGGCTTACGGGATTCGTACCCCTGACATCACACTGCTGCCCATCGGTGGAGTTGCCCGATTGGAGAGGTTCCCGGACAAACCATGGCAAGAGTTGGTCGTGGCATTGGCCGGTCCGGCTGTGAATGTCGTGATCGTGTTGGGGCTCTACATCGTGCTGGGTAGTTTTTTAAATATTCAAGATCTCGCTGATATTGCCGGCGGGCGCGGCAACCTTTTGGTGAAGCTTTTGGCCATCAATGTGATCTTGGTTGTTTTCAATCTGCTGCCGGCTTTTCCGATGGACGGAGGCAGGGTGCTCCGTGCTTTGTTGGCCATGCGGATGAAGCATGCCAAGGCCACGCGAATTGCTGCCGTGGTCGGACAGGCCATGGCGGTGGGCTTCGGCTTGCTCGGCGTGCTGGGAGGTAATCCTTTTTTGATCTTCATCGCGGTCTTTGTTTTTTTCGGCGCGCAGACGGAGGCCAACTTTGCTGCCTACAAGGAGGCTGCCGAAGATACCTGCGTTTCCGACATCATGCGTCCCACAGGACCAGTGCTGCAACCCGGCATGAGCGTTACGCAGGCGATCCAGCACGCCATGAGGGGACACTTGGGGATTTTGCCGGTGACGGACCCTGCGTTGCGTGTAACGGGAATGATACCTGCTGAAAGATTGGCCGAAGCCTTGATCTCCCATCCGAATAGATCCATCGATCAATTGGCATGGCATAGTTTTGTGGTTATTCCAGCCACCGCCTCTCTCGATGACGCGCGGACGTTCGTTCAGGGGTCTGCACAGGAAGTTTTCCCGGTGATCAATCCCGGTGGTCAATTGGTGGGCTTGGCCACGCGCGATGACCTCAACTCGGCTCTGCCCGGCTTTGGCTAACCTTCGGTTTTGCATTGTGCCGAATGGATTCCGGCTTTTAGATAGTCAATGAGCCCCTCGGGTCCGTGCCAGCCACGGCGCGGGGGGCTCGTCCCATTATATGACTGCAGGATACCCGACACTTACGGCAGCCGAAGCGGCTGCGCTCATCAAAACTGACGAAGTAATCGGCTTTGGAGGTTTCACTCCGGCAGGTTCTCCCAAAGCTGTATCCCGGGAAATTGCCGCCCGGGCAATCAAGGAACACGAGGCGGGCAAGCCGTTTGCCATTGGCGTCATCACGGGGGCCAGCACCGGGCCATCGCTCGATGGCGTTTTGGCCAAAAGCGACGCCATCAAGTTTCGCACCCCTTATCAAAGTGACCCTGATCTTCGCAAACGCATCAATACGGGGCACACGCAGTTTTTCGACATGCACTTGTCCCAGCTGCCCCAAGCCGTGCGTTACGGATTTCTCGGTCCGATTGATTGGGCGATATTGGAAGTATGTGACATCCAGGCGAATGGCGAAGTGACCTTGACGAGCAGTGTGGGGGCGGCGCCAACGTTCGCCCATCAAGCCAAAAGGGTAGTCTTGGAACTCAACAAAAAACATCCCGGCGCGCTGCGCGGTTTTCATGACATTTACGAGCCGGAGGATCCGCCCACCCGCAAGCACATACCGATCTACCGCCCGGATGACCGCATCGGAACGGAAACGCTGAAAATCGACCCTTCTAAGATTGTTGGTGTGGTAGAGACCGATCTTGATGATGAGGTGAGCGCATTTGACGAACCCAATGAAGTGACCATGCGCATCGGGGAGAATGTGGCCGATTTCCTCGCTGGAGAAATCAAGGCGGGGCGTGTCCCTCAGGAGTTTCTGCCAATCCAAAGCGGCGTTGGCAATATTGCAAACGCCGTGCTTTTTGCCATGGGCAGCAATCCGGAGATTCCCGCTTTCAGCATGTATACCGAGGTTATTCAAGACTCCGTGATCAAGCTGATGCGCGAAGATCAGCTGAAATTTGCCAGCGGTTCCTCGCTGACTTTGAGCAACGAGGTGATGAACGATCTTTACCGTGATCTCGAGCAATTCCGCGGACGCTTGCTCCTGCGTCCCCAGGAGATTTCAAACAATCCGGAAGTTGTCCGGCGTCTTGGTATCATCTCGATAAATACGGCCTTGGAGCTCGACCTTTATGGCAACGTAAACAGCACGCACGTCATGGGACGCCAAATGATGAACGGGATCGGGGGCTCGGGCGATTTCACCCGCAACGCTTTTATTTCAATCTTTACCTGTCCATCATTTGTCAAAGGCGGAAAGATCAGCCCGATTGTTCCGATGGTCTCACACTTGGATCACAGCGAACACAGTGTGCAGATCATCGTCACGGAGCAGGGGGTCGCTGATTTGCGCGGGCATTCGCCACACGAGCGGGCCTTACTCATCATCGAAAACTGTGCACACCCCGAATTTCGTCCGCTGCTGCGCGAATACCTCAAGCTTGGTGGCGAGGTGCACACCCCTCAGAGCTTCGATAACGCTTATGCTCTCCACCGTGCGTTTTTGACCGATGGAGATATGCGCAAGGCGGTCATAACGGGACAATAAATCCGGGGAAGTTGTCTCACCAAAAAAAACGCCAGCAGATGGCCCTTTTGTTTGCCACCTGCTTGGTATGCAGATTACGTTGATAAAGTTTGACCCTTTAACTGACCCATGGAACAGAAAAAAGCGAAGCTAACTTTACCCGACGGACAGAGCGTGGATCTTCCGGTAATCATCGGAACGGAAAAAGAACACGCTGTGGATGTCCGCGCCCTGCGGGATCTGAGCGGTTACATTACGTTTGATGATGGGTATGCCAATACCGGTTCTTGTCAGAGTGATATCACATACATCGACGGCGAGCGGGGGGTGCTCCGCCATCGCGGATACCGCATCGAGGATTTGGCCGAGGGGTCGATTTTTCTCGAGACGGCTTTCATGATTATTTACGGAGAGCTGCCTGATTCCAAGCAGCTCTCCAAATTCCGCGGACGGGTTGCATCGAGCGCCTCGGTGCACGAGGGAATGCGCCACTTCTTCGAAGGCTTTCCCCACAGTTCACACCCTATGGCCATTCTCTCCGCCATGCTGAATTCGCTCGGCTGCTACTACCCCGAGATGACAACGCATAAACGGGAAATAGATCTCGAGCATTTCGACTGGGCGGCAGCTTTGCTCATTTCCAAAGTTCGAACGCTGGCAGCCATGTCCTACCGCACCAAGCGCGGACTGCCCTTTGTGTATCCGCGCTGGGATTTACGTTATGCGGCCAACTTTTTGCATATGATGTTCTCCGAGCCGTATCGTGACTACAACCCAAAGCCGGAAATTGCCAACGCCCTTGATTTGATCCTGCTGCTCCACGCCGACCACGAGCAGAACTGCAGCACCTCAACCGTGCGCATGGTCGCGTCGAGCGGGGCCAATCTTTTTGCCAGCGTCTCAGCCGGAGTTTGTGCTTTGTGGGGCCCGCTCCATGGCGGAGCCAATGCCGCAGTTATCGAGATGCTTGAGGAGATCAGGGCCTCCGGCGACGATGGACGCAAAGCGGTCGAGGCAGCAAAGAAAGGCGAGCGCCGTCTCATGGGCTTCGGTCATCGCGTCTACAAAAACTACGATCCGCGGGCCCGTATCTTGGGTGAAGCTGCCAAGCGCGTCCTTACCGCCATGGGCATCCAAGATCCTTTGCTTGATATCGCCCGGCATCTTGAGGAAGTGGCACTCAGCGATGACTACTTTGTCTCGCGTAAGCTTTATCCGAACGTCGACTTCTACAGCGGGATTATTCTCCGGGCTATCGGCATTCCGGTTGATATGTTCCCGGTGATGTTTGCCATTGGTCGCATGCCCGGCTGGATCGCCAACTGGCGCGAGATCTCCACGAATCCGAAGCAAAAAATCCATCGTCCCCGGCAAATTTACACCGGAGCCACCGAACGGGATTACGTCGAGATCGAAGAACGATCGGCGTGTTAGATTTTATTCCGCCTTTTTCCCTTCCGGCTCCTGCAGGAGCCAAGAGGGGTCGGCGACGATAAATTGCAGCTTATTTTTGTGCTGGCCGAATTCCCCGAGGATGCTCACGCGGCCATCTTTCGGGTAGTTTTGCATACGCTTCCGCAATTCAATCTTGGGCGACCACAGCAGGTATTCCTTCCCGTCTACACCCAAGGTGAGGGGTTTGAGTGAAACAATTGTTCCGGTGACGCGGAAAATCTCGCCCATATGTTTGCTGGCCTCCGCAACAGCTTCATTCCTGAAAATCGGGGTATCTTCCGGTCTGATCGAGTTTAAATTTATTTTAAAGAGTTCGCGGGGGGCGTCACCCTTGCGGTTTGACTCCAATTTGATTCGTCGCGAGGTGTCACCATTGTCAACCGTCCGGAAACGAGCGCTGATCGGAAAATGATCGCTGGCCCCGGAGCCGTCTCCGCGGTTGCTCCACCTTTTTGGCAGCTTGAAGGGTGTTACGGTGTTGATTCCATCAACCAAGACAACATCAAAAGAGTTATCCACGTATTGAACGCCTCGGTAGTCGTAGAGTCCAGGGGTAATCATTTTCTGCATCAATGTGCCCCATTTTCCCGAATAATGGTCCGACCTACGTTGTTCCGGAGGTAACTCATACCAAAGGTTGTACAGCGAATAGGACGAGGAAACAGCTGTTGCCTTTTCGTCACCTTGAGAGCCCAGCACCGTGTTGAGACCGGTTTGTCCCATAAACGGATAGATCTGCAGTTGGTTGTATTGGCTGTTGAAATCTCCAGAGATGAGGATGTCGGCGGCGGGATCATCCTTTAATATGGCCTCCAAACGGTCGCGCAGGGTTTTGGCATTAAATCGTCGGCTTTGCTCGGAGGAAAAATTACTGGCGCCGGACTTCCAATGATTCACAAAAACGATGAGAGTATGACCTTCTACGGCCAACACTACTTCAAGAATGTCCCGGGCATCGGGGGTTTTGTGGCTGCGTGTTTCTTTGATCGGAAATTTACTGAATACGGCGTTTTTATGGGCTTTTTTGTTTGCTCCTCGGTCATAGATTTGCGCCGCCGCGAGGTCGGGTTCATCTGCCCCGACGACGGCGTGATACCCTGTCATGCCGTTGTCATTAAGGTGTTTGAGCAGTAACGCTTCCACGGGTAGGCCGCGAATTTCCTCGGTCAACTCTGACGTTAACATTCTTTCAACTGTAGTGTTGCGGTACTTCTCGAGAAATAGATCAAGGTCGCCCGCCGACGAGTCCGGAGTGAAATCGATCTCAAACTCGTTGAAACACGCGACCTCCGGCCCCCTGCCGCCATTGAATGTTTTCATCACATGCGAGATGGATTGTATTTTTTTGAGAAGCTTCGATGGGGAGTAGGCATTCTCCTCCCCGGTCTCGGCGTAGTCCTCGAAGAGGGCAACACGGTCTACGTCGAAGAGGTTTTCAACGTTGTAGGTCAATACGGTGAATTCAAGCGCCGACAGCGGGTGGAAAAACAGGGTCGCGATTACTGCAAAGACAGCCAGCTGTCGGATTTGCAGCATCTGAACAATCTGCTTTCCAGTGCGAAACGTGCAAAGAAAAATCCCGTTCCGCTGATGGCGCGGAACGGGATGGTGGGGAAGAAAACCTCCGATATTGATCAAACCAAGGCCGATTGTGCGGCTGCCAAGCGGGCAATCGGCACGCGGAATGGCGAACAACTTACGTAGTCGAGGCCAATCTCGTGGCAGAATGTCACGCTGTCCGGGTCACCACCGTGTTCGCCGCAGATACCGAGCTTGATTTTCTTGCGTTCTTTGCGTCCAAGATCGACCGCAATTTTCATCAACTTGCCTACGCCGGTTGTATCGATGCTGGCAAACGGATTTTTCTTCACGATTTCCATCTCTTGGTAGACCGGAAGGAATGAACCGGAGTCATCCCGACTCATTGCAAGGGTGGTTTGGGTAAGGTCGTTTGTACCGAAGCTGAAGAACTCAGCGTCTTTCGCAATCTCATCGGCGACCAAGGCAGCCCGTGGAACTTCGATCATGGTGCCGACAAGGTAGTCGAACTTGACTTTTTTCTCCTTGGCTACTTCCGCCGCCACGCGATGCACCAAGTCGATTTGCAACTTTAGTTCCCTCGGGAAACCAGCCAGAGGAATCATCACTTCGGGACGGACTTTGATGCCCTTTTTCTGCACTTCAGCCGCGGCTTCAAAAATGGCGCGGGCCTGCATTTCCGATATCTCCGGATAGCTGATGCCGAGACGGCAACCGCGGTGCCCGAGCATCGGATTGAACTCGTGGAGGTCATGAACTCGCTTGGCGATTTTGTCTGCGCTGATGCCGAGTTTATTGGCGAGGGCGTTCTGCTGGGCATGGTCGTGTGGCAGGAATTCATGCAGCGGAGGATCCAGCAAGCGGATGGTGGCAGGAAGTCCTTTGAGGGCCTTGAAGATACCGATGAAGTCTTCCCGCTGGTAGGGAAGGAGTTTGGCCAGAGCTTTTTGGCGGTCTTCCTTCTTTTCCGCGAGGATCATCTCACGCACGGCATCGATGCGGTCGCCCTCGAAGAACATATGTTCCGTGCGGCAAAGACCGATGCCGCTAGCGCCGAATGCCACGGCATTGGCCGTCTGCTCCGGGGTGTCGGCATTGGTGCGTACCGCGAGACGGCTTGCTTTGCCGCACCATGTCATGAGTTGCTCGAAATTCTTGTAGATCGGACTCTTGGCCGGGCTCAGCGATTTTTCGACGAGAACTTGAATGATTTCAGACGGCGCAGTCTTGATTTGTCCGTCGTAGACCTCACCGCGCGTTCCATCGATGGAGAGGTATTCGCCTTCTTTGAAAACCCGCCCCCCGACGGTCAGAGTCTTTTCAGCGTAATTGACCTGTAATTCACCGGCGCCACACACGCAAACCTTGCCCATCTGGCGTGCAACCAAAGCCGCATGCGAACTGACGCCACCCCGGGCGGTTAGGATGCCTTCGGCCGCAATCATACCGCGAAGGTCTTCCGGTGAAGTTTCCACGCGGACAAGCAGGACTTTCTCGCCGCTGGCGGCGGCTTCGACGCAGCTTTCCGCATTGAAGTAGATCTTGCCTGAGGCAGCACCCGGGCCGGCAGGAAGACCTTTGGCAATGAGCGCTGCTGCTTTGACTGCCGCGCGATCGAAGACCGGAGCTAGCACTTGGTCGAGCTGTTCGGCCGGGACACGATGGACGGCGGTTTTCCAGTCGATGAGCTTTTCCTTGACCATATCGCAGGCGATTTTCACGGCAGCGAGGCCGGTTCGTTTGCCATTGCGGGTCTGCAGCATGAATAGTTTTCCGTCTTCGACGGTGAACTCGAAGTCCTGCATATCTTTGAAGTGCGTTTCGAGGATCTTTTGAACTTTAAGCAGAGCCTTGAACGCTGCTGGAAGCTGCGATTTCATGTCCGAGACCGGCTCGGGAGTGCGTACGCCGGCCACGACGTCCTCGCCTTGTGCGTTGATGAGAAATTCGCCGTAGAGAAGCTTTGCGCCGCTGGCCGGGTCGCGGGTGAAAGCGACGCCGGAACCGCTGGTATCGCCCATGTTGCCGAACACCATCGCCTGCACGTTCACCGCGGTGCCCCATTCGTGCGGGATGTTGTATTTGCGGCGATAAACAATGGCTCGCTCGTTGTTCCATGACCCGAAGACCGCACCGACAGCGCCGAGCAGTTGTTGGCGAGGTTCGTTGGGGAAGGTTTTACCCGTGCGCTCTTTTACCAGGGCTTTGAAGCGGCGGACGAGTTCTCTCATGGCGTCGGCACTGAGGGCGGTATCGCTGATATGGGGATTGCCGGGAAAAAGCTCGTTCTTGAATTCTTCTATGACAGTCTCGAATGGCTCATGCTCTTCGCCGGGGCGTTTTTGCACGCCCATGACGACGTCTCCGTACATCTGGATGAAGCGGCGGTAGCAATCGTAGGCAAAACGCTCGTTGCCTGATTTGCGGGCGAGTCCCTCGACCGTGGTGTCATTGAGGCCGAGGTTCAAAATCGTGTCCATCATGCCCGGCATGGAATCACGAGCTCCTGAGCGGACGGCCACCAACAATGGGTTGTTCACGTCGCCAAACTTCTTGCCCATGGATTTTTCCATTTTGGTGACGGCGGCATCGATCTGCGATTCGAGTTGTTTGGGATAAGTGCGCTTGTGGTCGTAATAGTAAGTGCAGACTTCGGTGCTGATGGTGAAACCGCAGGGAACAGGAAGCCCGATACGGGTCATCTCTGCAAGGTTGGCCCCTTTACCGCCGAGTAAGGCTTTCATCGTGCCGTTGCCATCCGCCTTGCCGTCCCCGAAATAGTAAACGTATTTGTTCTTGGACTTGCTTGCCTTTTCGACTGCCTTCTTTTTCGACGATTTGCTCATGTATTTGGTTCGGTAGAATTGAAATGAACGTGCATCATATTCATGAGGGTTGCCCGGTGTCAAAACATGGCGCGATCAATGAGCGCAGATGTCGCCAATGGCAGAGCGAAGCGCCTCCACAGACTGTCCTATTTCCTGCTCAGTGAAGCATAGCGGAGGCATCAGCACCAATGTGTCCCGGATTGGGCGAGTCAGCAGTCCGTGATTACGCGCGGCTTGGCACACCTTTGCTCCGATTTTCATCTGCCATGGGTAGGTTGTTTGAGAATCTTTGTCTGCCACGACGTCTATGCCTGCCATAAAACCGCATTGGCGGATTTCCCCAATGTGCGATTCTGAGGCAAGATCGCAAAGAGCCTCGCCCAGCAAGCGAATCTTCGGTCGGAGCTTTATCAGTGTTTCTTCCTCCTCGAAAAGATCCAGATTGGCTAAAGCCGCAGCGCATCCGAGGGGGTTTCCGCTGTAGCTGTGGCCATAGAAGAGCGTCTTCATCTCCGCGTAGTCTCCCAGAAATGCCTCAAAAATATGCTCCGTGGTGAGTGTTGCCGCCAAGGGCATCGTGCCTCCGGTGATTCCCTTGGCCAAGGCGATGAAGTCCGGCACGACAGATTCGTGCTCGCAGGCAAACATACGCCCCGTGCGCCCAAACCCGGTCATGACCTCGTCCAAAATGAGTAGAATTCCCTGCTGATCGCACCACGCACGCAGATTTCGCAGCAAGCCTTTGGGCCATGTTCGCATTCCGGCCGCACCTTGGATCAGCGGCTCGATCACGACTCCAGCCAGCGATTTGATGGTTTCAGGAGCAAGCGCCTCCAGCCCGCTCAGGTCCTGAATCCTCTCAACGGGAAATTGCAAAGGGGCGAAACGATCATGAAAAACACCAATTCCTCCAAGGCTCGCCGCGCCTGCCGTATCACCATGATAGGCATTTTGAAAAGCGGCAAAACGGCTGCGCCCGGGATCTCCTCTCAACTGATGGAACTGCACGGCCATCTTCAAGGCGACTTCGATAGCGGTCGATCCGTTATCGGTGAAAAACACCCGAGTCAAAGTCTGCGGAGGGAAAAGACCAACCAAGCGTTCCGCCAAGAGGACCGCCGGTTCGTTGGTCAAACCGAGAAATGAACTGTGCGCGAGTTTGGCCGCTTGCGCTTGGATGGCACCGACAATTTTCGGGTGTGAATGCCCGTGAATATTCGTCCAAATGGAACTATTGCCATCGAGGTATGTTTGGCCTCGGGCGTCGAACAAACGGCTGCCGCGTCCCTCGACTATAACCAAGGGCTCGTGTTCCGGGTCGCACCAATCACGCATCTGGGTGAATGGATGCCAGATGTGGGACTTGTCTGCGGCAATGAGATCCTGAAGAGATGAAGTCAAAACATTAGGTCGGGTGAGGGCGGAAGGAGCGCATGAAAAACGTGTTGCCGTCCAATAACCAAGAGAAAAGTGCTCGCGGTAAGCCTGACCTTAAAAGTGGACGTTTGAAAAAAGTGGCTTTCTGCGGCCAAAGACGGGTAAGCACCAAGCACCAAGAAGTTGTGTCAATAGGGGGAGGAGTAAATCGTCGAGATATTGAAAGAGGGACATGGGTGACGCATCAAACGTGCGGTGTTGATCCAGCCCCCTTGCGTGGACAGGCCACCATGAAGCCCTTGTTTATTCGGACTATCAGCGTATTAGCTCGAAAAATAAAATGGCAGCGCGCACGGGATTCGAACCCGTGTACCAGCCTTGAGAGGGCTGTGTCCTAGGCCTCTAGACGAGCGCGCCTTCTAGGGACTTGCGGTAATCAACCTATTGCATCATATGAAGTATCCGCAACGCGGAAATATGTGCCCCCTCATGGATTGGAAGATAATTTTGTATGTGAAGCGGTTTTGTCCGTGGTGTGTCGAAGCTATGGAGTATCTCGATCGCCGTGGTTATACCTATGAATTGCGTGATGTGCTGGCCGACCCACAGGCTTACGGGCGGATGAGGGATATTTCACAGCAGTCGCTCACGCCGACGATGGAGGTTGACGGTAAGGTGCTGTCTGATTTCGACGCGGGACAGCTTGCTGAATTCCTGAAAGAGAATGGTATCAAGCCATGAACAATTGGATGCTTTTCATCGGCTTGGTTGTTCTTACCATGGCGTGCCTGAGCTACGGGCAGCTTTGGGTGAGAAGAGTTGGTTTGATCTGTGTGGGATTGACAACATTCGCCGCGGGGTTTCTGCCCACCGCCAATCTGTGGGTGGGATTGTCTTTTGTCTCTGGGTGGTTGTTTTTGCCGTGGGTGGAAATTTTGTTGCGCGTGCGCAAGCTGAGGTTGCCGCTGCGTAAAGAGTTGCGCCACGTGCCCCCCCCGACGCGCGACGCTTTTCCGGAGTTGAACGAGTTGTCAGATGACGTGGAGGCGGCCGGCTTTGAGCATGTGGCGGATTTGGGCTGGGAGATGGAGGGGTATCGCCAATTTTTCCGCCTTTTTGCGCACGAGGGAAGGCGCGAGGAGGCGGCGATCACTTATGTGGAACAAAAGCACCTAGGGTTTCACTTTGTGAGCGTTACATCGCGCCAAGCGGAGGGAGCGGTATTCACGACTTGGAATTGCCCAGTGTCATCCAGTTTGAAAACGCCGCCCTCGGTGCGCTTGCATCGCGCGTCGGGGGAGATGGATTTTGTCGGGGTGCAGGCCGACCACGACAAATTTTTGGAGCGCTCGGGACTAGTGCGCTCGGCGCTGAGTCCTGTCGATCCCGAAAAAGTGCGTGGGGCGGTCGAGCGCGACATGGAGACGCAGATGCAGCACAATATCAGCGAGGGTTTGCTGCGACCGGCTGAACAGGGGCACGGACGTTACTCTTGGCGCGGGATGTTCTATTTGTGGTTCCAATTGCTGCGGGATATTTTCCGTTTTATATGAGGTCAGGAGGTCTTCCATGACGATGCCTCCACCATTCTCCCATCGCGTGGATCAGGTCATGGTTGAGGAGCGGGCCGCGGATTTCACCAAGCGCAGCATCAAGGCCGGATCGAAGTTGCAAGGGTTAAGGATGGTTTTTTCGATGCTTGATCTGACAACGCTCGAGGGCAAAGACACGATCGGCAAGGTTCGGGAACTTTGTCACAAAGCGATGCATCCGGCACCAGCGCGCTTCGGGGTGGGGACGGTCGCGGCCGTGTGCGTATATCCCAAGATGGTATCGGCGGCTAATCGCTTTCTGAGGGGCTCGCCGGTCAAGGTGGCCGCTGTAGCCACGTATTTCCCGAGCGGTCAAAGTTCGCTCAAAACAAAACTCGAAGACACGCGTGTAGCACTGCGCGCCGGCGCTGATGAAATCGACATGGTAATTGACCGCGGGGCGTTCCTCGAGGGTGAGTATGCCAAGGTCTATGATGAGATAGCCGCCGTGAAAGAGCTCTGCGGAGATGTGCATTTGAAGGTGATCCTCGAGACGGGCGAGTTGGTCACCTACGACAATGTCCGTGCAGCCAGCATGATTGCCATGCAGGCAGGGGCGGATTTCATCAAAACATCGACTGGCAAGGTGTCCCCGGCGGCGACTTTGCCTGTGACCCTGGTGATGCTCGAGGTGATCCGGGAATTTTATTTTGCCACCGGCGTGCGCATAGGTATTAAGCCCGCGGGCGGCATCCGCACCGCCAAACAGGCTTTGCAATATCTGGTGATGGTCAACGAGACTCTCGGTGACGACTGGCTTACGCCGGAGATGTTCCGGTTTGGCGCGAGCACGCTGGCCAACGATATCCTGATGCAAGTCGCCACATGCGTGGATGGTTTTTACCAGAGCGGCGATTACTTTTCGCTGCCATGAGCGTCCAAAAGAACAAGAAAACCGCACCCGCTGCGGCGCACGCCAAGCCCGTGCCGCTGCGCGAGTGCACACTTCGATTCGGCGAACGTTGGAATTACTCGCCCGCGCCCGAGGCGTATTCCGATGTAACGGTGCGCCCCCGTTACGATTTGTTCATCGGCGGGAAATTCGTCAAACCCTCCTCGGGAAAATATTTTCCGTCGATCAACCCTGCCAACGAGAAGCAATTGGCCGAGATCGCGCAAGCCAACGCCGCCGATGTGGATAAGGCCGTGAAAGTGGCCCGTCGCGCCTTCGAAAAGAGCTGGGGGAAGATGCCGGGGCGGGAGCGCGGCAAGTATCTCTTCCGCATCGCGCGTCTCATCCAGGAAAAGAGCAGCGACCTTGCTGTGCTCGAGTCGCTCGATGGCGGCAAGACCATTCGCGAAAGTCGCAACATCGACCTGCCACTCGTCGCGGCGCATTTCTTTTACCATGCGGGATGGGCGGACAAGCTGGCCTATGCCTTTCCTGGTTGCGCACCGCGTCCGCTGGGCGTTGCCGGTCAAATTATCCCGTGGAATTTTCCTCTGCTCATGGCGGCGTGGAAGCTTGCGCCTGCGCTGGCCTGCGGCAACACGTGCGTTTTGAAGCCGGCCGAGACCACTTCCATCACGGCCATGCATTTGGCTGAAATCTTTGCCGAGGCCGATTTGCCCGAGGGAGTCGTCAACATCGTCACCGGATTCGGCGACGCCGGCGCGGCGATTGTGAATCATTCAGACATCGACAAGCTCGCCTTCGCGGGGTCGACCGACGTCGGAAAGCTCATTGCTAAGTCCGTGGCCGGGACGCGCAAGAAGCTCACGTTGGAGTTGGGTGGCAAGGCGGCGAACATTATTTGCGAGGATGCTCCGATTGACCAAGCCATCGAGGGGATCATACAAGGCATCTATTTCAACCAAGGTCATGTTTGCTGCGCCGGTTCGCGCTTGTTTGTTCAGGAAAGCATAGTTGAAGCGGTGATACGACGTCTGCGCAACCGCATGGCCACGCTGCGGGTAGGGGATCCGCTCGACAAAAATACGGACATCGGCGCGATCAACAGCCGTCAGCAGCTCGACAAAATCCGGGAAATGGTGCGCAGCGGCAAGAGTGAGGGCGCGGAACTTTACCAATCGTCATGCAAGCTGCCGTCGAAGGGATTTTACTTCGCGCCGAGTTTCTTCACCGGTGTGACTGATGCGTATCGTATTGCGAAGGAGGAAATCTTCGGACCGGTTCTCAGCGTGATGACCTTCCGCACACCAGAGGAGGCCATTGTGCGAGCCAACAATACCCCATACGGATTGAGTGCAGGTGTATGGACGGACAAAGGCAGCAAGGCGCTCAAGCTTGCCACGCAGTTGCGTGCCGGTGTCGTGTGGGCCGAGACCTACAACAAATTCGATCCAGCCAGTCCGTTTGGTGGCTACAAAGAGAGCGGCTTCGGGCGAGAGGGCGGCAAGCAGGGATTGCTCTCCTATCTGCGGGTTGAATGAACCGCGGCGGTCAGCATCAACCTTCTTGTCCCCTGAGGATATCTCCGACCCACCAACTCAAACCGCGCAGCGTCAATTCGGCCATGGCCGTCGGGTGTTTTTCGAGTTGGCGCAGGACTTGGGCTGTAAAGTTGTTTTGTGGCTTTGCTTCCGTGCCGGAGAGTTCAATCGAGCACCAGTAAAGCCCGTCCGCATGCTTGGAGAAAACCGTCTTGGTGGCATCGGGTAGCCAGCCCAGAGATGTCGCAGGCAAACCGGCCATCACTGTGCCGGAGAGTTTTCCGTCAGAGGCCAAATGTATCTGTCCGCGCAGACCTGCTTTGCCCGGCGCGATGACATCCAAGTCGCGGAGGTGTAATCCTTCTTTATCCTGTTGCCACGAGCATCGCGCGCTGTCTAACCGCAGAAGCAAATAGGAGTCGTTCTTGAGGAAGCGGCTGATGAATTTTTGAAACTTGAAGCCGTTGAGCTCGCCGCCCGTGACGTTCAACTCCCCGCCGCCAATACCGGAGCCGAGCTTCGTTCCGTGCCAAGACCAGTTGGCATGACCGGACAACTCACCGCGCATGCTGCCGGCTATTTTCAAGGGAAGGCAGGCCCCGACCGGCACGCGGCGCAGCGCGACGGAAGCCGTGGCAGCCGAGGTGGCGAGGTTCCATGAGCCGCGACCCTCGACGTCAAGGTGCTGTTGTCCCTTGATTGTGAGGTTATCCACCGTGACAAAATTTCCAGCCATCGAGTAGTTGAGCGTGACTTGCTCGAAATTCATCTGGCGGAAGTCGGGATTGCCCGAACGCTGTGCGATATGGTCCAGGTATTCCCAGTTGTGCAGTCCGGCATCATGGAGAGAGATCGATCCGGAGCCGCTGGCGTTGCCTCCGGAGGCATCCGTTTCGTAGGTCACATGACCGGAGAGTTTGCCGTGGAGAATGGCGGCGATGTGTTCGGGGAGGAAGGGCTGTAAATTGAGCTGCTCGGCCTCGGCCCGTGCTTTGATGCTGCGATCGGCGTGTTGCCCCAGGCGGGCGGCGAGGTTGAGGTTGCTATGCGGGGAATGCGGTTCGCGCAGATAAAGATAGCCTATGTCGATTATCTCCCGCGTCACGTAAACTTGCATGGCGTCGACGGCCATCGGCGAATACTCTGGGTAATGCAGGGTGCCGTTGCGGCCGAAGTATTTGAAATTCTTGCCGATCATCATCGCGCCGACGTGCAAATTTTCCCCGCGCACAAATTTGTTGCCGAAGGGCAGTTCGACTTGCATGTCGGGACATTCGATCCAGCGGCAGAAAAACTGCTGTGGCATCAAGGATGCATACCACGGCTTCGGTCCGGGCTGCGGATCGCTTTTCTTCAGCGCATCGTTGGGAGTCACGATACGGAAGTCGGCTTGGGCGATGTTGATGAGGTCGATCTGCCAGCATCCGCGCAGGACAGCCCAAGGGCTGAATTTTGCGGTGGCTTGTTTGGTATTGAGCGCGCCGATGGCCTGCCCCGGCCATCCGTTGCTCTCAAAACCGGTGGTCGTGACATGGAGATCCGGGCCGAGGGACATAGGGCCAAACTTTCCATCCACCTTCAGCGCGTGGGAGACAGCCTGTGAAATCATGCGGTTGAATGCCGGCCCAGCGATCCATTCCCCAACGATGGGGGCTAGGTAGTGACGCGCGGACGCGTAGCCTGCAGCCAGCACGATCAGCAGGCCGGCGATGATGTAAAAAGGTTTTCGGAGGCTCGGCGAAACCACGGACGGACAGTAAGCTTGCAGGCTGTGGTTGGTAAAGGCCTGGGGGACAAACGGCAGGGCAGAAGTCGGCTGATCGATGCCATCCCAATGGCGAATCTAAAAGTTGGCCAAAAGAAGCGTGGGATGGTGACTAATATATCAAAGATATTCTGGAGGATCCGAAGACAGGTCCTCGCGCCTCGGTCTTTGGATTCGCCAGCCTTTGATCGAGAATGTTGGAAAGACTCCTCGGCATGGACCTGCGGGTAAGAGACCCCATTTATCGGGAGGAGGCGTTCGCCGAGCATGGGGTGCATGAGCGCGTCGCTGCGAAGCATCCAAGTTAAGCTGGTCGCCTCGGTTACGGCCGTTCTCTTCGTTGGTTGCACCAGCTTCAAGCCACCCCCAGACGTTTCGCTTAAACCGTATCAAGCACCACCGGGTATGCAGTCAGCGTCTTACAGGGGAATGTTGAACAAGAAACAAGTCGAGCACTTGTACAATGCCAACTTTTCGCGCCTTTCTGACACCGAACGCAAGCTGATGGTCGAAATCAACAGAGAGGTGAACGAAGATATAATTTATTTGAGCGACAGGGAAAATTACGGCTGGTTAGACGTTCCCGTCTCAGAACCTCGATTTCGACGCCCCTTAAGGCGTTTCATGCCATTGGCCCGCTATGGCGATTGCGAGGATTTTGCTCTAACCAAGAAGCAGCGTCTTGTGGCTAGAGGCTTGGATGCGAGCCGCCTCTTTGTCGTCCGAGCCAAAATTCCGATGGGGGAGGGATTCAAGTGTCATGCCGTGCTTGTCGTGCCGGAAGGTGGGGAGTGGTGGGTGCTCAACAACAGCGATGATCGCATCAAACCTGCAAGTTTTCTTATGAAATGGTGGGACTGGGACTTCTATTCGCCCAGCTTTGTAGAATATCGCCGGTTCGTCACGGCCTACGCGGGCGCCCAGTAGGTGTAAAGTGAGGGGGCTTCCCGTTAACGCACTGGGCAGATGGCATAAACGAACACTTGTAACGAATGAGGGGGACGGGACTTGGCAAAAAGTCCGATTGCCGCACTCGACGTCTCCTAAGAATGGCAAAAATGGTGCGCGATACAGGGTTCGAACCTGTGACCCCTACCGTGTCAAGGTAGTGCTCTACCACTGAGCTAACCGCGCATGCTTGAAAAGCGAGTGCGAGAAATAAAGCGTGTGAATGGGCGGGCTGCAATATTTTTCACGAGGGTTGCCGCGCCCTGTCAAAAAAGGCATGATGAATGAACATATGAACACACTCGAAGCCATCCGCGCACGCCGCGCCATCAAGAGTTATGACCCGAACCACCGGATGTCTGCCGACGAGGAGCGTCAATTGCTGGAGTTGACCATGCTTTCTCCAACAGCCTTCAATATTCAGAATTGGCGCTTCGTGATTGTGCGGGATATGGAGATACGCAAAAAGATCCGCGCGGTGGCGTGGGATCAGGCGCAAGTGACCGATGCGTCGTTGCTGGTGGTGTTGTGCGGCAACCTCAAAGCGTGGGAGCAAGACCCCGCGCGCTATTGGCGCAATGCGCCGAAAGCGGTGCAGGATTTTCTGGTTCCAGCCATTACTCAATATTACGGGGGAAAACCTCAGGTAGAGCGCGACGAGTTGATGCGTTCTTGCGGCATGGCAGGACAGACTTTGATGCTGGCGGCGAAGGCGATGGGATATGATTCGTGTCCGATGGATGGCTTCGATTACGACGCGGTGGGTAAAATCCTGAATCTGCCCGCGGAACATGCGATCTCCTTCATGATTGCCATCGGCAAGAAATCGCAGGATTCTTGGCCGCGTCCAGGTCAGTTGTCCTACGACGAAGTGGTGATCGAAAACGGATTTTAATCCATGTCCCAAGACTTGGCGCCGGTGCGCAAGCGCGAGGTCTTTGGCTGGTGCTGCTACGACTTTGCCAACTCGGCCTTCATCACGGTGGTGGTCACTGTTGTTTTCGGACCGTTTTATACGGGCGTAGTGGCAGCGGGAAACGGCGCAGCCAACACCCTGTGGAGCGCGACTTTGGCGGTGTCGCAGGCTCTGGTCATCGTGTTAGGGCCGGTGTTGGGTGTGATGGCGGATGTCACGGCCTCGAAGAAACGTTACCTGCTGGGTATGATGTGGCTGTGCGTGGCTGCGACGGCTGCGCTATGGTTCACCGGGCCGGGGACGCTGTGGTTGGCTTCGGGATTGATCGTTCTGGCGTATGCGGCGTTTTCCTTTGGTGAAAATTTTTGTGCGAGTTTTTTGAGCGAGTTGAGCACCCCGGAGAATTGCGGTCGCATCTCGGGGTATGGCTGGAGTTTCGGCTATCTGGGGGGCTTGGGAGCTTTGGGGGTGGCTCTCTGGGTGATGAGTGTTGTTCCTAGTCGCATTCAATGGGTTTTCGTGGCTACGGCGCTTTTCATGCTGGCGGCGACAGTGCCGGTGGCGCTGCTTTTGCGTGAACGCAAGAAGCCTGAGTCCACGGCGAATTCATGGTGGCGCCTCGGATGGGCCAGTGTGGGCCGGGTTTCACATGATCTCCCACAGCATCGGGAGTTGCTGAAATTTTTCTTCTCTTTTCTGATGTATATGAGCGGGTTGGGTGCGGTGGTCGCATTTGCCGCGATATTTTCGGCTCAAGTTCTGGGTTTCAGCACACGGGAGAATATCGTGCTTTTTGCATCGTTGCAGATCAGCAGTGCGGTTGGAGCTTTGGTCAGCGGGCGTTTGCAGGATCGTGCGGGATCGGTGCGGGTGCTTGGGGCGTCACTCCTCCTCTGGTGCGGGGTGGCGGTGGGGGCGTATTGCTGCGCGGACAAGGCCATGTTTTTTGTCGTGGGCAATCTGGCGGGCTTGGCGATCGGGTCGAGCCAAGCAGCGAGCCGCGCGGTGGTGGTCTTGCTGTCACCTAGAGAACGGGCGGGCGAATTTTTCGGGTTTTGGGGTGTTTTCGGGAAGCTGGCCGCAATCACTGGTCCACTTTTGATGGGATTGGCAGCCGATGCTTTCGGTCTTCGGGTGGCTATCCTGGGGACATTGTTTTTCTTCGCCTGCGGGTTTCTTGTGCTGCTAACGATCCGCATACCGTATGGTTTGCGGAAGGCAGACGGCTATGTATGAGATCGAGACTTTTAAGCGATCAATGATTGTTGAATTTTTTTGAGATGGTGTCGCCATGTGACGCGGTATGCTCCGAATTTAAGGATGAGCGTCCCAACAAATGGGTTTGCCTGCATTAGCGAAGTCGAATAATGAGTGGATATGAACTCTCCCGTAGCTTTTGTTCTCACGGCTGTGCTTTTTGCCACCTTTACGCCTTCAGTCGACGCCAACCAACCGATCGAGTTGCCCAAGTTCGTCCGCAAATGGTTCAGCGGTCAGAAATTTTCCAGCAAGAAAGAAATGCAAGGGGATTACTTCCAATGCCGTATCAACGGCGCGGATTTCGAGGGAATGGTCATCTCGAATGCAAAGTTTGAACAATGCGACTTATCCAATGCGAACATGAAGGGCGTCAAGTTTGCCAAGGACGTCCAATTGCGCCGTGCGACGATGAATGAGGCCAATCTAATGGGGGCAGATTTCGGCGGGGCTGTGGTTGATTCCGTGAATTTTCGCGGGGCGGATTTACGCAAAGCAAAAAATTTCACAGCGGTCAAGAAGTCCAACTTTCAGCGTGCCGATTTACGCGGGGCGGATTTTTCCAAGCTTTCCATGCCGATGATCGAGATGGAGTGGGACGATGCGACTTACGATTCATCGACAAAATTCCCCGCGGGATTCGATCCGGACAAAGCCGGTCTGAAAAAAGTCAAATAATCGCTAATCCTTTTGCTCCGTTTTTTGGGGACGGATCAGCAGCACGAGCGCAACTGAGACAACACAAGCGGCCGCAAATACGCTGAAGATCGCGTTGAGCGGTATTCCCCGGTCACGCATTGCGCCGAATCCCCAGTCGGCAAATCCGCCGCAACTTATGCTGACGAAATTCATAATGCCATAGCCGGTGGCACGAAGCTCTGGGCGGGCGATCTGACAAAGTATCGGCATGTTGTTCGTGTCGAAAAATCCCCAGCCGATTCCGAAAAGGACAAGGGAGAAGATAGCGAGGCCGAATGACTCGAGTGCAGGTGAGTTGCCCACCCCGAAGAGGGCGGGAACAATCAATGCCATGCCCAGTGCGCTGACGTAGATGCGTCCGCGTTCCGTGCGATTCATCCAGCGGTCCGCCAGCCAACCGCCGCCCAGCGCGGCAATGATCGCCGCCGCTTGCCAGTAGAGTGTGGCCGAGACACCGGCGAGACCTTGGCTGATATTGAAGCTTTGCTGGAGAATCGCCGGCATCCAATCCCGCACGACCCAGCCCGCGAGTGCGGGCAGTGTGAAATAAAGCACAAGGAGCATAAAAGAGCTGTTGGTGAGCAGTTCTCGAACTGAGGAAACTGCAGAGGGTTGATCCGCAGTGTTTGTTTTTGTGGAACGTACGTCTCGCAGGAGTATAAAAAGCGGAATTGCGTAGATAAGACCAGCCAACCCAGCGAAATCAAACACCCAGCGCCAACCGAGGGAGGGCGCATCGGCCGCATAACCGGCAAATCCGCCTAGAATGACACCGCAATAAATGCCCATTTGGTGAATGCCGGTAGCCCGTGAGCGGGTGGACCCACGGTGGTAGTCGCTTATAAGAGCCAGTGCGGCAGGAATGTAAAACGCCTCGCTCAACCCCATCGCCGTACGCGTCCATAGCAATCCATCGTAGCTGGTAACATGCCCTGTTAGCCAAGTAATGAACGACCAGACGAACAAACTGCCACATATAGTCCAGCGTCGGCTGAAACGATCCGCTACGTAACCGCCGATCGGACTGAAGAAAGCGTAAACCCATTTGAATTGACCAAGCATGTAACCCCATTGCGATTCCATCTCTATGCCGGTCACATCCCCCATGACAGAAACCTTCATGGCGGCTATCATCTGCCGGTCCAAGTAGTTGAGAAGCGCTACGGGGAAAAGCAGGGCGACGACAAGCCATGCGTAACGACCTGCAGATAATCGGGGGTACACAAAGATATATTGTAGGCGCGCCCGGCAGGATTTGAACCTGCGACCAACGGATTAGAAATCCGCTGCTCTATCCCCTGAGCTACGGGCGCGGGAATGGTCGAAAGCTTGCGCCGGCGGCGAAGATTGTCGAGTACGAGTATGAAAATGAAAGATTAGTCGTCGATGCGTCGTTCGACGCGTTCCGCGCCGGAACTTATTTTTTCTCCCACGACGCTCACATCTTCACCAACTCCCTGCACGGTGTTGCACGCTGTAAGGCAACATAAACTGGCAATTCCCAGGATAAAAAAGACTAATATCTTCATCGCCTGCAAAGACTAAGACGAGGCAGCCGGTCTTGTCCAGAGCGGGTCTAACCCCCGCCGGCGCGCGAGAGTGTTCCTCCTACGGCGGTGAGATCTTCGCCAACCCCCCGCACGGTGTTGCATCCTGAAACGGCAAGTGCAGCCATGGCGACCAAAAGTAAAAGGGCAATTTTCATAATCACGAATAGCTAAAGTCCGAGTGGGCCATGGTCAAGGCGTTGCCGTTTTTTCACTGCCCTGAGCGCTGGCAGTGATGGGTGTGGGGACTTGCAAACGGATCAAGTCTTTCATGATGAGGAGGGTTTCGTCGCGGATGGGATCGACAAAGGGTTCCTCCTCGTCGGCAGCAGAGGAGTCTTCATAGTCATCCATTTCTTCATAGGAGCGCTTGGGCGGTTTGCTGAGAGATACTTTTTGCAGCTCGGGAGCGTTAACCGTGTCGAGCGTGACCTCACGGGCCACAGCCACATTTTTGTCGTTTTGCTTACGCGCTGCGATACGAGCTTGGCGCCTTGTTTTGTCGTCCTCAATTTCAGCCAAGCGGGCATTTTTGTTCAGGCTGACAGTATTCTCGTCTAGGCGTTTGCGCAGGCGCTCTCGGTCCTCGATGATGTAACTGAACTCGGGATTGGAGGCGACGCGGGCCTCGCTGGCCTCTTTCAAGCGGGCGAGGTAAGTGCCGATATTCCCAGCGGGGGTGAAGTTGCGCGTTGGAACCTCGTCGTATTCCAAGGGGTTTTTCAACGAACCTTCGCCCACGTTGGGATGATCGGTCAGCGACGGAAGAACAATATCCGAAGCGACTCCCTTCAATTGGGTGGATCCGCCTTTTATGCGATAGAACTTCTGGATCGTAAGCTTCACGGCTCCGGACTTACCGGAGGAGGCAAAGAGAGGCATGAAGCGATCCACCTCAAGGAGAGTTTGCACAGTTCCCTTGCCGAAGCTTTGCTCGTCGCCCACGATGACAGCGCGACCATAGTCCTGCAGGGCCGCGGCAAAAATTTCGCTGGCTGAGGCACTGAGCCGGTTCATCAAGACAATGAGCGGACCGTCCCACATTACGCCGGGGTCAGGATCGTTCATCGCATTGATGTTTCCGTTGGTATCCTTGGCTTGGACGACCGGGCCTTTGGGAATAAAAAGGCCCGTGAGTCGAATGGCCTCGTCGAGCGATCCGCCGCTGTCTCGACGAAGATCGATGACCAGCCCCTCGATGTTCTCCCGTTTCAAGCGCTGTAGCAGTGCCGCCACGTCTTTGGTCGTGCTGCGTGGGGGCATTCCTTTCTGGTTCATGGATGCGTAAAAACTGGGCAGGGTGATCCATCCGATGAGGGTATCTTCTCCGCTCTGGTCCAACTCTATCAATTGAGCCTTCGCTTCTTGGTCTTTGATTTTGACCTCATCTCTCACGATGCCGACGACATCGATTTTTGAAGGGTCGGGGGATGCTGCGGGCTGGATTTGCAGCCGTACAGTCGTGCCTTTTTTTCCGCGTATCTTCTCCACCACACGGTCGAGTTTCATGTCCACGGTGTCCTCGAATTCATTGTCACCCTGAGCCACGGCAACGATCTTGTCATTCACCTTGAGCTTTCCGTTTCGATCGGCGGGACCGCCGGGGACGATTTCGACAATCTTCGTGTAACCGTCATCACTGCGGAGCACGGCGCCGATGCCCACGAGGGACAATCCCATCTGGATGTTGAAATTATCCAGCGCGCGTTGGCTCATGTATTCCGAGTGCGGATCATAGCTCTGGGCAAGGGCAGAGAGGAATGTGTTGGCTTGGTCCTCGCGGTTCTCTTCTTTGAGCGATTTGAGCAAGCGATCGTAGCGGCGCTGAATGGTTTCCTTGGGTGTGCGCTTGACTGTGCTGGCAACCGCGGCGTTACCGGGTTGGGGTTCCTCGTTTGGTTGAATGTTCTCCTGATTTTTCGTGGGAGAAACCTCTTTGACAGATCGTTCGGCAAGAACGGCCTGGAGCAGCTCTGCTTCAATGCGATCGGCCCAAATCCGGTCGGCCTCCGCCTCGTCGGCCGGCCATGGTTGCTTGTCCCGGTTGATCTGTGCGGAGCGATCGCTATCGAAAGCAAAATCTTTTTCCAGCAATTCGTTGATTTTATTTGTTCTGGCTTCGACGCGGGAGATGTAGCGGTCGTAGATTTCGAAGGCGGGCTTCAAATTGCCGAGAAGAATATCGTCTTGAACTGAGTCACCGTATTTTCCGACAAATTCGTCAATGTCCTGCTGGGTAAAGAAAAGGCGGTTGTAATCAAGAAGTTCGATATACCGATCCAGAGCTTTGCGCGCTTGAGTAGCTCCGGGAGTGACCTCCTCGTTCAGACGTTGACGGCTGTAATGAGCTTGTTCGAGAATGCGGCCAACGGTCGCGGTAACCTCGCCCATTTTGCTTGCGGACTTGTCGTTGGTGGGAGCTGCGCTGAGGTTGGTAGCAATAAGGCACGCGAGGGCCGATGCAGCAAGTTTCGGGAAGATGTTCATGCTTTAAAAAGTAACTGGTCGCTGTGTCTGTCGGGTTGCGCAAGGAAAATGAGCAAAGTAAAATAGACATCTTCTCCATGCTTAAGTTCAAAACTTTTACAGGCGGCGTTTACGAAACCAACTGCTTTCTGGTCGAGGCCGGGGATAGATCAATTCTTTTCGACGCTCCAGAGGGGGCCGACCGGCATTTTGCCGACGAAAAAATCGGATTGTTGGTTCTTACTCATGGTCACTGGGATCACGTGGCAGATGCTGCGGCTATCAAGCGGCGACACGGCTGTTCGGTGGCCTGCCATGCAGGCACCGTTCCGATGGTTTCCGAGGAGGACTTCTTCGAGCGGCATGGTTTTCCTCTGCGCGTCGAGGCGGTCCTACCCGACCTGATTCTGCAAGAGGGCAAGGGCCAGACCTTGCTTGGTCTTGGTGTGCACGTTCTCGATGTTCCCGGGCATTGTCCGGGCAGCTTATGTTTTCATCTGCCGGAGGATGGGCTGTTGGTCGGTGGCGACGTCCTTTTCAAAGGAGGCATTGGCCGTTGGGATCTGCCGGGGGGAGACGGCGAGTTGCTGTTGCACGGAATCCGCACGAAGGTCCTGCCGCTGCCTGATGAGACCGTCGTGCTTCCCGGGCATGGGCCATCAACCACGATAGGAGCAGAAAAAGCAACAAACCCGTTTCTTCGCATGTGAGAGGAAAGTTTTTCGTCTTGGAGTTCCTTTACCCGCAGTCTATTGGTCGAATTCAAATTTCCCCACATGCCTAAATTCACTTACACAGCGTTGGATGCCCGCGGGCAACAAGTCAGCGACACCATTGATGCCGGCAGCGAGCAGGAAGCGATTCAGACATTACGCCAACAAGGTTATTTCCCGACCAGCGTAGTCGAGGGGAATAAGGCGGCAAAATCGTCAGGCAAAGCCAAGGCGGGAAAGTCACCATTCGCGGCCAGCGGGGGTGGGCTCAAAAAAGAAATCAACCTCAATATTTCCTTCCTCGAGAAAAAGACAATCAAGCCCAAGACATTGATGATTTTTACGAGGCAGTTGGCCACGCTGATCGATTCCGGCCTGCCCCTGCTGCGAGGATTGACCGTTCTAGGCAAGCAAGAACCCGACCTGGTGCTGCGCAAGACAATCAGCAAGCTGGCCGACACAGTGCAGGGTGGCAGCACATTTTCCGACGCCCTCAGTCAGCATCCGAAAATTTTCAACAAGCTCTACGTCAACATGGTCAAAGCCGGTGAGCTTGGCGGCGTGATGGAGCTGGTTCTTGTCCGCTTGGCTGACTTCCAAGAAAAAGCGCAAAAGCTCAAAAACAAGGTCGTATCGGCTATGTTCTATCCGGTGATTGTGATGGTCATCGCCATTGCGATCATGGCTTTTCTTTTAGTTTACATCGTGCCGAAGTTTGAGCAAATTTTTGCCGACATGCTAGGTGGCAAGCCTCTGCCGGCACTGACAGAATTCGTCATCGGTACGAGTAATTTCGTTAAGGAAAACATCCTGCTTATCATTGGCGGAGCGGTGGTTTTTGCCGTAGTTTACAACATGTTGTCGAAGGTTCCGAAAGGACGTGCTTTTATTGACACCGTGACACTGCGGATGCCTCTTTTCGGCGATTTGATCAAAAAAAGCGCCATTTCGCGGTTCAGCAGAACTCTTGGCACTCTCGTGACCAGCGGCGTACCCATCTTGCAGGCGCTCAACATTACGCGCGATACGGCTGGCAACGTGGTGCTTTCCGATTCGATTCAAAACATCCATGACAGCGTGAAGGAGGGCGAATCCATCGTTGCCCCGCTTGAGAAGAGTGGAATTTTTCCTCCGATGGTCGTCAGCATGATCGACGTAGGGGAGGAAACAGGTCAACTGCCCGAGATGTTGCTCAAAATCGCCGATGTCTACGACGACGAAGTCGATAATACCGTGGCAGGTTTAACCTCGCTGCTTGAACCCATCATGATCGTATTTCTGGCGGTCGTGGTCGGAACAATTGTTATCGCTCTGTTCTTGCCGCTCATCAGCATAATCAGCGGTTTGCAAGGCTCATAAAGCTTGCTTGCTGGTTAAGGGGCGGCAGCACTCAGGCTGCGAGGATTTTGTCCATCCCGCCGAGGCAAATCTGTGACCATGATTCCAAGCGATCTCGGCGCGGGACGAGCTCCGCCGGGGTGAGAAACTCCAGATCACAAATGGCATCCTCACGCGGGCTGATTGCGGGTGTGTTTACGTCGATGACATGAACGATGCCAAGGTGAACGCGCCCGACTTCTGTGGCATCGTCGTTGAGCAAGGCGGCAATTTTCTGGGTGTAAGTGCCTGCGATTACGATTTCTTCGTGCAATTCCCGCTCGACGGCCCGGTTGTAGGCAGTTTTGTCGAAATGTGCGGCATGCTTATCACCATCGTTGATATGTCCGCCGATACCGATCGAGCCCTTGGCGTGCAGACGGGCTTCGCCGCCCGATTTGCCGCGCGTGTAAAAGAGGACACGACCAGCATGACGGATAACCAAGTAGGGAATAAGCTGTTTGTATGAGGGGTCATTCTCGGCTGCTGAGCGGGGAAGAAACAAATTATTGGCGGGATCCAAGAGGGCGGGAACGTAGCGATTGGGGTCAAAGCAGAGGCCGGCAAACAGACCGAGGTTTTCGAGAATTGAACGGGGGACAACGAGCACGTTTTCTGCGGAAGCTGACATAGTTTTAAAGCCTAGCGAGAGGTATTTTTTTTGCGATCTGGAAAAAGATTCTCTGACGCGCCCTTGCCAGCACGAACGGGCGAATTAAACTTCGCCTCATGTCCGTCCCGGAATTCGTGCATCTTCATGTCCACACCGAGTATTCGATGCTGGATGGTGCCGTGCGCGTCTCCGACCTGATGCGCAAAACCCTCGACTCCGGGATGAAGGCTGTCGGCATGACAGACCACGGGGTGCTTTACGGCGCGGTGGAATTTTACAAAGAGGCACAAAAAGCCGGGGTCAGGCCGATCCTTGGGTGTGAGCTTTATATCGCGCCGGGCTCGATGCACGAGAAGAAGTCTTCCTCCGGCAAGGATGCAGCATTTCATCTCACCGTGCTGGCGGAGACGAATGAGGGCTGGGCGAATTTGATCAAGTTGGTGAGCGCGGCGCATCTCGAGGGCTTTTATTACAAGCCAAGGGTGGACAAAGAATTGCTGGCGCAGCACGCCAAGGGGTTGATCGGTCTGAGCGGTTGCCTGAAAGGTGAAATCAACAGCGCAATCCAATTGGGAGACCCCGAACGTGGACGGAAGTTGGTGGGTCAATATCGCGACATCTTCGGCCCAGAGAATTTTTTTCTGGAGATTCACGACCATGGATTGGATGCGCAGCGCGAGTGCAACAGCCAGTTGATTCGTTGGAGCAAAGAATTGGGGCTCGGATTGGTCGCGGCCAACGACGTGCATTTTCTCGAACGATCCCACCATGAGGCGCATGACGTGATGGTGTGCATCGGCACCGGAGCCAACGTGCAAGACGAACGCCGCCTGCGTTACCTGCCGGAGCTCTATTTGAAGACGCCGGCTGAGATGGCGGAAATATTCGGAGAAATCCCGGAGTCGATGGCGAACACGGTCCGTATTGCCGATCGGTGCAGCGTGACGATGGAGTTCGGCAAGTCGCGCTTTCCGGTCTTTCATCCGCCCGAAGGGAAATCGCGCGAGGGCTATTTGCGCGAGCTGTGCGAGGAGGGGTTCCTCCGTCGCTACGGCGGCAGCGCCGGCCCGGATTTGCACGAGCGGCTGGAATATGAGCTTGGCGTGCTCGAGAAGCTTGGTTTTACCAGCTACTTTCTCATCGTCTGGGATTTTATTCACTACGCCAAGCAGCAGGGTATTCCGGTCGGTCCGGGACGCGGTTCCGCCGCCGGCAGTATGGTGGCGTATGTGCTCGGCATCACCGATCTCGATCCGGTCCGCTACGGCCTGATCTTCGAGCGTTTTCTCAATCCCGAGCGCGTGAGCCCGCCCGATATCGACGTGGACTTTTGCCAGGCGCGGCGCGGCGAAGTGATCGAATATGTGCGGCGTAAATATGGCGAGCGTTGCGTTTCTCAGATCGTGACTTTCAACCAGCTTGGGGCAAAGAGTGTGGTTCGCGACGTGGCGCGGGTGCTTGGTTACAGCTACGGGGACGGCGACCGCATTGCCAAGATGATCCCCAACGAGTTGAACATCACCCTCGCTACGGCCAAGGAGAAGAACCCCGAGTTGCGTCAGGCGATCGGCAGCGAGCCGGGAACGCAACAGCTCTGGGGCTACTCCACGGTTCTCGAGGGACTCTCGCGCAACGCGGGCATCCATGCAGCAGGTGTCGTGATCGGTGATCGCGACCTGTCGGAAATCGTTCCGCTGTGCCGCGGCAAGGAGAACGAGGTTGTCACGCAGTTTTCCATGGAGCCTCTTACGGACCTGGGGATGCTTAAGATGGATTTCCTAGGCTTAAAAACGCTCACGGTGATACGGGACGCCGAGGAGTTGATCCGTTGCAAGGTTCCGGATTTTTCGATCGAGAAAGTGCCGGTGGATGATCAGGCGGCTTTCGACGTTCTCAACCGTGGCGAGACGGTCGGTATATTCCAGTTTGAAGGTGGCATGTCGCGCTACTGCCGCAATTTCGGTTTCAGCAGCTTGGATGACATGAACGCACTTTGCGCCCTGTATCGTCCCGGCCCGATGGCGTTGATCCCCGATTACATCAAGCGGAAGAAGGGCGAGATGAAAATCAACTACGACCATCCACTTCTGGAGAAAGTCGCCAAAGAAACATACGGCATCCTGATTTACCAGGAGCAAGTGCAGCAGGCGGCCAATTTGCTGGCCGGTTACAGCCTCGGCCAAGCCGACCTGTTGCGGCGTGCCATGGGCAAAAAAGACAAGGAAAAGATGGCGAAGGAGCGGGAAGTTTTCGTCGCAGGCTGCAAAAAGCACAACGGGATACCGGAAAAGAAGGCGACGGAAATCTTCGACTTGCTGGAAAAATTTGCCGACTACGGATTCAACAAAAGCCACAGCGCGGCCTATTCGCTGATCAGCTACCGGATGTGCTGGCTCAAGGCGCATTACCCCGTCGAGTTCATGTGCGCGGTGTTGAGCAACGAGGTCAACGATACAGACAAGATTTCATTTTATGTCGATGAAACCAAGCGGATGGGGCTGAATCTCTTGCCGCCTGATTTGAACAAAAGCATGCTCAAATTTGCGCCAGAAGAGTACCATGATGCGATGGCGATCCGTTTCGGTTTGAGCGGCATCAAAAACGTCGGAGAGTCTGCCATGGCGGATGCGGTGGCGGAGCGTGAAGCCAATGGCATGTTTGCTTCTATGGAGGATTTTGCCGCGCGTATGGACCCACGGACGGTCAATCGCAAGGCGATGGAGTGCCTGGTCAAATGCGGAGCTTTTGATTTCACCGGCGAGGAACGCGCGCAGATGGTCGAAGATTTGGAACCGGTGCTGGCGTCGAGCGCCGCGCGACATAAAGACCGCTCGGCGGGACAGCAAAGTCTTTTTGGCGAAGAGACATTGCCTTCAACAGCCAAAGCCGGAGGGCGTCGTCGTGCGCAGCCTTTCAGTGAACCTGAGTTGCTTTCCTTTGAAAAAGAGCTGCTTGGCTTTTATGTCACTGGCCATCCGCTCGATCCTTACCGGGAATCGCTGGACAACTCTATGTTCACCCCGGTCTCGGCCTTGGAGGAGATGGATGACCGGGCCACGGTGACCGTAGCGGGACTCCTCAACGCCGTGGAAAAGAAATTTACCAAGTCCACCGGAAAACCATGTGCATTCCTGACGCTTGAGGATTTCACCGGCAAGCTCGAGGTGCGTGTATGGAGCGAGGCCTTCGAAAAATATGCGGCCCAGCTTGTTCCCGGCAAGGTGGTGCAGGTGACGGGTCGCCTTGACAAGCGTGATGACAAGCCGGCGGTGACGGCGACGGAGATGAAGTCTGTGCCGACGGCTCCAAGCTGTGAAAAACCTGTGGTTTTGCGATTGCCTTGTGGTCGTACGGGTCGCAGGGAACTGGAGGATTTGCGTTCGGCTATCCTTGATTATCCCGGAAGGCGTCCGCTGGTGCTCGAGTTTGTCGCCCGGGACGGACGCACCCGTCGGGTGCATACTGGCGAGCAGTTCAAGGTCGGTAACGAGGAGAGATTGCGCGCCAAATTACACGATCTTCTGGTCAACTGATCCTTTAGTTTATGGTCAATCAACTGCGCACTGGGGATCCGGCCCCCGATTTCGAGGCGATGGCGGTCGGGGCAGAATACGGGTCGGGGACAAAAATAAAATTATCCGACTTTCGTGGCGAGCGGCTGGTTCTTTATTTTTACCCCAAGGACGATACCCCAGGGTGCACGAAGCAGGCCTGCGGAATCCGCGATGCCTGGTCGGAGATAACCACAAGCAATGCGACCATCTTCGGTGTGAGTGTTGACGATCCCGCATCGCACTCGAAGTTCATTGAAAAATACCACCTTCCCTTTGCTTTGTTGTCCGATTCTCAACATCACATGGTGAAAGCTTACGGTGTATGGGTGGAAAAAAGTATGTACGGAAAAAAATACATGGGCACGGAGAGAACCACATTTGTCATCGGGCGGGATGGTCGCATCGATCAAATCCTGCGCAAAGTGGCGCCATCGGAGCATGTTAAGTTGCTGATACCCGCCCTCATATGAGTCGTCCTGCTTTGCTCGCCACTTATGAGAAGCTGGCCGCATTGCTCGGCAAGCTTCCCGGCTCGTTGCAGGAGCCGATTTTGCGGGAGTTGGATCCGATCAAAGAAATCTTTCTGCAACAGCGCGCACCTCGCATCGCCGTGCTTGGCGATCTGGGCGTGGGTCTGCCGGCGTTAGTCAATGCTTTGGCCGGCATGGCTGTATTGCACGCACCCTTGGCGCGAGGCTCATGGACCGCGGCGCGGGGAGCAGGCATGGCGGAGTTTGCCGATTTACGGGGACCCGGTGAGATCGCTGGGGAGCCCGTCGATCTTTATTTGTTTGTCGCCCAGGAAGGAACCAGCACTGATGCAGCGAAGCATGCCTCCGATGTGCTGGCTCATGCTGTGTCGGGCGAAGGGGTCAGTCCGGCTGGGCTGGTGGTTCTGGAAATCGGAAAGGCCGACAATCGAGAGTGCATCCTGCGCGAACTCTCGGCGGCAGGAGTTGCGCAATCAGTGCTTTTTTTCTCAAAGCTCGAACGAGCAGGGGTGGAGGAGGGATTTGCCCGGAGTGCCGTGGCAGTCTTGGGAGATCGCCTTTGCGATTATGTGCCGGCGGGTGCTCAGCTTGAAATGGCCCGCTTCTTCGGGGCTCGGGAAGCACAAGCCCGCTTGGCTGCCACGGTGCTCAAGTCTTTCGGTGCGGTGGCCGGGGTGATTGGAATGAATCCGTTGCCCTTGGCCGATTTTCCTGTTTTGCTCGCGCTACAGGTGTTCATGGTTTCATTGATTATTTACACCAGCGGCCGGGAGTTTTCTCTGCGACTGGCCGGCGAGTTTGCGGCCTCGCTGGGTATTGGATTTGGTGCCGGGTTGCTTTTCCGAGAAACGGCTCGTGCCGCCGTGAAGATCCTGCCGGTTTGGGGACACATGATTTCCGGCGGCGTGGCGGGGGCGGGAACCTACGCCTTAGGGCGGGCGGCTATCGCTTACTATATTGAGGGCATGCGTCCGATGCGCCTGTCTGGTCAATGGCTCCGTGGTTCACGGCAGAGGCCTCAGATTGTTTGACCATGAGACTTCTTCTGATCGACGGTCACTACTACGCCTACCGTTCGTTTTTCGCGATCCATGGTCTGACTAACTCCCGTGGTGAGCCGACAAATGCGGTCTTCGGTTTTGTGAAAGCCTTGCGGAAAATGCTGAGCGACTTGAAGCCAGATGCAGCTGCGGTGGTCTGGGATGCGGGCTTGCCTAAGAGGCGAATGGAGCTTTTACCCTCGTACAAACAACAGCGAGAGGAAACCCCGGAACACCTTGCGGTTCAATTCCCTGTGATCGAGCAGGCGGTCGCGGCCTTGGGTGTCAGCAACGTCAGGATCGAGGGGCACGAAGCGGATGATCTGATTGCGTCTTATGTCGCGGAAGCCCGGCGCTCGGGAGTGGGTGAGGTGGTTGTTGCGACCAACGACAAAGACATCTACGCGATTGTCCGCGCAGGGGTCTCAATATATTCAACCAACAAAACCGACCACGGCGGGTCTCCGGAGGGTTTCACGCTGCTCGGCCCAGAGGAGGTCGAGGCCAAGTGGGGGGTGCCGCCTGAAAAGATACCCGATGTTCTCGCTCTCACAGGCGATGCGGCGGACAACATACCCGGACTCGCCGGGGTGGGGCCGAAAACGGCGGCCAAACTGGTGCTTGAGCATGGCGGTGTGGCCTCGCTGACATCCGATCCGGGAGTTGTCAAAAATGACAACTTGCGCTCCAAAATAGCCGCATCGATTGCGCGTCTGCGCGACAATATGGAGCTGGTTCGCTTGGATGAGCGGTTGCCTTTGCCGTTGCCAATCGATGCGCTTTTGATCAAACCCGATCCGACTGCGGTGGCTGATCTGGCACGGGATTGTGAATTCCGCAGTTTGCTGTCTGAGTATGAGAAAATTGCGGCGAATACTTCCACTCCCTCCCAAGGGGAGCTTTTCTGAGCCACTTCTCCGCATTGCCAAACATCCGCGACGTGTCATGATAAGGCCACTATGAAAAATCCCACCTTCACTGTTGTGTTTGCTTTCTTTATGTCAGTCTCGCTTCTCTCCGCCCAAGATTCTCCCCTGGATTGGAAGACGCTCGCCACGGAATTTTCCCAGGATGCCGCAGCAGCCCAAGCTAAGTATCAGGGTAAAATGATCGTAGTCACCGGTCCTGTTTCCGCGATCGCCGCGGGTGATATGACGGTTGATGACCCGTCGGTCGCCGTGACGCTTTCGACCGATGACGGACCGGGCTCCGTGGTCAAGTGCTTGTTTGAAAACGAAGATCAATCAAGCCGCACGGAGCTATACGTACCCGGTGATAACAGTGAAGTAATTCAGCGCAAACGGGATGCGGCGGGCAATGTTCTCTCGTCCGAGCCTCTCATCCAAACCGGTCAGGTGATCGCTGTCAGCGGATCTTTTCTCGGCTACCAAGCAGGCAATATTGTTCTACAGCATTGCCGCATCTTTTCGGGGGGGCAGTAAAAAGATTTGCCCGTAACAGGCTGTCACAGATCCTTTGCGCTTGTCGTAAACGCGATTGCTTAGTTTTATACCTGTTCGCTTATGATTGTAACGACTGCACAACTCTTCAAAGTGGCTTACGGCAAATACGCTGTTGGGGCCTACAACATCAACAACATGGAGCAAACACTGGGTTTGTTCAAAGGCTGTATAGACAGCCAAGCTCCTTTTATTATCCAACTTTCGAAGGGCGCCCGCAAGTATGCCGACAAGCGCATGCTCGAGTCGCTTATTCGCACGGCTGAGGATATTTTTCCGGAAGCTATTTTCGCTGTTCACCTCGACCATGGTGACGAAGAGACCTGCTATGATTGTATCGACTCCGGCTTTTACAGCTCGGTCATGATCGATGCTAGTCACGCTCCTTTTGAAGAGAACATAGCCATCACCAAGCGTGTAGTTGATCGAGCTCACGCGAAAGGCATCAGCGTCGAAGCCGAGCTCGGCATGCTTGGCGGTGTCGAGGAAGACATCCACGTTGATGAAGGTCACGCCTGCCTGACCAACCCGAAGGAAGCCAAAGAGTTTGTCGAACGCACTGGTTGTGATTCTCTGGCTTGCGCCATCGGCACTAGTCACGGTGCTTACAAATTCAAAGGTCAGCAAAGCTTGCACTTCGATGTTCTCAAAGAAATCCAAGAGTTGCTTCCTGGCTTCCCGCTCGTCATGCACGGCAGCTCCAGCGTGCCGCAGGATGAGGTCAAGCGCATCAATGCGGCCGGGGGCCAACTCGATGAGAGTGCCCGGGGTGTTGATGAAAACGAGTATCTCCCGGCAGCCAAACTTGGTGTGACCAAAGTGAACATCGACACGGACGGTCGCCTCATTTGGACCCGTGTCCACCGTGAGTTTTTCCACGACAAGCCGGCAGAGTTCGATTTCCGCCCTCCCGGCAAAATTTTTGTCGAGGAATACGCGAAGTTTATCGCTCACAAGAACAAGATGCTTGGTTCGGCCGGCGAGTTGCCTGCCGTAAAAAAAGCACTCGGCGTTTGATTCGGTTGCCCGCCCATGCCCCGGCGCAGAGGCGAGATGCGAAACGAGGTTCAACGCGTTCTTTTTGACGAGGCATCGATCGCTGCGCGTCTCGACGAGATGGCGGCGCAAATCTCGCGCGACTTCCTGGGGCGTGAGCTAAGCGTGGTCGCGGTTCTCAATGGCAGTGTCATGTTCGGGGCGGACTTGTTGCGCCGTCTCGACATGCCGCTGAGATTGGAATGCTTGAGTGTTTCCAGCTACCACGGAGCGAACAGCACGGGGGTTGTGACATTCAATCAAGTTCGTTTGCCTGATGTGGCCGGCCGGTATGTCTTGTTGCTCGACGACATCCTCGACACCGGTATCACCCTTCACGCTATCCGCGACAAACTGATGAAGGAAGCCCACCCGCGGGCAATCAAGGTCTGTGTGCTTCTTCGCAAAGATGTGCCCCGGGCGAGGGAGTTGGAGGCGGATTATGTCGGCTTTGATATTCCCAACGAATTCGTGGTTGGCTACGGGCTCGATTACATGGAGCGCTTCCGCAATTTGCCGTTCATTGGAGTCATCACCTCGGACGCCATTGCCCGATACTCTCCCAAATCTTCATGACGGATATTTGAGAGTTGACCGAATTTGACCCCAATAAACACGGCTGCATCGCTTTTTTGTGGTTTATCTTGAAGGCTTCTGGCGGTTGCGGCTTATGCCTTTTTCAAAAGTTGGGGGTGACTCTGACGGGTTGTCGCGCTCTGCGCTTTTAATGGTCAGACTTTGATGGAATGAACGGGTTTAAGCGGCCCGTCAGCGTGAAATCGCAAAACGAAGACCCAAAAACTCACGGTGAACAGTGCGCTCAAGGCGATGAAGATGCCGACGCTTTCTGGAAATTCAGGAAAAGGAACGAATGTTCCGTATAGTGCCAGCGAAGGGGCGATCATAGCTGTTGGAAAGATGATCCAGCGCCACCAAGCCATGCCAGACTTGTTGATGATCATGAGCCGCAGGGCCCCCATAGCCAGGGCCGCGTAGACCAGCACGAGGAGGAGTGCCTGGGCGGTTGCCGCAACAAAAAGAGTTTCGAAACGTTGGTCTCCCGGCACAAGGAATCCGCCCAGCACAGTAAGCAGAGCACACACAAGAACAACCGTGGACGCCGTCCTGGGGGAGCCGCTTCTGGTGGTATTGGCCCAGCTCCGGGGCAAGAAACGGTCGCGAGACAAGGCAAAGATGCCGCGGGAGGCCGCCACGGTGAATCCGATACAGGTTGCAGCGAAATCGACGAGTACAGCCAAACGAATCCATAACCCGGCCCAATATCCCAGCAGGTTGTCGGCGATACGGGCATAGCCATCGATCGCCTCCCCCCAGTTCTTGGCGACGTGCTGCGGGCCGTAATAAACAGTGCCCGCGTAGGAGCAGAAGACGAGCAAAAGCGCGGCAGCCGAGACGGTGCCGACCAGTGCCAGCGGAATGTTTCGGCGCGGATTTTTCGACTCCTCAGCCAAAGAGCCCGCGGTTTCAAAGCCGCCGAAGAGAAGAATCGAAAACAGCAGCGCGCCAAACAAATCGCTCCCGTGAGGGTTAGGCCAGATGAACACGCTGAGTGTGTTCGAGGGGCCGGCGTGCCAAATGGCAGCTGCGCCTGTTAGCAAAAAGGGGATTACTGAGACGCTCACGATGAGCAGTTGTGCCTTTGTCGCGAGCGAGGCCCCGCGGATGTTGAGAGTCCAAGCAATCACGGCCACGGCCGATGCTCCCATCCACCATGGAAAATCAACACCGGTGTAGATCTTGGCAAAACGTGCAGCCAACTCGCCGACAGCAATGGTAAACCCGGCAGCTCCTGCGAAAAGCAGCGAGAAAACGTAGATACCCAATGCGCCGACTCCGGCAAGCCGCCCCCAAGCCCGGCCGATATAGTCTCCGATCGCCCCGGCGCCTCCGGTCTCCGATGCATAATAAGCAATGACCATTGAGAAGGTGATCATTCCGGCTGCCGCCAGAAGCACGGCAAGTGGTCCCGAGGCGCCGGCAAGCGCGGCAACTATGCCGAGGAAGAGCGCAATGTCGATGAGTGGCCCGATGGAAAAACACTGCCCGACTATCTGCATCAGGCCGATATGGCCCACACGCAGCTTTCCCGCCGTGGATGATTGACTTGAGATGCGGCGTTCGTTCATTTGCCGCTATGCTTGATCGCCCTCGAACAAATCAAGTTGGTCGGTGAAGGCTCGCAGCCTGTGGGCGCGTTTGCGATTTTCGGCAAAGGCCGGCTTCCCCTCGGCATTGAGTTCGGAAGCTTCGAGGTTGCCGAGAATTTCCCGCGCACGCTTGAGGATCGGATCAGGCAAACCGGCAAGGCGTGCGACTTGAATGCCGTAACTTTGGTCGGCGGGGCCGGGGATAATTTTGCGCAGGAAGATCACATCATCGTTCCACTCTTGGACGGCGACGTTGCAATTGGTGACGCCGGTGCGGGTGCGGGCCAGATCGGTGAGTTCGTGGTAATGCGTGGCAAAAAGCGTGCGGCAACCTGTCGTATCGTGAAGGAACTCCGCCACGCTCCATGCGATCGAAAGCCCGTCAAAAGTCGATGTCCCACGTCCGATTTCGTCAAGAATGACCAGGCTTTTCTGGGTTGCATTGTTGAGGATGTTGGCCGTCTCGCTCATTTCGACCATGAATGTGGATTGGCCCCGCGCGAGGTCGTCGGTTGCGCCAACCCGGGTGAAGATGCGGTCGACGATACCGATTTCGGCTTCAGTTGCAGGGATGAAGCTGCCGGTTTGCGCGAGGAGGACGAGCAGGGCGACTTGTCGGATGTAGGTGCTTTTGCCGGCCATGTTAGGTCCCGTGAGAATGACCAAGCGGTGTTTTTCCGTATCGATTTCGGTGTCGTTTGGCACAAAGCGCCCTGCCGGCATGGTTTGGTCGAGCACGGGGTGACGACCGTCGGTGATTTTGATAGCGCCACCGGTGCAGAGTTTAGGGCGCACGTAGTCAAATATACGCGCCGTTTCCGCGAGGCCTGATAAGGCGTCAATATGGGCAATAGCTTGAGCGGTATGCTGGAGGGCTTCGAGTTCCGTGAGAACGGCAGAGCGAAGTGCCTGGAAGATCTCGCTCTCGAGTGCGCGAGCGCGCTCTTCTCCACCTAAAATGCGACCCTCCATCTCCTTCAACTCCGGTGTGATGAAGCGCTCGGCATTGGCGGTGGTTTGCTTGCGTGTATAGTCCTGGGGTGTTGCATCAAGGTTCGCTTTGGTTATTTCGATGTAGTAGCCGAAGACGGAATTGTAGCGAATTTTGAGCGACTTGATGCCGGTGCGCGCAATTTCACGGTCTTGCAGGTCGGCGATCCATTGCCGCCCCTTTGTTCCAGCCTGGCGGAGTTCGTCAAGATCGGCGTGGTAGCCCTCGCGGATCATTCCGCCTTCTCGGGTTGTGGGCGGCGGATCGTCAACGAGTGCTGCTACGAGAAGATCTACCAGTGGATCGAAGGTACGAAGATCTGCCGCTAGAGCAAGGAGCGGGGTCTCATCTCCCTCCGCCAGCGTGGCGCGAAGGGAGGGCAGCAAAGCGAGGGAGGACTTGAGTGCGACCAGGTCGCGGGCGTTGCCCGAGGCGAGGCTGAGACGCGAAGCTGCGCGCTCCATGTCGCGGATGTCGCGTAATATGTCCCGCACAGCCGAAAGGCGCGACGTATCGTCATGGAACGCGGCGATCAGGTTTTGCCGTGCGTGGATTGCTTCAAGATCTCTGAGCGGGTGCGAAATCCATCCACGCAAGAGTCGTCCCCCCATCGGGGTGAGAGTCCGGTCGACTGCGCTGCGCAAGCTGGTTCCGCTCGCGCTTCGTGTGTCCACCAGCTCGAGGTTCGACTGGGTGACGGCATCCAAAAGGACGTAGTCATCCGCATGCCAGGGTTTGGGTGGCGAGAGGTGCTTGGCTTCACGTCGCAGGATGCGGGTCACATAGTGCAACAATGCTCCTGCGGCTGAAACACCCAAGGGAAGCTCGGCGCAGCCGAAGCCATCCAATGACTGCACGCGAAAATGATCCCGCAAAAGATCGGTTGCTTGCGCAAGATCGAAGGCGTAGGCGTCGTGGGATGTCGCGGGTTGAGGAAGGGAGAGCAGATGGACGGAGTTGTCTGGCACGAGGAGTTCGCTCGGTTGCAGACGGGCGAGTTGGTCGGACAAAAGAGCGGGCGTTGAGACTTCAGCCAACCGAAAAACACCCGTGCTGAGGTCGATCCAAGCGAGGCCGGTTGCCGATTTTCCGGGGACAGCAGAAGCGAGATAATTGTGGCGGTTATCCTCGAGACCGAAATCATCCAGCGTTCCGGCGCTGAGGATGCGCGATACTTCGCGGTGGACCAGTTTGCCGGGAACGACCTCGCCGACTTGGTCGCAGATGGCCACGCGTTTTCCTGATTCGACGAGTTTGGCCACATAGCTGCGGGCGCTGTGGTGTGGAACGCCGCACATCGGTGTGTCTCCGCGCTTTGTCAGGGCAACGTTGAGGATGGACGAGGCTTCGCGAGCGTCATCAAAGAACATCTCGTAAAAATCCCCGAGGCGGAAAAGTAGCAGCGTGTTCGGCGGCAGGCCTCGCCGAATCTCCAGATATTGGCGCATCATGGGGGTAAGCTTCGGGGCTGACATGGGATGGATGTTTAGCGGGTGGGGCGGAATTAGGAAACAACTGTGGATGGATTTATACTGGTATGAAACGAGCTGACAGTTTGTCCATGGTCACAAGACTCAAATAGCAGGGTGTCGTTACGAGGACTTGGCTGGCGGGATTTGGCATGGCTGCGCGATGCAGGGAGACAGCGGTCAGCCGAGCGGTGCGGATGGGACGGAGGCTGGCGCCGTTGCTTTTTGTGTTGGTGCTCGTAACCGAGCTGTCGTCTGGCATGAGACCGGTGGCTTGGTGTTATCTCGGCAAGCTGCACGTTCATGCTGCAGGTCCGTACCCCGCCGATGGTTCTTGTATTAGCCAGTGGATTGATGCCGAGGCCCTGCCCGGCAGGAGGGCGGGCAGTTTCGCGAATCTGCTTTTTGTTGTTCCTGTTCCACTGATGGTTTTCACCGTGACAGATTGGGTTTTCGGAATCGTGCCGGGCGTTTTACCCTCATTGACGCAACAATGAGCTTCCGCAGTTGCGGGGAACATTCACTTCTCGCGGAATCTGACCTGCATCGTGACTTCGCGGATGATAACGGTTTCGCCGCCCTCAACACCGAGGTTGGGTGAGTCTGACATTGCCGCTTCTGCCATCATCATGCGCGGCATGGGGCTGGGGCCGGGTGGTTGACCTGTCGCATTGATCGAAAGAACGCCCGCCCACTCGAGCTGGAGCGCGGATAAAAGTGCTTTGGCTTGGTCTTCCGCATCCTTCGCTGCAAGCTTGAGCGCTTCATCTTCGGCAGCGCGACGGGCGGTGATCGTGGGCTCTGTGGACATGTTGGCCACGGAGTTGGCCCCGAGCGAGAGAGCGGACGATATTATTTGCCCGGCTTCCTCGACGGGAGCGGAGAAACTTACGGTCACTTGCCCGATGTAGCCTGTGATTTTGGGTGCTTGGCGTTTGTTGCCTGCGGTGGATTGTCCGTAATCAAACTGCGGGCGGATGTTAATGGCTGTGGTTTGTAGCCGTTCGATCTTTTCCTCTTTGAGAGCGGCGACGACAGCAGCTGAGCGTTTGGAAACATCGGCCCGGACCTCGGCATTGTCGGGGCCGGCGGCCTCGAAGCCGAGTTGCACAACAGCGATGGTGTTTTCGACGCGCACTTCGCCGCGTCCGTTTACGGTGAGTGCGGGTGGGTGATCATTTGAGTTCACCGCGAGTGCCGGAGTTGTGGCAAGCAGGATAAGAGCGTAAAATATTTTCATGGTTTTGGGGTGACGTGCAAATCGGGATTCCGGTGGCGGAGGCGTCCGCGGCGGCGCGCAAGGGCACGCATATCCACGGCGACATCATCCTTCTCGTAAATCTCCCGGCCAATCAAGTGCTCAACAATATCTTCGATTGAGACGACCCCGACAAATCCGCCGTATTCATCTACGACGGCAGCGAGCTGCTGGTTGGCCGTAAGGAGGGTTTGCAGGGCGCTTGCGGCGGTGGCCATTTCCGGGACGAAGGAGACGGGTTGCTGCAGTTGTTTTATTGTGCGGTCACCGTGGCCGGTGGCGATGCTGTGCAGGATGTCACGCCGACGGGCCAGACCTGTGATTTCATCCATCGTTCCGGCATGAACCGGCATGCGGCTGAAGCGAATTGTGGGATGCTCGGCCAAAATATCCTCTGCAGTCTGGGTATCTTCCAAAGCCACCACGACATTTCGCGGAGTCAAGATGTCGGAGACACGGGTGGTGGAGAGAGTGAGGGCATTCTGGATGAGGTCGCGTTCACCACCGGTCAATGTGCCCTCGCGGGCGCCTTTTTCGGCGAGAAGAACGATCTCACGGTCGGAGGCGCCTTCATCAGGTTTGTGTCGGATGATGGCACGAACTAGAATGTTGCAAAAATGGGTGAGGGGACGCAGCAATCTCCGCATCAAGTAAAGGGGATAGGCCGCGTGCTTCTGTAAAATTTTCCGGTAGGCAACACCGAGATTTTTCGGAATCACCTCTGAAAAAATCAAGATGGCTAAAGTCATCAATCCCGATATGACGCCCAGCATCGCGTCGCCAAAAAGCTTGGTGGCGATACCGCCGACCATCACGGCACCAAGGGTGTTGGCGATCGTGTTAAGGGTCAAAATCGAAGAGATCGTCTCTTCCATGTTGTTCCGGGAATCCTCGAAGAGAAGACCGCGGCGTGGGTGCTTTTCTTTGAGCGCCTCGACCTCGGCCGAAGTCGAGCTAAGGAACATGGCTTCAAGCAGTGAACAGAAAAAAGAAACGCCGAGAGTAAAAGCCACGGCGAAGGCAAGAGCAGTCATGAGTATGCTTTTCGATTCTAAGTGCTGGTTGTGGGAACAGCAAATGTTTGTACCGAACTACCGGTTTTTCTTGGCTGGCAAAAGTTTTATGCTAACTATTAGAACAGCTAATGAGCAAACATCGCGTTGCCTTCACCAACACGGTGCTCCGAGATGGGCACCAATCACTCGCGGCGACGCGTATGAAAACCGGGCAGATGCTCGCCGCTCTTGAGAACCTCGACGCCTTGGGGTTTTACCAACTCGAGACGTGGGGAGGGGCGACGATTGATTCTTGTCTCCGCTATCTGGGGGAAAATCCTTTCGAGCGAATCACCGCCTTGAAAAATGGCGCACCGAGAACGCCGCACAGCATGTTGTTGCGCGGGCAAAATATCGTCCAATACACCAGCTTCCCCGACGACGTGGTCGAAACCTTCGTCAACTGCACAGCCAAGCGCGGTATGGATGTTCTGCGCATTTTCGATGCGTTGAACGACCCACGCAACCTCGAGACGGCGGTCCGCACCACACTGGCCGCCGGCAAACATGCGCGCGGAGAGATCTGCTACACGATCAGCCCCGTGCACACGATCGCCGCATTCGTCGAGTTCGGACAAGCGCTGGTTGAACTCGGTTGCCAGTCCGTAAGCATCAAGGACATGGCCGGCCTCATCACGCCGAAGGTTGCGTATGAACTGGTCTCTGCTCTGAAAAAGAGACTTGGTGTGCCGATTATTCTCCACAGCCATGACACTGCGGGTCTGGCTGCATCGGCTTATATCGCAGCCGTCGATGCGGGGGTTGATGCCGTCGAGACATCGATCGTTCCATTTGCCAATGGCACATCACAACCTGACACCCTGCGCATGATGGTACTGCTCGAGGGGCATCCGCGTTGTCCGGACTACGATCGCGATCGTCTCGCACGGCTGCGCGCCCATTTCGAAAATGTATATCAGGATCTCAAAGCCTTCACTAGTCCTGCTAACGAGCGGGTCGATGTTGATATTCTCACTTACCAAGTGCCGGGCGGCATGCTCAGCAATTTTCGCAACCAACTCAAAGAGCAGGGCATGGCGGAGCGCTACGACGAAGTGCTCAAGGAGATGCCGGTTGTGCGCGCCGCGCTCGGTTACATCCCGCTGGTCACGCCGACATCACAGATTGTCGGTACCCAGGCCATGCTAAACGTGAAGTTCGGACGCTGGAAAATGATTTCCCAGCCGGCGCAAGACGTTGTGCTTGGCAAATATGGCAGGACCCCGGGGCCGGTGGATCAGGAACTGCTTGCCTTGGTTGAAAAGCAAAGCGGCAAGCAGGCAGTGACAGTGCGCCCGGCCGATTTGCTCGATCCGGGAATGCCCGCCCTGCGCAACAAATTGAAAGAAAAAGGGCTCCCGGTGGATGACGAGACCGCCGTGCTTTTTGCCATGTTCCCGGTGGAAACGGAGCGCTTGCTCCGCGGCGAAAAACCTGTTGAGCAGAAAGCGGCGGCGCCGGCACGGTCTGCGTCGCCGTGCGTGCCCGCCCCCAACCATCCGTCCTCCTCGGGTGGACGCCCAAGACGCTATCTCATGCATATCCAAGGACAAAAACACGTCGTTGAAGTCGAGGAGGTCGGTTGATGATGCGCAATCTTTTCGCTGATAAACTTGATCTCTCGGAATTCGCCGCTGCTAGCCTGGCCGAATGGTCGTCGGCTGCCGAAGCCACCCTCAAGGGCAAACCGCTCGATAAACTTACCACCCGTACACCTGATGGATTGATGGTTGAACCGCTCTATCAGCCGGAGAATTCCTCGTTTTTACCCGGCGCGGAAAATGACCCCGGTATTTTTCCCTACGTGCGTGGAGCCAAAGCCACGGCTGCGTGGGAGACCGTTCAGGAAAACGCCGCCGATGTGCCTGCGGGGTGGGTATCAGTGGATGCGAATGGTATCCACGAGCAGGGCGGCAGCGCCGTTCAGGAGCTCGCCTTTGCTTGGGGGGAGGGCTTGCGTGTCCTGCGGGAGGCGGAGGCCAAAGGAACGGCGATTGATGATGCTGCCCGGAAAATCCGTTTTATCTTCGCGGCGGGCGGCGAGTTTTTTGTGATTGTCGCGAAACTGCGGGCAGCTCGATACGGTTGGGCGCAGATTGTTACGGCCTCCGGCGGCGCAGAGGCCTCAGCTCGCATGGTCGTCCACGCGCGCACGTCACGCTGGCAACAATCTTCGCTCGACCCGCATACGAACATATTGCGCTCCACCACTTCGGCCTATGCCGCGGTTATCGGCGGATGCGACAGCTTGAGTGTCGCGCCATTTGATGAAGTTTTTCGCGAGCCTGATGATTTCTCGCGCCGGATTGCTTTGAATACCCAGCGGATTCTCCGCGAGGAGTGCCATGCCGAAGCGGTGACTGATCCGGCGGGTGGATCTTGGTTCGTGGAAAATCTCACCAAAGAAATCGCCGATGCCGCTTGGGCGGAATTCCAAATTTCTGAACAAGGTCAAACGACGAACTCCTTGGCTGCGTCGGCCGAGAGCCAACGCGACGCGATATCGAAACGCCGCCGTGTCATGGTTGGCGTGAACCAATACGCCAATCCGACCGAAAAGCCGCTCGCTTCTACCAAGTCAACCTGTACGGAACGTCTTGCCAGCGGGTTCGAGCAGCTTCGGTTCAATGCTTGGGACTATGCCGCGCAACATGGCTGTGCGCCGAAAATCTTTTTGCTCACCATGGGTCCGATCAAACAGCACAAGGCTCGGGCGGATTTTGCCAGAGGTTTTTTCGAGACGGGCGGATTCGAAGTCGTTTATCCAACAGGTTTCAAAGATGCGGCCGAAGCGGCTCAAGCCGCGCGCGCATCCGGAGCCATGGCCGCGGTGTTGTGCTCGACCGATGACACTTACCCCGAGCTGGTCCCTGCCATGCTCCAAGCGATGATGGGTGTATTGCCGATCATTCTTGCCGGTTGTCCGCCGGATCACGTTGATATTTTCAAATCCGCCGGGATCGCCGACTTCATTCACGTGAAGTCGGATTGCGGCGCGTTTCTCGCCGAATGGCAAAAGAAGTTGGGGGTGTCCAAATGAGCCAGATTCCGAATTTTTCCGAAATTCCATTGGGCGTGAAATCAACAGCCCGCAGACACACTGGCAACCACGTCACTGCTTGGACCACGATGGAGCAGATCGACGTGAAGCCTGTCTATCGTCCGGACGATATTTCCGATTGCCCTCAAATCGGTTTTTCCGCCGGTATCCCGCCTTTCCTTCGCGGACCTTATGCGACTATGTATGTCACGCGTCCATGGACCGTGCGCCAATATGCGGGATTCTCTACAGCCCGCGAAAGCAACGCATTTTACCGCCGCAATCTCGCGGCAGGGCAAATGGGACTGAGTATCGCCTTCGATCTCGCCACGCACCGCGGATACGACTCCGACCACCCGCGCGTTGTCGGTGACGTGGGTAAGGCTGGGGTTGCCGTGGACTCGGTCCTCGACATGAAAGTCCTTTTCGACGGCATTCCGCTCGACCGCATGTCTGTCTCGATGACCATGAATGGCGCCGTCATTCCTATCATGGCCTTCTACATCGTGGCCGCCGAGGAACAGGGCGTCTCGCCGGAGAAGCTCACCGGCACGATCCAGAACGATATTCTCAAGGAATATATGGTGCGAAATACCTATATTTATCCTCCCGAGGCCTCGATGCGGATTATTGCCGACATTTTTGCCTATACGTCGCAACACATGCCGAAGTTCAACAGCATCAGTATCTCTGGTTACCACATGCAGGAAGCCGGAGCGACGGCCGACCTCGAGATGGCTTACACGTTGGCTGATGGTGTCGAATACGTCCGCGCCGGCATAAAAGCGGGGATTTCTATCGACACTTTTGCGCCGCGTCTGTCGTTCTTCTGGGCGCAGGGCAAAAATATGTTCATGGAAATCGCCAAGATGCGCGCGGCGCGCGTGCTTTGGGCTAAGCTGCTAAAAGGTCTCGGTGCAACGAATCCGAAATCACTGGCACTCCGAACACACTCGCAGACTTCCGGGTGGAGTCTGACTGAGCAGGACCCGTACAACAATGTCGTCCGCACTTGCATCGAAGCCATGGCGGCGGCCTTCGGCGGAACCCAGTCCCTGCACACCAACTCGCTCGATGAGGCGATTGCCTTGCCCACGGACTTCTCTGCCCGCATTGCTCGCAACACTCAGCTATTCCTGCAGGATGAAACAGGCATCTGCCGCACTGTCGATCCTTGGGGCGGATCGTATTACGTGGAGAGCCTTACCCGTGACCTCATGGATCGGGCTTGGTCCCATATTGTCGAGGTGGAAAAACTCGGCGGGATGGCCAAGGCGATCAATACCGGTTTGCCGAAGATGCGCATCGAGGAAGCTGCTGCCCGGCGCCAGGCGCAGATTGATTCCGGCCGCGAAGTCATCGTTGGTGTTAACAAATACAAACTCGGCAAGGAAGATGACCTTGAGATTCTCGAGGTGGACAACACGGCCGTCCGGGAGGAGCAGGTGGAGCAGCTCAAACATCTTCGCGCGGAACGAGACACGGCCAGCGTGGAGAAAGCTCTGGCAGCGCTCACCGCCGCCGCCAAAAACGAAAAAGGAAATCTGCTGGCACTCGCGGTGGACGCTGCCCGCACCCGTGCCACGCTCGGCGAGATTTCCGATGCAATGGAAAAGGTGTATGGTCGCCACATGGCGGTAGTCCGTTCCATTTCCGGTGTCTATGGTCGTGAGTTCGGCGAAGGCAAACAAATCACCGACGTGCGCCGCATGTGCGAGCAGTTCGAATCACGCCATGGGCGCCGTCCCCGTATTCTCGTCGCAAAAATGGGGCAGGATGGTCACGACCGTGGAGCTAAGGTTGTGGCCTCGGCCTACGCCGATCTCGGCTTCGATGTGGATATCGGGCCGCTTTTCCAGACCCCCGAGGAAACAGCCAAGCAGGCTGCCGAAAACGACGTTCATATCGTAGGGTTCAGCTCGCTGGCTGGAGGCCACAAAACTTTGTTGCCTCAACTGGTCGAGGAACTTAAAAAACTCGGTCGTCAGGACATTCTCGTTGTCATCGGTGGCGTCATACCTGCGCAGGACTACGATTATCTGCGCCAGCACGGGGCTGCGGAAATTTTCGGGCCCGGCACAGTCATTCCTCACGCAGCCAAACGTCTCATCCTCGATCTCGAAGCTCGGATACCGTAACACTTCGCTCATGGAGCATCTCCTGCAGGCGAACGATTACGCCCCTGGTATCCTCACAGGCAATTCGTCGGTTCTGGCCCGAGCCATCACACTGATTGAAAGCACGTCGCCCCTTCATGCTGCAACTGCGGCGGAGCTGATGAGGCAATTGCTCCCGCACCGCGATCACTCGGTGCGTGTCGGCATAACCGGTGTGCCCGGCGTCGGCAAAAGCACCTTCATCGAGGCTTTCGGGTTGCATCTTTGCGAGTTGGGACACCGTGTAGCCGTGCTGGCTGTTGATCCCACCAGCTCCATCTCCGGCGGCAGTATTCTAGGAGACAAAACGCGAATGGAAAAACTTTCACGTCATCCGTCTGCATACATTCGTCCTTCGCCCTCCGGTGGAGCACTGGGTGGAGTGACGCGAAAGACTCGTGAGACCATCACACTGTGCGAGGCCGCCGGCTATGACGTGATTTTGGTTGAAACTGTCGGGGTGGGGCAGAGTGAAGTAGCCGTGCGTTCAATGACGGATTTTTTTCTGTTGCTGGCGCTGACCGGGGCGGGAGACGAATTGCAGGGGATCAAAAAAGGGATCGTTGAAATGGCGGATGGCATTGTCGTGACCAAGGCGGATGGTGATAACGTCACCGCCGCGGAGAAACTACGCCTCGAATTAGCTCAAGTGCTGCATTTTCTCATGCCGGCTACCCCGGGGTGGAAGCCCGAGGTGTGTAAATGCTCGTCAGTTGAGCGCACCGGCATCCGTGAGGTGTGGGAAATGATCGAGAAATTCCACACTGACATGACGGCATCCGGCGAGTGGGCCGCCCGACGCATGAACCAAGCGCGAGAGGGCCTGGCTGACTTTGCCCGTGAGCAAGTGCTCGTTGCTATGTCTGCTAATGCTGCCGTTCGCGAGGATTTGATCGGCCTGTCGGAGTCGGTTGTCGCAGGTAAAACGACCTTGCGAGATGCAGCCAGCCTCATATCCGCAAGATTTCTCCGTACAAATGGCTGAAGTTGTCCTTTTTTTACAAAGCTCCGGGGTAGACGAAAGTTGCGCAATTTTTCATATCTGCCCAAAAACGATAACTTTGCGTTCGCGCCGTTTCATTTGCTGTCCCCTGTGCTTCACGCAGATTTATCGAAAGGCCTGATCGCATCTGCCGCGGAAATTGTCGCCGCAGATCTGTCCTGGGCCACTAGAGAGTCCGGCATTTTGGTGTGATTTGGGCGAACGAGCAGTCTCGGCTTAAATATCACTGGACTAAGTTCTGCGTCCTTCGTCGATGAGGTTCCAAAATGCCCCGTTGCTGGCGAGTTGCTCATCCTCGGCCATCGGGAGGCTGGTGCGGAAAAGGAAATCGCGGATGGTGTTTTTGGTTAGCACACGCTGAATGACGAGGCCTTTTTCGTGGGCTTCGAAGTAGATGCGGTAATCTCCGGAGCGATAGCGGTAGAGAGTACGGTTGTCACGGATGACTTTGCCGAATCTTTTAGCATCAAGCTGTTCCAAGTCCTCCGGCATGACCCGGAAGTCACTGAGGATTTCAAGTTGAAGCAGCTTGGGTAGAGCGGCCATTTCGGCGGCACTGACGTCATTGAAAATGATCTGAAGCATGAGCGAGATGAGATGATGTGATTTTCAGGACTGGAAGAAAAGCCATGAGACGGTGACGAGAATCGCCCCGTAAATAACTCCGCACCATGCGACGGCCAGATAGCGTCCGCGGGCAGCCAGAAGCCAGACGATAAGATTTCGCAAGAGGTAGGGTGCCCCGACAAAAAGCAAGCCGGCGATAGCCCAAATGTAAGCCAGCACGACAAGCAGCAAGCGGGAATACTCAGGCTTCAAAAATGCCGCGCTGAGGAGCGGTTCGGCTGCGAGCAGGGACAAAATGCCCAATGATCGGACGGCCAGGAATTCATCGGCGAAGAGCGGAACCATGATTGCGCCCGCAATGATCGCCCCACAAATTAGCGTGCGATGGGAGGTGAATTCACCGAGATCCATCGTGGCCGCAAGCCAGAAAGCCCACAGTGCGGCCAAGGTGCACAAAACAACGCCCCAAACTCGGGATCGAGGAAAAGTGGGCAGCCAAGCTTTGACGGTCGAGGGTTTAAGAAGCGCGAATGCATGCACGACAATCAGGCAGACGCCGGTAAACAGACCAACGGTTCGCAGGGTAAAATCGTAAATCATGATTGTTTCGTGCGGGCGGCTTGCGCATTTTCCCAGGTGAGGATGCCTCCGGTAACGTTGTGCGCATCGTATCCGAGCTGACGTAGAAAACGGACGGCATAGTAACCTCGCTGACCGACTCGACAGTAGGCGAGAATCGGCCGGTCTTTCGGCAATGCCGAGGGATCGCGCCGCAAAGCAGGCAAGGGAATATTGACCGAGCCAGGCACATGGGCTTCGGCGAATTCGTCCTCGTCACGCACATCAAGCAAATAAGCGTTCTCGGGCACGGCATCCCAGTTAACGACCGGCATGTCTTGATCTTGGGAATTGGAAGCCACCATGCCCGCGAAGTTCACGGGATCTTTGGCCGCCCCGAACTGCGGGGCGTAGCACAGTTCGGCTTCGGCCAAGTCATGCACGGTGCCGCCTTTTTGCAGAAAGGCAGAGATCACATCGATACGCCGGGCAATATCTTCTTCGCCGACAGCTTGAGCGCCGAGGAGCCGGCCGTCACTGGGGCGGAAAATTATTTTCAAGTGCATCTGCTTGGCTCCCGGGTAGTAACCGACATGGTTCATCGGATGCAGATAAACTTTTTCGTAGTCAGCGATGCCGGCCTGCCGCAAGGCCGACTCGCTGCATCCTGTTCCCGCGGCGGCAAGACCAAAAACGCCGATGATCGAGGTCCCTTGCACTCCGCGAAATACGGAAGGCCGACCGGCGATGTTGTCCGCCGCGACGCGCCCTTGCCGGTTGGCCGGGCCGGCCAAGGCAAGCAACTGAGGTTGCCCGGTAACGATATTCCTTACTTGGACGGCATCACCTACGGCCCAGATGTGCGGGTCACTGGTTCGCATGTGTTCATCAACCTCAATGCCTCCTGTTGTGCCGATCTTTAATCCAGCCTCGCGGGCCAGCGCTGTTTCGGGACGAACCCCCAGGCCAAGAATGACCAAGTCCCCTTGGTGCTGCGATCCGTTCTTGGTCAGCACTTGAAGAGCTCCACTGGAAGTTAGTTCAAAACCGGCCACGGCATCACCCAAAGCAAAATGGCAACCATGCTCGGCGAGGCGTTTTTGCAATGGCCACGCCATCTCCGGGTCGAGGTTTGGCATGATCTGCGGAAGCATTTCCACCAGCGTGACTTTGAGTCCGCGGTGCAGAAGATTTTCCGCCATTTCCACTCCGATGAAACCGCCGCCCACCACCACTGCTGAATGCGCGTGGCGCTCGAGGATCCAGCGGCGTATGCGATCCGCGTCTGGAATGGTGCGGACTTGGAAAACGCCTGGAGATTCGATGCCCGGCAGCGGTGGGCGAATGGGGGCGGCACCAGGTGAGAGCACCAAAGCGTCGTAGGAAAAGAAAGACTCTTTGCCGGTTTGGGTGTGGCGGACCGATACCCTGCGATGGGCAGGATCAACCTTGAAAGCTTCGTGGTGCAGTTGGACGTCGATGCGGAAGCGGTCGCGGAACAGGACGGTATTGGCGAGGACGAGTTTACCCTGCTCGTTAATAACATCGCCGACGTAGTAGGGTAGTCCACAATTGGCGAAAGAAACGTGTGGGCCGCGCTCCAAAATGGTGATTTCGCATGTTTCGTCCAGGCGACGGAGACGAGCAGCGCAGGAGGCGCCTCCGGCCACTCCGCCTATGATCAGAACTTTTTTGGCCATGATTTTTAGGTTTTCGATAGATGAACAGCATCCGCAAGGGGTGAGACGAAGTCGGCAATGAGGCGCGGCAAATCCTGGCTCTTTCCGTATTCGCCAATGCGTCGAACGATGGCGCTCCCGACCACGGCGGCATCAGCACAACGCGCGACTTCCGCAGCCTGTGTCGTCGTTGAAATACCGAATCCCACAGCCACCGGAATGTCTGTGTACTTTTTGATCTCCGCCACGCGGGCGGCAATGGAATCAGAGAGTGCGGCCTGCTCGCCGGTGACGCCCTCCCGGGATACGTAGTAAATGAATCCGTCCGACGCCTTTGCAATACGCTCCATGCGCGCGGTTGGCGTGGTTGGTGCAATGAGGCGGATTGATTTCAAACGGTGCCGGTCGGCTAACTCGCGGTTGGCTTCGATTTCCTCGGGCGGCAGATCAAGGATCAGAATACCGTCGGCCCCCGCAGCGGCAGCTTCATCGTGGAATTTTTCAAATCCGTGGACATAGAGAGGATTTAGGTAGGTAAAAAGAACCAGCGGTATCTGGGACTTGTCGCGGATGCGCCGAATTGTCTCGAGGAGTTTGTCCAACGTTGTGCCGGCATCGAGGGCGCGTTGCGCAGCCATCTGATTGACGACGCCGTCGGCTAGTGGATCGGAAAACGGAACACCCAGCTCGATGATGTCGGTTCCAGCAGCTTCCAGCGCCAAGACCAATGATTCCGTTGCGGCCAAATCGGGGTCGCCTGCCGTAATGTATGCAATAAAACCCGGACGGTTGGCGGAGCGCAGGCGGGCAAAACATTCGTCGATACGGTTGGGCATGTAAGTGTTTTTTAGGCAGTTGATGGCAAAGTTCCAAGATTTTGAACGAGGCGGGGGAGGGCAGTTGTGATAGGCGTGCAGGCTGGATGGTTGAGATTTCCGAAAAGATGCTGGCTGCGGCTGCCACTTGGCCGGTGGTGCATGAGGCGAAAAAACTGCACAATGGAGGTCGGGTTTTACGTGCGTCCTATGATCCTCCGGTACTCCGCGGCGCGGTCAGGGAAGGTTCACGAACGTATGCAGCGGGGCTGAAGATTCTTTCAGCGGTGCATATTGAAAGCCTTTGCTCCTGTAAGCTGGCGCGAACTCAAGGCAAGATCTGCGCACATTCGGTGGCTGTTGCATTGGAGACTCTACACGGACCGCCGGTGAAAACTGTCGCCCGGCCGAAGGCGGACAAGGATGCGGAACCCCGGGCGACGGCAGGTCCGGAGGTAACTTTCGAGGGATCACTCGAAGGGGTGGAGGCGTTGGTTGTTTCCGAGCATGCTGCTGCAAAAAACGAGGTTGCATCACGCTTGATGTCTGCCGGGTTTGTTCAATCACGAGACAAACTAACTCTCACAAGGCGGGATGCTGTCCTACGATTTTTGGCCGAACATTTGGCGGCACTGCCAAAAAATTGGCAGATCAAATTCGGGGAGCGTTTTGCCAGTCACTACCAATCTGTGGCTCGCGTGGAAATGCGAGGAAAACTTGTGCCGGGTCCGCAGAGCGGATGGCTTCGCCTGCACTGTGAGGCGGTGGCCCAAGGTGTGGAAATTCCGTGGGAAGACCTGCAACGTGCTGTCTCCTCGGGTGTGCCGGCCATTTGGCTGGCGAGCGGAAAACTGGCCTTGATCAACAGTCGGATATGGAGAGACCTCGACGAGACATTGGGGGACAGTGACGTGCGCAGCGAAGACCGGCAAAATTGGTTGGTGCCGCAGCGCCATGCGGATTTTGTCCGGGCAAGCTTGTCGGAGTGGATCGGTGAGGGGCTGCCAGCCATGCCGCAAAAGAAAATTGCGCTTGGGAAACTGGAGGGCGTTTTGCGAGATTACCAAGCAATTGGTGTCTACTGGCTGGCCGAGCGTGCGCAATCAGTGGGAGGTGCGATATTGGCTGATGACATGGGGTTGGGCAAAACCGTGCAAGCAATCTCGGTCCTGCAGCATCTCGGCGGTCCAGCGTTGGTTGTGTGTCCGGCATCGCTGGTGTTCAACTGGTGTGCCGAGGTGCAGAAATTTTGGCCCGAGGCGAGAGTGATTGCGTGGTCCGGGCCAGAGAGGGGTGCCAAACGTGGTTTTTTGGGTTCCATGGACTTGGTGGTCACAAACTACGCCTTGCTGCGCGGCGATGCCGCCGAGCTAGCTGCCATGGCGTGGAGTGCTGTCATTCTCGACGAGGCGCAGCACATCAAAAATCCGGAGAGTCAGAATGCGGAAGCGGCCAAAAGATTGCAGGCTGGATTCAGGTTGGCGCTGACCGGAACACCGCTCGAAAACTCTCTTAAGGATTTGTGGTCGCTCGGAGATTTTGTTGCGCCAGGTTATCTGGGTACGGTGTCGCATTTTTGCGAGACGTACGCCAAGCCGATTGGTCAATCCAATGACCGCGACGCCATGAGAAGATTGAAACGGAAATTGCGTCCACTGATTTTGCGGCGAACCAAAAACGAGGTTCTCGAGGAATTGCCGCCGAAAATGGAAATAAAAGCTTATTGCGAAATGGGTGAAAAACAGAGGTCGCTTTACGGGCAGATTCAACGGGATGGCTGGCGGAATGTTGAGGCGCACGATCCGAAAAAGCAGAGCCATGCCCGCAGAGTGGCAATGCTCACTCTGCTCCTGCGTTTGCGTCAGGTTTGCTGCGATCCAGCCTTGCTGCCGGAGTTCAATGCGAAACCTGTTCCTTCTGCTAAAGTGGAGTTGTTTAGGGAGCTGCTTGAAGAAGCTATCGATGCGGGGCGGCGTACCTTGGTTTTCAGCCAATTCAGCCGCATGCTTAAAAGACTCGACTCAATGGCCGAAAACTGGGGCCTCGAAAGCTGCTATCTTGATGGATCGACCAAAGATCGAAAATCGATTGTCGACCGCTTCAAGAGTCAGCCAAATATTCCTGTGTTTTTTATCAGCCTCAAAGCTGGAGGTGTCGGATTGAACCTCACAGAGGCGGACCATGTGATTCATTTTGACCCGTGGTGGAATCCGGCCGCCGAAGATCAAGCTACGGATCGAGTTCATCGGATTGGACAGAAAAACAGCGTCCTCAGCCAAAAGTTGATTGTCACAAACTCTGTAGAGGAAAAAATCATTCAGCTTCAGGATTTCAAAAGTGCTCAAATTTCAGATTTTTTGGATAGCGAGGATTCATCCGATTTTGCGCAGGTTGTCATTAATGTTACGGATCAAGAGCTGGAATCTATCGTGCGGCCTGCATTGACCTTGTGAATAACTAGGACGATTTTTCATTAGTGTTTTTCGCCCGCCATTTTATGCGCATGTTATTCACACCACGCATATCTGTCGCGTTATCAGGTAATAAGCAATAAGTGCATACAATACATGTCATGTATACTTGCTGTCAAAAAAGCAACTCACTCTAAATCGGTAAGAGACTAATGGATTCTTCCCTGAGATATGAGTAGTGCGACATAGTCGTCCACGGCATCGGACCATGACCTCAGAGCATGACCGAGGTATTTCTCGATTTTTCGGCATCTCATAGCGGTATAAATTGGCCGTTGCGCTACCATGGCCTTGATGCTGGTAAGCCTAAGAGGTTCGACGCTCTGGGGTTTGATGCTTGCTCCTTGTCGGATGGCTGCGTCGATTCCGAACTGCGCCCATTCCCACCAAGAGCAAATGCCGCTATTACAGACATGATAAACCCCGCCTGGCACATCATCCTTAAAAAAGACCATCAATGCCTGTGCCACATCTTTGGTGTACGAAGGAGACGAATATTTGTCTGCTACCGCTCTTAACGGCTCCCCTCTTGCTGCAGTTTGAAGCGCCTTATCCAAGAAACTGTCTCGGTCAGGACCGAAAACCCAAGCAACCCTAACAACGGCATGGCCAGGTGAGTCCTCCAAGACCAAAAATTCGCCCCGCATTTTCGTTTCCCCATACCATGAAACAGGATTGGGTTTGTCGTCTTCCTCGTAAGGGCGGTCAGCTTTACCCGAAAAAACATAGTCCGTGCTGACATGGATTAACCGAGCGCCGTTTGCCGAGGCGGCTTGAGCGATTGCCTTTGTTGCTGTTGCATTGACCAGCAGCGCAAGGTCGCGTTCCGTTTCGCAGAGGTCGACGTTTGTCATGGCCGCGCAATTGATAACCAAATGCGCCTCGGAGCGTCTGATAACATCCGCCACTTTCTCGGGCCTCTGCAAATCGGCTTCCGTCCGACCAAGCGAAGTAACATTAAATGAGTCTTTATAGGCTCGGGTTAAAGCAGCCCCCAACCGGCCTCCGCCGCCGAGTATTAGCACATTGCGTTCATCCATGAGGCATAAAAGCTAAACGTCTTTTCGTTGCAAACCAAGCGCCGCGACTCACACACGCTAAGACGACAACCCGCCAATAAGATACGACGTGATCTCTTTTTCGAGCATATCGAACTGCCGGCTTGAGTCCGGCGATTGCAAAAACCAGTCCATGCAATTGGCCATTAACCGCAAGCCCAAAACCGAGGAAAAAGCACAAAAGAATCTGGCTTGAATCTGCTGCATGGAAAGTTTGGGTAGCGATCGCATGAGTTCATTATGATAACATTCGATCACGTCTTTATAAAAAATCTGATGGATTTGCGAGAAGCGCTTATGATCGTCAATGAGCATTTGCGCCACGAGGCGGACCAGGATGGTGCGGCTTTTTTTGTTTTGTCGAAGCGCCAGAAAAACAGGTTCGACTAATGCATTTACCAAGTCGGAAGTCGGTATGGGCCGGCACCCGTGTTTTTTACGAAGCTCAGCGAGGCGATGGATGCGGTGGGAGTTGATCGGTGTCAAGCGTCGTTCTGCCAGCGCAAGGACAAGTTTGTCTTTGGATCCGAAATGATAATTCACTGCGGCCAAATTGACATTCGCCATGAGCGTCACATCCCGAAGAGACATTCCGTGAAATCCGCGGGCAGCATAGATGCACTCGGCCGCCTCAAGAATTCTCTCACGTGTTGTTTCCGAGTTTTTTTTAGGCATAAGCCCCACGCCTTCTTTTCATCCGAGACTTTTAACCGCGCAGCGTCAACCAACAACTTTCCCCGGTTGCAGAAATTATTTCGTAGTTACTGTTTGCGGGCCTAGACTTGCACACTTGATGCACACAGACGGCCATCCCGACATTGCCGCTTTACGGCGTGAATACACCCAAGCCGGACTCCGGCGGACAAATCTTGATCCTGATCCCGTGGTTCAGTTTCGGCAGTGGTTCAACGAGGTACGCGAAGCCGGACTGATGGAACCCAATGCCATGGTGCTGGCAACGACAGACAGCAAACGCCCGAGTTCCCGGACGGTTCTTCTGAAAGCTTTCGATGAGCGGGGGTTTGTGTTCTTCACCAATTACGAAAGCCGGAAATCGCAGGATATTTCGATAAACCCCAATGTCAGCTTGGTGTTCCCATGGTATCCACTCGAGCGACAGGTCTGCGTTCTTGGTTTCGCCGAACGCATCTCGACCGCGGAGTCTCTCGCTTATTTTGCATCCCGCCCCCATGGAAGCCGTGTCGGGGCCTGGGTCTCCCAGCAAAGCTCCGTCATTAACTCCCGGCGTCTTTTGGAAATGAAATGGGAAGAAATGAAACGAAAGTTTGCCCAAGGTGAGGTTCCCCTGCCCTCTTTTTGGGGCGGCTTCAGAGTGGTGCCTTCAGAGATTGAGTTCTGGCAGGGGCGTGAAAGCCGTTTGCATGATCGATTCCGTTACTCAAGAAACGAGGCAACTTGGAGCATTGAACGCCTGGCTCCTTGAACGGATTTCTCGACGATTGAACGTAGGAGTGGCTATAAAACTTTTTTTACTCAATGGCTAACAACAAATCTCCTGCAGGAAATATGGTCATCGCACAAAGCGGCGGCCCAACCATGGTCATCAACCAGAGCCTTATCGGCGCAATCCTCGAGGCAAAGAAGCACAGGCAGATCAAAGGTGTTTACGGATCCCTTCACGGTATCGCCGGGATACTCGGTGAAAACTTCATCGATCTCCGCAAAGAAAATGCCACTACTCTCGAGGCCATTGCCCAGACTCCATCTTCCGCCTTGGGTTCGGTGCGTAAAAAGCCCTCCAAAGACGACTGTTTGGCTATCTTTAAAGTTCTCCAAAAATACGGAGTCGCATATTTTTTCTACATCGGGGGCAACGATACCGCTGAGACCACGCACATCATCAACGAAGAGGCCCGCGCCAACAACTATCGGTTGCAATGCTTCCACATTCCCAAAACGATCGACAACGATCTGCGTGAAAACGACCACACGCCCGGTTTCGCCAGCGGTGCGCGCTTCGTTGTCCAAGCCTTGATGGGTGACAACCTCGACAACCGCGCTTTGCCCGGTGTGAAAATCAACATCATCATGGGGCGCCACGCGGGATTTCTCACGGCGGCATCGGCTCTCGCTCGCGTTTATCCAGATGACGGCCCTCACCTGATCTATTTGCCCGAGCGTCCATTCGATGAAGGCAAATTCGCAAAGGATGTGGAAGCGGTATACAACAAACTCGGTCGCTGTGTCGTCGCGGTTTCCGAAGGTATTTGCGATAAAAACGGCACGGCCATTGCTGCGAAATTGAGCAAAGAGGTTGATTCCCACGGCAACGTGCAGCTGAGCGGTTCCGGCGCGCTCGGTGACCTTTTGGCCGGCATTATCAAGAGCAAAACAAAAATATCTCGAGTCCGTGCCGACACCTTCGGTTATTTGCAGCGCTCTTTCCCCGACATCGCATCGTCCGTCGATTCTGTCGAGGCCCGCGAGGTCGGCAAGCAGGCGGTGCGTTATGCTGTAAGCGGCCAGAAACAGAGCGGCTCAGTCACGATCAACCGAAAACCCGGCAACAAATACGCGCCGGTCTATGGACTTGTGGAGTTGCGCAAAGTCTCGAGGGAAACGCGACATATGCCCGACAAGTTCATCAATAAAGCCGCGAACGATGTCACCCCGGCTTTCATTGCCTACGCCAAGCCGCTCTTGGGCAAACTGCCAGTGATCGGGCGCTTCAAGGGCGTGCGTGTTAAGAAAATCAAATAAATCTTAACCGACGGCGTGCTGCTTGAGCATCTCGAGTGGCACGATTTGCAGCGCGGCTTCGTTCGTTGATTCGAGAGCAACCTTCGGCGCTTTGCCGGCTTCGAAGGCCTCGAGCCATCGCGCTGCGCAGAGGCACCAATGGTCTCCGGCTTTGAGGCCGGGAAAGTCGAATTCCGGCATGGGTGTTGTCAGATCGTTGCCTTGCGCCTTGGAAAAGGCGAGAAACTCCGACGTCATAATGGCGCATACCGTGTGTGACCCGTGGTCCTGTGAACAGGTGTGGCAGTGACCGTCGCGAAAAAATCCTGTGGTCGGGGTATAGCTGCATGGTTGCAGATGACCACCCAGCACATTGCGGGATCCTTTGCTCCCCTCTCCGTTTTCTAAATCGCGGATCATTTTACCAATCAAGAATAAGGGCGAACATGAGCGGAGCAACGATGGTTGCATCGGACTCGACGATAAACTTCGGCGTGTTTGCCGAAAGCTTGCCCCAAGTGATTTTTTCATTGGGGACGGCTCCGGAGTATGATCCGAAACTCGTCGTTGAGTCGCTGATTTGGCAAAAGTAGCCCCACACGGGTATTTCGGGAAGTTGGAGGTCTTGGTGCAGCATAGGCACCACACATATCGGGAAATCCCCGGCAATCCCGCCGCCGATCTGGTAAAAGCCCACGGACGATTTCGGCGCCGTGTCTTGATACCATTTGGCTAGAAACTGCATATATTCGATGCCGGTGCGTACGGTGTGGACGTTCTTAACATCACCAGAGATGCAATGGCCGGCATACATGTTTCCCAGCGTTGAGTCCTCCCAACCAGGAACGATGATCGGGATGTTCTTTTCCATCGCGGCAATCATCCACGAGTCCTTCGGATCAATCTGGTAATATTTCTCCAACGCACCGGATTTGAGCACGCGGAAGAAAAACTCGTGGGGAAAGTAGCGCTCCCCGGCGGCATCGGCGGCCATCCATTGATCGAGCACCGCGCCTTCCAGCCGGCGCATGGCTTCCATCTCGGGAATACATGTGTCGGTGACGCGGTTCATGTGCCTGTCCAGCAACGCCTGCTCGTCGGCCGGCGTGAGGTCACGGTAATTCGGAACGCGTTCGTAGTAGTCGTGGGCGACAAGATTGAAAATGTCTTCCTCAAGGTTGGCGCCGGTGCAGGAAATAATGTGCACTTTGTCACGGCGAATCATTTCGGCGAGCGAGAGACCAAGTTCCGCAGTGCTCATGGCACCAGCGAGGGAAACCAGCATTTTGCCGCCTTTGTCGAGATGCTTGGTGTAGGCGTCGGCCGCATCCACCAGTGCAGCGGCGTTGAAATGGCGGTAATGGTGACGGATGAATTTGGAAACAGCGTTGCTCATGGTGTGAAGGGTTAGAGTTTTACGTGGAATGATTCCCCGCGTTTGACGGAGCGGCAGAAGGCAGCCAGAAGTTTTGCCATATTTTCCAAATCGTCGAGGTCGATCACTTCAACGGGCGAGTGCATGTAGCGGTTGGGCAAACCCAGCGAGGCCGTGGGAATGCCGCCGCGCTGCAAGAAAAAGGCGTCCGCATCAGTGCCCGTTCTGCGCGGGTTCGCTTCTGCCTGGACGGGAATCTTCTCCTTCGCGGCGACATCGAGCAATCGCTGCACCACCACCGGGTGATTCGAGCTGCCGAAAGAGATCACCGGTCCTTGGCCTAGACGCACATCACCATGCTTCGGTTTCGAGCAGTTGGGGATGTCGGTGCCGTGGGTCACATCGACGATCAAAGCGACATCTGGCTTGAGCGCGTAAGCAGCCATCGTGGCCCCGTAGAGACCATTTTCTTCCTGCACGGTCGAGACCGCCGTCACGCATGCGGCAGGCGGCTTGGCTGAAAGTTGCCGAAGGGCTTCGCCGGCCGACCAGACGCCGATGCGGTTGTCGCATCCCCGCGCCGCAGCGCGATTGTTCTCGAGCAAATCAAAGCCATCGGCATACGTGATAGCGTCCCCCACCCGAACCAGCTTTTCCGCCTCGGCTTTGGTCGTGGCGCCGATATCGATATACATCTCGTGAAGCTCGGGGACTTTTTTCCGATCATCCGCCTCCTGCAGATGGATCGCCAGGGAGCCGGTGACACCGGGAGTTGACCCCTTCTTGCCATGCACTCGCACGCGCTGACCGCGAAAGAGCGCCCGGTCTATGCCTCCTATGCCCTGAACGAAAAGGAAGCCGTCCTGGTTGATATGCGAAACCATGAAACCGAGTTCGTCGATATGCCCGGCAAGGACGATATGCGGCCTATGTTCAGGGTGGCCAAGGCGCGCGAAGGCATTGCCGTAGGCGTCACTGCTGAACTCGTCGCAATGCGGCTTAACGTATTTTGCCCAAACGCGCTGGGCATCCGCTTCGAATCCGGAGGGAGAAGGCGTATTGACAAGGTTTTCCAGAAACTGCAGCTGCGCTTTGTTCATCTATTCATCATGCAAATCAACGCAGTCAGGGGCAAGACCTCGACGGGGAAAATTCCCTGGGTAAGAATGGCCGCTCATGTCGCTCCTACGGTCATCATTGCGTGAGCTGCCGTCGACCTTGCGTCTGGCGGCACCGATCACCGCCGGTCATGTGGGGCAGATGCTCATGGGGGTGGCAGATACCATCATGGTTGGCCATGTGAGTACGGAATCATTGGCGGCCTGCGCTTTTGCCGGCAACGTCATCAACGTGCTGTCGGTAGCGGGCTTCGGAGTGATGACCTCGGTTTCCATCCGTGTCTCGCATGCTCATGGTGCGGGGTCGGTTCCGGCGATGTCCCGCGCCCTCCGCGCCGGAATCGGGTTGGCGCTTATCGGGGGATTATTCACCGGCGTTTTTTTCCATTTGGTCTATCCGCTTTTTTATCATTTGGGACAAGATCCAAAGGTGGTCGGGACGGCGCAGAACTACTTGCTGATTGTAGGTTGGTCTCTTTTGCCGGCGTGGCTCACAACGGCGGGCAGAAACTATCTGGAAGCCCGCTCCCATCCATGGCCCGCTTTTTGGATTATGATGGGCGGGGTTTTACTTAATGTCGTACTCAACGGAATTTTGATCTTTGGCCTGGGACCGGTGCCTGCCATGGGTTTGACCGGTGCCGGTTGGGCAACATTGCTCAGCCGCACAGCCACGGCGCTGGCGCTGGGCTGGCTGATCTGGCGGAGCAGACATCGACCGGTTTCATTGCGTTTGTCACTAAGGGATTGGCGCTCCGAACATATCACTTTGTTCAGACTTGGACTCCCCGCCGGTCTACAACTGCTGTGCGAGATCGGCGCTTTCACCATTGCTGCGCTTTTGATCGGAAAACTAGGAGCCGTCCCGCTGGCAGCCCATCAAATCGCCATCACCTGCGCTGCCACCACCTTCATGTTTCCCCTAGGTGTTTCCGTCGCCGCAACCGTTCGTGTCGCCCAAGCCGTCGGCGGAAAGAGAACTCATCTTTTGCCCCCGATTGCCGTCGGATCCTGGGCGGTTGGTCTGGTGGTCATGGGATTGTTTGCCATGCTGTTCCTCACCTCCGGGGAGTTTATCGCCCGGCTTTTTGTGAGGGAACACGACGTCGTTGTGCTCGCCGCACATCTCCTAGTCATTGCCGGGATCTTTCAACTTGTGGATGGCATTCAAGTCATCGGCTCGGGCCTGCTTCGAGGATTGCGGGAAACCTTGAGTCCCATGGTGATCACCGTGGCCGCTTATTGGTTCGTCGCCCTGCCGTTGGGGGGGTGGCTGATGTTCTCTCTGCACGAGGGCGCCTCCGGCATGTGGATCGGCTTGGCGGCAGGATTAGCGGTGGCGGCCGCTTTGCTTGTCGTGAGATTTGTGGGGCAAATGCGTCGCGGCCGATTCGATCACTCAGTGTCCTAGCGCGTAAGCCAAGTGAGGGGTGTACAACTTAGGTTCGAGCAAAAAACTGTCGTGCCCCTTCTCCGAGTGAACGGTCAAACGCATGTGCGGAACATGGGCTTTTTTCAGCTCGGCGCAAATCTCCGTCTGGTAATCCGGGTAGAAACAGCAATCGCTGTCGATGGTGAAAACGAGAAAGCGCTGGTCGCGGCAGGGCGCGAAGAGCGGGTTGATGCCGAGCTTCGCCGCATCCTCGCGAAGGTCGAACTGCTGCCAAGCATCGATGATGCGCAGGTATGTATTGGCATCAAAACGTTTCACGAACTTCTGCCCCTGATACAGCATGTAGCTCTCCAACGCGCTGGAAAGGCGGTACCAAGGAAGATCAAACTCCGGTTGGACAATATCCACCCTCGCCCGCTCCTCGATCACGTCGGCGTAAAGAAAAGTTTTATGGCTGATCATGCGGGCCAGCGCGAGCCCCTGCACCGGTCCGGATGCTCCGTAGTAGTCCCCGCCTTGAAATCCCGGGTCACGCGTAATTGCAATGATCTGCTCGAGGTTGTGCATCTGCTGCAGTCCGTGTGATCTTATTCCGGTCCCGATGGTGATGACATTGCTGACTTTTTCCGGAAAACGAACCGCCAGATCCAGCGCCATCATGCCTCCCAAAGAGGTGCCAACCACGGCATGCAGCTTGGAGATACCGAGATGCTCAAGCAAAGGAAGTTGCGAACGGACAATGTCATGCACCGCCACACGCGGAAAACGGCTGCCGTAGGGCTTGCCGGTCTCGGAGTTGATCGAGGAAGGTCCGGTCGATCCATAGCAGCCGCCCAGGTAGTTGGCGCAAATGATGAAATACTTCGACGTGTCGAGGGCGCGTCCGGGGCCGACGAAAGCATCCCACCAGCCCAAATGCAACTCCTCGGTCCACCGGTTCTCCACCCCGGCCACCGCTTTGTTGGTGCCGGCGGCATGTTGGCTGCCACTCAGCGCATGGAACAACAAGATAGCATTGCTGCGATCGGCATTAAGCTCGCCATAAGTTTCATAGGCCAAAGTGACCGACGGCAACTCCGTGCCATCGGCCATGACAAAGGGCAAATCCGCGCCACCAAAGTGGAGAAACTGGGTTTGGACTGATCCGACGCCTTTGCTCATAAAGCTCAAACTTTGGCTGCCGCCAGCGCTTGATCAAGATCTTCGATGATATCTGTCTGATCTTCGATGCCGATGGAAAGGCGGATCAGCTCCGGCAAAATGCCAGCAGCACGTTGCTGCTCCTCGTTGAGCTGCGAATGCGTGGTGGTTGCGGGGTGAATCGCCAGGCTCTTGGCATCCCCGACATTGGCCAAATGCGAGATCAGCCGCAGGGATTCGATGAATTTTTTACCGGCGGCCGCTCCGCCCTTGATGCCGAAAACCACCATAGAGCCGCCTTTGCCGCGGAGATACTTTTCGTTCAGCGCGTAATTCGGATCCTGCTTGAGCCCGGGAAAACGAACCCACTCCACATCGGGGTGCTTCTGCAGGTGCTCGGCCACCGCGAGGGCGTTGGCGCAGTGCTTTTCCATGCGCAGCGGCAACGTCTCGATGCCCTGTAAAAACATCCACGCATTATCGGGCGCGATGCACGCCCCGAGATTGCGGAGAGGAACCGTCCGCATGCGCAGGATGTAGGCCAAAGGAGCCAGCGGCGCCGGCAGATCATGGCCCCAGCGAAGACCGTGATAGCTGGTGTCGGGGCTGTCATAGAGTGGATGCTTGCCCGCGCCCCAGTTGAAGCGCCCGCTATCCACCACCACCCCACCAATCCCAGTGCCATGACCACCGAACCACTTGGTCAGGGAATGAATGACCACATCCGCGCCGAAATCCAGCGGCTTGGTGAGATAAGGCGTGGAAAAGGTGGCATCGACGATCAATGGCAGACCGTGCGCATGGGCTACTTTGGCTACGGCTTCCAGATCGACGACTTCGAGGGCCGGATTCGACACAGTTTCGACGAAAATGGCGCGGGTTTTGTCATCGATCGCGTTGGTGAAGTTCTGCGGATCGTTCGAGTCGACGAAATTCACTTCGATACCGAGCGCCGGAAGGATGTCGTTGAACTGCGTGTAAGTGCCGCCGTAAAGATTGCGGGCGCTGACAATATTGTCGCCCGCTTCGGCGAGATTGATCACCGCGTAAAAGACCGCGCTGGTTCCCGAGGCGACACCGAGACCGCCCATTTCCGGTGCGCCTTCGAGCAGGGCGACGCGCTTTTCCAGCACATCGGTGGTCGGGTTCATCAACCGCGTGTAGATATTCCCCAGCTCCTTCAGCGCAAAAAGATTCGCAGCGTGCTCTGTGCTTTTGAAAACAAAAGAGCTCGTGCGGTAAATGGGCACCGCGCGCGAAAGTGTCGTCGGATCGGGTTGCTGGCCGCCGTGAAGGCAGATGGTGTCGAATCTCATGGTTCTTTAGGATCTAGTGTTAAGGGATAGTTTCCCCTCCATCAATCAAGTCAACCGCAAACACATGAGTTAACCGAGCACGGACTTCGCCTTCCGATATGGGCAGTGACGGCAGCCGTTGCCGCAACAGTATCCCCTTTTCAGGTGATACTGAGCGGTGAAGACCATGACCCCGTTTTCGAAATAAAAATCTCCGGGCGAGAGCTTCGCTACGGGCTGTTGCGGGGTTTGACTTCGGTGAAAGGTGTTTACGCAGTCACGACAGATACAGACCTGATTCCGATGGGTTTCAGCAATACGCGAGAGAAGCTCCGGTGGAATGACAACATCGTAGCACCAACAAGCCCCCTTGTAGGCCTCAGCGGAACATTGGTGACACTCGTTCAGACGACCGCAAAGCGGGCACTGCAAGGGCTCGAGTAATTCGGTCACATGGAAGAGCGTAAAAAGATCAACGTTCAACGCAGATACTTTGTGCTTCCGTTCGGCGCGAAACGCCCGACTTGAGCTTCCGGCGCGCGCTTGTCGAGAGTCGATGGATCCATCGGCAAAAATCCCGCCGAACCATTGGCAAAAGCCACCATTGCTTGCCCGTTGTGACGGAAGTGCACGGTCACCTCGCGCTGATCAATGCCGTAAAACTCCTCGATCATCGGTTTCTTGGCGCTGGCTGGTTTTTGGAAGGTGTTCACTTGGGCAGAAGTGGCAAAGACAACTGTTTCCGCCGGATTTAGCAGATCCCAATAACGCAACGCTGGAGCAGAGCCAGTCCATCCACCGCCTAAGAGCACATTGTAGCCGACACCGATGTACCCAAAATTGTACTTCGGCTTAAATGGCTTACCGCTGAAACCAAAGCTCGGATCAGGTCGAAAACCGGCAGGAACGTAGCCGGACAGCGGTCCCTTCAACGGATCAAATGCCCGACTTCCTTCTGCAGCCGACAAACTTGCCGACGATTCGAGACCGAACCACCAACGCACTCCCTGTCCCGGGACACTTTCGCGATATTTCCAGTAGACAAAATTGTTATCGCCAAGGTAGGCAGCAGCGCCCGCAGCCAGTTGGCGCACATTGTTGGCTGAAACCGCCAACGAAGAGCTTTTGTAAGCACCCCACACGGTCGGCACCGCCACCGCCGATAGAGCGATGATGACAGCTATCGCTACCAACATCTCGATGAGACTAAACGCGGCGCGCTGCACGACGAATTCTCAAGATGCCAAAAGTTAAAGCCGAGAGCCCAAGCAGGACCCATGTGGATGGCTCAGGGATAGCTGCCGCCGTGGGTTGCGCTACGACTTGAGCCGCAAAACCAGGCAGAAATACATAAGCATCCCAAGAATTGTTGATCAGCGGGCGATCAGAGGCTCCAACTTGAGAGTTCCACCAAGTCACTGAACTATAATTTGAGCTGCCACTCACTTGGTAATAACTTGGCTCTGTTTCGTCCCAAGGGGTGTATTCAATATCGCCTCCGTAAATCCAATACTGCCAATAGCCTGAATCCCAATCAGCCTGGGTACGGGTAGTCTCACCAGATCCGAAAGAGGCGGAGTATAGTGAATCTCCAAAGCCATAGCGCCAAAGCACAAGAGTAAGTCTTACGTCAGCACCATGGATTGTCTCAATTGGGTCACCACCTGAAGGGGGTTCGACAACACTCAATCCAGCAATGGCTGTAAGCATATCAAGCCCCGTTGCCATATCATTCCATCGGTATCCCCAAGCCAGAGATTTTGGATCACCCCCGTCGCTCCATTGGATTGCGAGAACTGATTGGTTTGTTCCCGACCCCACCCAATACTCAATATCTTCGAAGCTACTAATCAACTGCGCCTTAAGCCCGGGCGCTCCGACACCAAGCAGCACAACAAATGCCGCGAACATTTTTTTCATCAGGTTTATTTCTCTCTTTCTGTTTTTGTCTTGGGCAAGAGAGACCATGATGGCGCGTTTGATGTAAACGTGCAGCAAAGACCACTCCCGCACGCTTCATTTTTGCGATGAAGATTTATCGCCCCCAGCACTCGCTGGAGACGCGTCGGGACCAGCAGCAAGATATTCGGGCTCCCGGTTTGTGATTTCTGTGCGAAATCGCCTTTCCCCTCGCCTTCGCCCGACTTTCGCCGGACTGGCTTTGCTCCTGCCGAGGCAGGATTGGTGGATTGTGACCGGATACCGCAGCGCAACTGCAGCCGATTCTCACGGCTTTCCCTTGGCTTGCTGGTCAGTCGCATCCGGAAAGCCGGATGTTAGTCATGCAAAAGAACGTACGTCTTTTTTAAAAGCCTCCGTCCTGCGCGTCAATCCTCTTGCATCAATCACGCCTAATCGTCTCAATCCTTGTTATGCGCAACGAGCATGGATGGACCCATCGTACGGAGGACGGCGAGAAACGTGAAATGCGCGCCATCAAAACACAGGGGCGCTGGAGATTGCAGTCCAAGCTCAAGCACGAGGAGCAATGGACCTACTACGAGACGCCCGAGCGTGGCGACTTGGAGGAACTGCGCGACATTCTCTGGCGCAAATACCAGCGCCGACGTGCTTCACATGAAGACGTTCTTTTGGCGGATCGCATGCTGGCCGATTTGGCGGCAGACTTGGAAAAATCATGAACCGCTCGACATTTCCCCGCATCCTCAACGCGCTGCTCTGGCTGGTCTTTTGCTCCATGTCCGGCACAGGACTGCTCTTGGCTTACCGGTTGCCGCCCGGATCACGGGGCGGACGCGGGTTGAGCGCGCTCGGACTCAGTCGCCATGAATGGGGCGATATACACACTTGGCTATCCTATGCATTTTTGGGGCTGATTGCGATGCACTTGGCCATGCACTGGCGTTGGTTCTGGCAAGTCGCAGCGCGACGGAGGTCTTGGCCGCTCTTGGTGGGTATAGGTGCTGGCTTGGGCCTGATGCTTTGGCTGATTTTTCAACCTGTCCGCCTCGATGGGTAACACCAACCCGGAAGCTTGCCCTATCGCGCAAGGCGCAAATTCCGATTATCTATGCCAGACTTTCTCTGCGGACGGGGTTGGTTAACGCTCCAATACCATCGATTTCCACCGTCACCGTATCTCCGGGGTTAAGCCAGATTTTAGGGGTTCGGGCCATGCCAACTCCGTGCGGGGTCCCCGTCAGAATCACAGTTCCGGCGAGCAACGTGGTACTGCCACTGAGAAATGCAATGATGCGCGGCACGTCAAAGATCATGTCGTTTGTATTCCAATCCTGGAGCCGTTCACCATTGAGGATGGTGCGGATTCCAAGAGCGTTCGGATTTATGATTTCATCCGGGGTGACCAAACAGGGGCCAAGCGGACAAAAAGTGTCGAAGCTTTTGGCCCGGCACCATTGGCTGCCACCGCGTTGGAGTTGCCAGTCCCGGGCGCTGACATCATTGGCACACGTATAACCCAGGACATAATCGAGTGCTTTTTCAGGCGTAACATTCTTGCAGGTCCGCACGATCACAACGGCCAGTTCGCACTCGTAATCCACCTGCTCGCTGGGCAAAGCAGTGGGAATCTCGATAGGGTCCCCGGGATTCTGCACCGAAGCCGGATTTTTCATAAAGAGAACAGGCCACGGCGGAACTTTGCCGCCTGTCTCCTCAGCATGGCGCCGGTAATTCAAACCGATACAAAGAATCGCCGCTGGTAAAACTGGCGCGAGTAGCTTCCTCGCATCAGCTGCTTCGCCTGTGGGTCGAACGCCGGAAAAAATATCGCCCTCAAGCTTCTGGATGGCCCCATCTGCCCCCAATTCACCATAGTGGATGACGCCAACGCTGTCGCGGTACCGTATGATTTTCATGGCCTGCAGAATCAGTCTCGCGAACGACGCCCGGAAGCATAAAAAGCCGCAAGCTTTATGGCCTCATCCGCGATGGCTTTTCGCAACTCCTGTGGTTCCAACACTTCGACATCGCTACCCCAGCCCATAACCCATTGCTGAAGATCAGGAGAAAGTCCTACACGCATCTCTAAAACGGTGCCGGATTTATCCTGCCTCAGTTTTTGCGAAGTGTGCCAGATTCGTTCACCAACCAAACGCGAAGCCACGCCCGTGAAGCGGAGTTTGACGCGATTCGCCTCAACGCTTTCAAAAACGGCAAAGCTTCCTTCGAGAACTTTGGCGAGAGAAAAATCTTTAGGACGGCGGAACTTTGCGCCGGTTCGCTCGACGTTTTTGATACGAGGCAGGGTGAAGGTGCGCACAGCCCCGCGATCGAGGTCGTGCCCGAAAAGATACCATTGGTTTTCGATGCACCCGAGGTGATAGGGCCAAGCAATTCGCGCCTCAGCTTTCTCGCCTGCCAGCTTGTGGTAAGCAAATGAGACTTCCGCGCTATCCATGACAGCCTTTGACAGCGCATCGAAAATCTCCATATCGGCCAGACCGGTGCCGGTGTGACGGACGGACAACGCCTGCTCCATCTCGTGCCAGGCGATCTCCATTTCACCCCCGAGAGAGTTGCTCAGTTTGCGAAAAGCGGTCGCCAGAGGGCGCTCAAAGGGGGTCCCGCGAAACTGCTCCAAGGACTTTTGTGCGAGCAAAAGCGCAGCCACCTCCCCCTGCGAAACTTTCATCACCGGAAAATCGCGCACCGGAGCTGTGTAAAAAAATCCATGTCGCACAGGATCATATTCCAAAGGCAAGCCCAGCCTGTCCCTCATAAATTCGATATCACGCATCACGGTCTTGGAAGAGACCTCGAGCGTTGCAGAAAGCTGTCGGCAATTGGGATAGCTTCCGGTGGTAACTTCCTGGTGAATTCTCCACATGCGCTCCATCGGCGGGCGGCTGAGAGGCATGTTCGGGAGCTGGCGAGGACAAATGTTAGGGGATGGGGATTTTTTTGGCATAGGACAGTTAATGTCCAACCCCTTCGGGCAAAATGGTTCGCGATGAAAGCAAAAAAATCAACCCATCACACCCATCAACAATCCGCACGAAACTGTGCAGACGCTCTGCCTCAAGAATTGGGAACGCATCTCTTCGCCATAATAAAACGCAACCTGCAACTTGGGCGATCCAACTCGCCTTCATCTGCGCCGTCTCAGATGACTTTCGCGTTTTGCCGCAGCTAGTGCTCAGGATCCGAAAATCGTCATCAATGCATAAATGGCAGCGATGAGGGCGACCGCTGCGAAGCCCCAAGCGGCGGTCGCGAGAGAGTCTTTGGCCTCTTTTTCTCGAGGAAACGGAGAGAGGTAACGAAAGTTTTCCGGGCATCCGCCGCCAGCAGACACCTCATCTACCGAAGGGGTGCGCTCTGGCTCCAGTTCACTCGATGCAGACAAGACTGGCTCCATGAAGACACTTCGCACGTTGCCGAAATAAATCTCGTCACCCTCTTCTATCGGAACTTCACCCGTCACTTGATCACCGTTGCAAAAAGTTCCGTTGGTCGAATCCAAATCGCGTAATAGGGCGCCGCCGTTTGAAGCGATGATTTCTGCGTGATGACTGGAGACCGATTCCTCATCCAGTCTCACATCATTGTCACCCAATCGACCGATCGTTAGCTTGGTTTCCACGAACTCGTGGGTTGTAGGACTCTCTTCGGGGTAATAAACGGTAAGGCGCATAGTTTGGGAGGTATTCAGCTGGCTTTTGTTTCGTCGATAAGTTTGGCGAAGTTATCAAAAAAGTATTCCGCGTCGTGCGGCCCGGGCGCAGCCTCGGGGTGGTACTGGACGCTGAAGACTGGCACGGATTTGCTGCGGAGCCCCTCAACCGTATTGTCGTTGAGATTGATGTGGGTTACTTCAACATCAGGCGGCAAGGTTTCCGCATCGACGGCGAATCCATGATTCTGTGAGGTGATAGACACTTTTCCCGACAGAAGATCTTTGACCGGTTGGTTTCCTCCCCGATGGCCGAACTTCAGCTTGAATGTCCTCCCGCCCAAGGCGTAGCCGAGGATCTGGTGTCCGAGGCAAATGCCGAAAATTGGCTTCTTGCCGAGCAGGCTCTTAACATTTTTGTGGATATAATCCAATGCTGAGGGGTCGCCGGGACCATTGGACAAGAAAATGCCATCCGGATTCATGGCTAAAATATCCTCCGCTGATGTATCCGCTGGTACAACGCGCACGGCCAAGCCGCGTTGGCGCAGGCCCCGCAGGATGTTGCGCTTCATCCCGAAATCGTAGGCCACTACGCGATGTCGTACGGGCGGGAGAAACCCGAAGGTATTTCCCAACGGATCACGCAGTTCACCCACCCCGATGCTGCTTTGGGACAACTTCCAAGGCCTGCTCTCGGCATCAACGGGATCCCAGTCGAACGGTGCACGCGGGGTGACTTCACGCACAAAATCCATGCCCACCACGCCAACACCTTCCTGCGCGCGAACAATTGCTTGCTCTGGCGTGAGAGTCTCATTGGTTAGGCATGCCTTCATTGATCCCGCCAAGCGCAAATGCTTGGTCAAGGCACGCGTATCCACACCATGGATGCCCGGGATTTTGTAGCGGCGCAAATAGTCATCGAGCGATTCCTCAGATCTCCAACTACTTGGTAACTGGCTCAACTCCTCGATAACAAAACCGCGCACCTGCGGACGGGCACTTTCTTCGTCGAGAACGTTGACGCCGTAGTTGCCAATGTGAGGACAAGTCATGGCCACGATTTGGCCGAAGTAGGAGGGATCGGTGAGCACTTCTTGGTATCCGCTCATCGAAGTGTTGAAACAAATTTCGCCAGTTGCCGTGCTGGGCGCCCCGAACGCCTCACCGCGAAACAATCTTCCGTCTTCCAAAGCCAGTATTGCCGACATCATTGAATATTCTTTTAGCCTTCCCTGCCCTTCCCCGCAAATACCAAAGCAAAAGGCACCACAGCATCTTAGCCGAAGGTTCCTTGAAAAAATGCCCCGGGCGAGCCGTCACGGCCCAATTCCCGATCCCTTGAGAACAAGGGCGGATGACCGCCATGGCTGGCGCGGACTTCCAATTAAGGCATGTCTTTGCCGGACACAGCTCAGCCTCCTGGTGATAGTTAATACGGTTCGGGGCTTGGATCGTTTACTCGAACTCCCCAGGGCAAATAGTTTCGCGTTGCGAAAGATCTATCCGCGAAGAACGGCACCCAGCTCCGCTTTCGCGTGATCGCGCAGTGTTTCCACCGCCCGGTCAACTTCATCCGAAGTCAATGTTCTTGACTCATCGCGGAATGTCAAGGTGACGGTCAACGCTCTCTTCTCGGCTGGCAGCTTTACCCCAGCGGGGTCAAGAAAGACATACTTGAGTCTTACTGACTGCAAATGCGGCGCCCGCGCTCCGCAGAGGGCCTCTTCCAGATGAGCAAAAGGGACCGTGCGCGGCAGAACAAAAGTCAAGTCACGTTCCGCCTCGGGAAACTTGGACAAAGGTTTGATCCGAATCGCAGATGGTGACTGCTCAAGCCATCCATCAATGATCAGTTCTGCATAGTAAACTGGCACTTTTGCCTCATGCGCCACGGCCAAGGCCTGGGGCAAGCGGCGCAAATAGCCAGTTGCACCTTGGCCTTCGATGCGCAAACCCAAACCGAGCGATTCATCGGGCTTAAATAATACCGGTCCGAGAGCGCCTTCGATGACCCCTTTCAAATCGAAAAGATCCGTAGCCGCTGCGTCGGTTTGCCATGTTGGCGTTTGTTTATCGCCCGTAGCAATCAAGGCCAGTGATGTTTGCTCTTCCGCGCCCGCGGTGGAGAAGACTCGTCCCAGTTCGAACAAACGAACCGCGTCAACACCATGCCGCAAGTTGCGGGCCAGAGCATCGAGAAGTCCCGCAATCAGGACGGGGCGTAGCAGTGCTTGATCAGCACCTAGCGGATTGCGAACAAGCACCGCGTTCAAATCGGTGACACCCGCACCACGTAAAGAATTTGGCGAAACAAAGTGTGTCGTTCGCGCCTCGCTAAAACCATGAGCACGAAGGTGTTGGCGCAAGACTTCCGCCCGATCGTGACGCCGGTCTGCTGAAGTTGTCGCCGCAGGAAAAGCCCTGAGCGTTGAGGGAACGCGTTCAATGCCGGCCACACGGACAACTTCCTCGATGAGATCTACTTCGCGTTTAAGGTCAGGCCGGTACGAGGGAATTGACCACTGTCCAGCCGCTTTATGTTTTAGCCCCAAACGCGTAAGAATTTCGCTAATTTCGTTGTCCGCGATATCGCAGCCAAGGAGGTTTCGGCAACGGTCATTATTCAAAGCAACAACCACCTGCTCAATGGGCGCGGATCCCGACACCAGCACGGCAGGCTCGGCGGTTCCTCCACCAGTTTGCAGGATCAGGTTGATGGCTCGCACGGATGCCGACAAAACCGCCGACGGATCAACCCGGCGCTCAAATCGGTAACTTGAGTCACTCGATAGTCCGAGCTCCCGCGAAGAACGGCGGACCCGGGAGGGTTCGAACCACGCGCTTTCAAGCAAGATGTCGGTCGTCGCTCCGGTGACGCTACTTTCCGCTCCACCCATCACCCCCGCGACAGCCAAGACCTTCTCGTCATCGGCTATGACCATATCATGGCTGCGGAGTTTGAAGTTGGATCCGTCTAATGCAGTAAATCCCTCCCCATCGCGAGCGGAACGGACAGTGACGTTGCCGGTAACTTTTGCCAGGTCGAAAGCGTGAAGCGGCTGGCCCGTTTCCAGCATAACGTAGTTGGTCACGTCGACGACGTTGTTGATCGGGCGCAGACCGACTGCGGTCAACCGACTAGCCATCCATCCAGGGCTCGAAGCGACTTGCACCCCGCGAATGACGCGCGCCGTGTAGTAGGGGCATCCGGCATCGAGCAGTTTAACAAAATCGCCCGCCTCATTAGACGCAACCTGCGGCAGTCTATCTAAAACCGGCTCGACTTGCATGAGGGCCGCCACTTCCCGAGCCACCCCGCGGTAGCCCAGCAAATCGGGACGGTTTGGTGTCACCTCCAGCTCAAGCACACTATCAGGCGGGAAAAGCTCTTTCACCAGTTTGCCGACCGGCGTTTCGGGCGGAAGAATCAAAAGCCCCTCAGCATCTTCGGCCAAAGCAAGCTCCTTGGCGCTGCACATCATGCCATCGGAAGCAATGCCGCGCAGTTTGCCGGATTTGATTTTGAAATCGGGACCAAGCATGGCACCGGGCAAGGCAAGAGGAACTTTGTCGCCGACCTTGAAGTTTTTGGCGCCGCAGACAATTTGTCTGGCGTGTCCCGACCCATCATCGATTTGGCATACACTAAGGCGATCAGCGTTCGGATGCTGCTCGCTGGAAAGTATCTGAGCAACGATGACTTTGTCCGGCACATGGCCCAAGCGCACGCGCCCCACGACCTCGGTTCCGCCCGAGGTAAGAGCCTCAGCCAAAGCGTCGGCTGATTCGGGCAAAGCCACGTAATCTTTGAGCCATGCAAGTGAAATTTTCATGGCATAAACTGCGAAAGAAAACGTTGGTCGTTCTCGACAAACATGCGGATGTCGGGAACGCCGTAAAGAATCATGGCCAGCCGCTCCAAGCCGAAACCAAAAGCGAAACCGCTTATTTTGTGCGGGTCGAAAGCACAATCGCCACGGCGGTTATTCACCTGTTCAAATACCGCAGGATCCACCATGCCGCACCCCGCCAATTCCAGCCATCGCTCGCCGCCTCCGAGAGCCGCCGCCCGCACATCAATTTCGTAGCTTGGTTCGGTAAATGGGAAAAAGTGCGGACGAAATCTCACTGTCGTGTCGGAGCCGAAAAGCTCGCGGAAGAAAAACTCGAGCGTTCCCTTGAGATCGCCCAGCGTGACTCCCTCATCGACATATAGCCCCTCCATTTGTGTGAACTGGGCCAGATGCGTCGCATCCACTTCATCCCGGCGGTAGGCTGCTCCGGGGGCGATGATACGCACCGGCGGCTTCTGCCCCTCCATCGTGCGGATCTGCACGCTTGAGGTGTGGGTACGAAGCAGTCGTCCGTCGGGCAAATAAAAAGTGTCCTGCTCGTTGCGCGCGGGATGATCGGGCGGCGTGTTCAGGGCGTCAAAGCAATGCCACTCGGTTTCAATGTCTGGCCCCTCGGCCAGAGCGAAACCCATGCGGCGGAAGATTTCCACGGCACGACGTTGCAAAAAATACAAGGGATGCAAACTACCGGTCGACGGTGCCACCCCGGGCAACGTGGGATCGACCTGCGACATTTCCGCTAGCTCTGCTTCGGCCTGAAGCTGGGTTGCGCGGGTATCAAGGGAAGCGGCGACCGCCGTGCGTACATCATGCAGAAGTTTGCCGATTTCGGGGCGATCTTCTTTGGGAAGATGCCGCATCTGCTCACCCAACTGCGTGAGGCGACCAGCTCTGCCGACGTAAGTAACACGAACCTGATCGAGCGAAGGCAAATCCTTCGCTTCGGCAATAACGTGTAATGCCTCGTCGCGCAGAGCGGTCAATTCCTCACGCATGGTAGGAGGGAGCCGGCATTTAACCGGCGGCAGGCTCAGGCAGCTTTGAGGGCCACCGCAGCTTTGGCTACGACTTGATTGAAGGCAGCTTCGTCAGCCACGGCCAAGTCGGCCAGCATTTTGCGGTTGATCTCGATGGACGCCTTTTTCAAGCCCTCCATGAGACGGCTGTAGGTTATACCCTCGGCCCGACAGGCAGCGCTGATGCGCGTGATCCAAAGGCCACGGAAAGTCCGCTTGCGCGTCTTGCGGTCACGGGTGGCCCAAACTTGGGCTTTCATCCGCGCGTCTTTGGCGTAACGGAACAGTTTGCTGCGACGTCCGCGATAGCCCTTGGCTTTCGCGACCATTCTTTTGCGCCGCTCACGACTGGCCGGCGCGTTTGTTGCTCTAGGCATTTATTTCTCCGCCTTGCGGCGGTCTCCTTGGGACGGATCGTTTCGTTGTTCGGCCCCTCGCCTCATCCATCCCATGAACCCCGATACGCGGGGCCAGGCGCGGCGGCCGGCGTCAATCTTCAGCCAAACGGCAGATTCTCTTTAATGCGGGCTACGTCCGTGACGTCCACAAGGACGTTTTTGGCGAGTTGCCGCTTGCGCTTGGCACTTTTCGACGACAACAAGTGACGGCGAGAGGCTTGGGCGCGGAGGACCTTGCCGGAGGCCGTGACCTTGAAACGCTTGGCCACGGCTTTTTTGGTTTTTCTACGAGCTACCGGTTTCGGCATAAGGGGCGGGACTTTAGCGGGGCACTCCCGCGTGAGCAATGATTTTCTATGGATGGTTACTCCATCCAATTGAGAACATTGAAATTGGCACTGACCATTACCGTGATGACAAAAGCTAAAGTAAGCACGCCGAGGAGGGCCAAGCTCGAGGCGATTAAGAGAAGGTTGCGAATAAAACGATCTTCAGGATTTTGTTCGACCATGAGGGATAGATAGCTCGGAGGCCTGGCGTCCGAAAGCCAATTTCTTGCGCGTTTTCACCGAATAAGCAGCAAATGCCTCTTTGCCGCGCACTTCAAATTGGTCCAACTTGAGGGGAAAAGACCGGGGCAACAGGGCTGACGTAGCGGGTCCGAGAAGCGTCGGCGCCTCGGACCCTCCGAAAATCACCGGAGCAAATGTGATGTTCAGCCGGTGCAGCAGCCCCTCCTGGATAAACTGCTTCAGCAATGCTGGTCCCCCCTCGCAAAGCGCCGAGCGGACACCGTAAGTGCTCGCCAGAGTTTGCAGGGCTCTCCGGATATTCACACTTTTTCCCCGGGGTTCTACGTGCACATCGGCCAGGCGTTCGAGCCATGTCCGGGTCGCGCGCGACATGCTCTTGGTTGTAAAAACAACAATGGGCGCCCCGGGTGAACGAAAAATTTTCAAAGTTTTTCGAAGACAGCCGCTGCCGGTGAAGATGACGCGCAGCGGTTCAGGGGATTTGCCGGATACGACTCTATGCTTCCGCAGATCGGAGCCGATCAGTCGCATCGTCATATTGTCGGTCTCCAAAGTCAGCCGCCCGACGATGACCGCGTCAGCTTTCGCCCGGATTTCCTGCATCCGCCGTTTATCCGTGGAAGAGGTGAAATTCGTCGGACAGCGTTGCTTGGTGGCGACCTTGCCGTCCACCGTCAGGGCAAGATTCGCTTCGAGACGGGGGAGTCTCATTCGCTCTGCTCAATCTGGCTTTCGAGCTGATCGACTTCACGCTGCATGTCACGAAGGTTGATCGCCTCGTGACGCGACGATCGATAAAATAAAAAGACCAGTCCCCCCGCCAGACTACCCACCGTGTTGATCGAAAATCCTGTGATCGAGATAAGCGTAGCCACGGCCGCAGTGACACCAAAGGGCGCCAAGAGAGATACAAACAAACTTTCGCGTACACCGATGCCGGAGACACTGATCGGAATGGCCGTTATGACAGCAACAATTGGCATCACTGAAAAAATATCAACCAGTCCTATTTGATCCGTAAATGCGCGCGCCGCGCAGTAAAATGTAGTAAAGAAAAGGCCAAAAAGCGGAAAGGAAATGAGAAAGGCCCAGATGGTCATACGCCAACCTCTGGCATAAAGATGGCAAGCGGCAGAAACTTCAACAATACGTCCGCGCAATGGTGTCCATTTCGGCAGATGGTGAACCCACCCCAGTCCCGACGCCACAAACATGCCGATGATAATCGCCAGTGCTGCCGCCAGAAGCCAGAGCAGGACATTGAGCAGGGCAGAGCTACCCTTTGTGTGACTCAATACATCATAGCGAAAATACAAAAAAAACACACTCAGGAAAATTAGCGCCAGCATGCCGATCACCCGATCCATGAAAACGCTGAGCAATGCAGCCGCTTTGTTTTGCGGCGCCTCCCGCATCGTGAGGAACATTTTCACCACGTCGCCACCGGTAGAGCCCAACATGAAAAGGTTGAAGAACATCCCGATCATGAAAAGTCGCCAGGAGCGTAATCCGCCGAGCCGAATCCCCTGCACCGCCAGCAGAATCTGCCAGCGTGCCGTGGCCAACACGGTGCAGAAAAAAAATACGCCGAGACCGGCCACTAACCACCCCCAGCCGGCAAGTTTGAGAGCTCCAGCCATTTCACGGCGGCGGTCGGGGTCATGGAATATCCAGAACAACAGGGCGATCGTTACCGCGATCTGCAGCAGTGTGAGTATTGCTTTTTTATTCATACCTTAAACGGCGATAGACAATCAGTTGCTGCGCGCGGACGAAATCACTTTTTTGGCCGCGGCCTCTCCGCTCGCCATGACTGCATCAATACTGGCTCCCGAAACTGCGTCACCGGCGACATGGACACCGGTCGGCAGCTTCCCCCAAGGTGATAGCCGGCGCGAAAACCCCGGAAGTTGCGCGGGTACGGCGTAGGGGACCGTCACGTAATCGATGTGCCTTAATTCATCCCGGCTGGCGTTGAACCAACTTGCAACCTCGCGGGCAACCCACCCGGCA
>JBIJDZ010000122.1:0-2562 GCA_044343805.1 Chthoniobacterales bacterium | reverse complement strand
GGAGCCCCTCCTCGAGAAAAGCCCGTTGCCGCACCACGATCTCACGGGCAATGGCTTGAATGGTCTGCTGTCTCTGCTGGATGCTTTTGATCAAAAATTTTCCGCCGCGAATTTTGTCGCGCAGATATGTCCGGACTTCATCCGCGCTGCCCGCTTCACCCAGGAGATCCCGGTAGGCCCGGCTGATCCGCAGATGCGGCACGCTGTCCCGGGCCAAGGACACCACGAATTCGTCGCCCACCCGCTCGATGATCACGTCCGGCGACAGCACCTGCGCCACCACCCCGGCGAACGCCTGTCCTGGCTTGGGATTCAGGCGGGAGATCACGGCCCCGGCGTCTCTTACCTGATCTTGGGAAACACCGAGAGCCGAGGCGATTTCCGCGAATTTTTTGCGGCCGAGGAAGTCGAGATGGCCCTCGACAATACGCGCTGCCGTGCTTGTCGATTCGCCCAGACGGGCCAACTGAAGCTTCAAGCACTCGGTCAGATCACGCGCTCCCACCCCGGGAGGTTCCAGCGTCTGCAATAAGTGCAACATCTCGATCACCTCGGCTGTTTCCGCTCCCGCCTCGTCGGCCACTTCCTCCGGAGAGGCCGCCAGATAGCCGTCCTCGTTCAGATTTCCAACCAACAACGTGGCGATGCGTCGCTGCACGGGGTCGAGCGCCATCCTGCCGAACTGTTTTTCCAAATGCCCCGCCAAAGTCTCTGCCGGCGCGACACCCTCCAAAAAGTGACGCCGGCGCGCGTCCGCCTCCGGATCGAAGTTTTGCGCACCATCGGCCGAAAAACTCTGCCAGTCGTCCTGCAGATCAAGCAACTCGCGCAATTCGGCCTCTTCGTCTTGCTCCGAGTCATCCTCGACCGCCGGAACCTCCTCCTCCGGCACTTCCTCCTCGAGCACCGGGTTACTCTCCAACTCCTGCCGCACCATCTGTTGCAATTCCAAAGCCGTCGCCTGCAAAATCTCCAAACTTTGCCGCATCTGTGGAGCCAACACTTGCTGCTGGCTCAACTGCGCACTTTGAAGCATCCCGGGCATACCCACTACAAGGCCCGCCGCGAGCGGACACGGCAAGCATTTTCCGCGCCAAAATTCAGGACTTCAGGCCACGGCAAACAGATCATCCCCCAAGCTGGGGTGAATATCCTCGTCCAGAGAGGACCTTGCCCCGGCCCTCCAACGTTGTACCGCCGCATAAGCGATCATCGCCGCGTTATCCGTGCACAACCCGGGTGCGGCAAAAACCACCTCCAGAGCATTCGCCGCCGCCGCCGCCTCGAGACTTTCACGAAGGCGGCCATTCAGACCGACCCCGCCGCTCACCGCGATGAGCTTTCGGCGGTTCGCTCGCGCCGCCTGCACGGCTTTGTACACCAGCACATCGACGACAGCCTCTTGGAAGCCGGCACACAAGTCCGGCCGGTCGGCCACCCCCGTTTGCGGCAGCAAATAGCGGACCGCCGTTTTCAATCCGCTGAAGCTGAAATTGTCATCTCCGGAACATTTCATCCCGCGAGGAAAAATGAACCTGTCTTTTTTGCCCCCCCGCGCCTCTTCCTCGACCAACGGACCGCCCGGGTATCCCAGACCGAGCAACTTCGCCACCTTGTCGAAGGCCTCTCCCGCTGCGTCATCGAGCGTGCGGCCGAGCAAGCGGTAGCGCCCCGCCCCGGCGATATCGATCAGCAGCGTATGACCGCCACTCACCACCAGACCAATAGACTCGGGTATCTTGTCACGTCCGAAAAACGGGGAAAGCAGATGCCCTTCGATATGGTTCATGGCGAGAAAAGGGCGATCCAGCGCCAAAGCCAAACCCTTGGCCGTGGCCGCTCCCACCAGCAAAGCACTGGCCAATCCCGGACCGGTCGTCGCGGCGATAACCTCGAGATCAGAGAGCTGTGCGCCAGCCTGCCCGAGCGCCGTCCGCACCACCCCGCGCACATGAGCCAGATGATTCCGCGAAGCCACCTCCGGCACCACCCCGCCGTAGAGCGCGTGCAAAGAAGCTTGCGAGGCGATGGCGCTACCGCGCAAATCGCCCGTGCCCGACAAAACCGCCGCGGCGGTCTCATCGCACGATGTTTCGATCGCCAGCAGCAGCGGCGCACTCAACTTTGCTTGGACGGCACCGCCGCCCCCTCCTTGCTCCGCAGCAGAACACCCCGCAGCGCATCAACCGCCCGCTGCAAAGCAACATCGACCACCGGCTCAAGCTGCTGGCGTCCCTCGGCATCGGACGGCAGATCCTCATAGCGGCGCCAAGCCAGCAAACGCGCCTCCTCGGTCGCCGACATCGGAGCAAGCAGGTGCGGCGCCACACCGCGTTCATGGATGAGCTGTTTGCCCGGCGTGAAGTATTTGGCGGTGGTCAAACGCACGGCCGATCCGTCAGGCAGTGAAATCACACTCTGCACCGAGCCTTTGCCGAAAGTCGTCTCGCCGACCAGCAGCGCCCGGCCGGAATCTTTCAGCGCACCCGCCACAATCTCCGCTCCGCTGGCACTCGAACCGTTGATCAAGACCGCCACCGGATAAGCACGCGGCTTGCGGCC
>JBIJDZ010000072.1:0-8649 GCA_044343805.1 Chthoniobacterales bacterium | reverse complement strand
CCCGCGCGATGTCACCACAGTAAGTTCGAATCCCTCGGCGCGGGCGGCGGCCGTCATTTTACGGATCGTCGTCGAAACGCCGTTCACGTCCTCCAGCGTATCGGTGAACCAGGCGCGCTTGCGATTTTGCAACGCGACCGGAATTTCCCCGCACGTCGATTCGCAAAGCGGACTCAACTCGGCCCGCCCGGGCGAACGGAAAGCGTAGAAATAGGGAGCAAGCCCCAGCGCCAGCGGCACGAGCGAACTGATAAACTGCAAGCTTTCGATGAGGCGCCCCGCTTGCAGCTGCGCGATGAATTGCGAGAACAACCGGAACGCCAGCTGGTTCACCAGCAAGTTGGCCGTGAGAAACGCCCGACGCTCAGGCTCGTCCACACCGGCCGTCACCTCCTCGATCGCGGAGTGAATCCCCGGCTTGCCCACCGCATCGGCCAGCTCTTTCCATAATGAGGCATTGCCCGGCAGCGCAATCTCCCAGATTTTGCCCGTGGCAATGCTCTGCGCAAGAAAGCCGAGCTTCTCCGAGAGCGTGAATCGCGTGGGATCTTTGCCCTCCATGAAACGACCAGCCATCTTCTCCAGCAAGGCCGCCGCCGGCTTTTGCGCCGTCTTCGACAACCGGTCCTGTGCAAATTCAAAAATCACGCTGTAAAGGCTGTGCGCCATCAACAAAGGACCGCCCCCTTGACCACCCGCCCGGCATCGCCCCTCGCGCACCGCAGATAAAAATGCTTCGACCGTGCCCGCCCCCTCCGCTTCGGTCCAAGCCCGGCCGTAGAAGATACCTCCCTTGTCATCGGAGCCGCCGGTGAAAACTTTCCGCCACGACTCTTCCCACAGCGGCTCCAGTTTATGCGCCTCGGCAAACTGCGCGATACGACCGGGCGTCAACCGCGAAAGCGCAAATTGCGCAACTTCTCCCAGCAGCGGATCACGCAGACCGTTCAACGTCTCGAAGTGCCTGAACAGGAGAACGAGCTTTTGCCAATGCGCCACCGAGAGCCGCTCATCCACCGGCCAGAATGGATGCGCCACTGCGTGGACGATCTCGCTCTTTTTCAGCCACACTGCCAGCTCGTAAATATTGCGGCGCAACGCCTGGATCTCGGCATGCTGAGCCTCGTTGATACCCCAGACCAACAAGTGCACCTTGACGTCATCCTCGGGAAAAAACGCCGTCACCTCCTCACTCAAAAACACCCCCGGCTCACCCGCGATCTCCAGACACCCCTCGATCGTGTCGTGATCGGTGAACGTCACAAAAGAAAACCCCCGCTCTCGCAACGCCCGGTAAAGCCAGCGTGGATCTGAGCAACTCGCCGGAAAGTCCACTTTGCGGAGCAACCAATCTGTCGCCCGCGCACTGTGGCGAGTGTGCACATGGAGATCGGCACGATGATTCATCAGCCCGTCAGCTTAAACGATCCGCCCCGACTTGACCACCATCCGCGTCCACTGATCACGGACGCCGAGTTCGGCTGTTCACTCGTATTGCTCGAAGCCCTGCTCGGTGCCGACGCGGCGGCGCAGGCGGAAGATGTGTGCCGGACGGAACTGCGGATCGAGGGCGATGTAGTTTCGGCGCCCCCGCCAGATGAACCTCTCGTCGGTCAGGAGGTCATGCACTTGGTAGTTAGCATCGTGGGCCAGGCCAAAGTCCACCAGCGGCACATCGACCCATCCGGACTGCGGGTGCCACGGATCAAGCGTCACGGCGACGAGGAGGATATTGTCCAGCGCCTCCGTCGCTTTTGCGAAGCAGAGGATGTTGTTGTTCTCGATGTGGAGAAAACGCAGGTTGTCCAGCTCCCGCAGCGACCGATTACCGCGACGGATACGGTTCAGTTTCGTGACAAGGTCTTTGATGTTGCCCGGCGCGTTCCAGTCGCGCCGTTTGAACTGGTATTTTTCGCTGTCGAGGTATTCCTCGCGACCGGGCAGCGCAGCGTTTTCACACAGCTCGAATCCGCTGTAGATGCCATAAACGGGTGAGAGCGTGGCGGCGAGCACGGCGCGGATCATGAACGCAGATCGCCCACCCTGCTGCAGGAAGAATGGAAGGATGTCCGGCGTGTTGGTGAAGAGGTTCGGCCTCATGTATTGCGCCGATTCGTGGGTGGTTAGCTCGGTGAAATACTCGGTGAGCTCCTGCTTGGTGTTGCGCCAAGTGAAATAGGTGTAGCTCTGGGTGAAGCCGACCTTGGCGAGCACGCGCATCATTTTCGGACGCGTGAAGGCCTCACTGAGGAAGACCAGATCGGGAAACTGCGCACGAGTCTCGGCAATCACCCACTCCCAGAACGCCACGGGCTTGGTATGCGGGTTGTCCACCCGGAAGGTGCGCACGCCGCGCTCGGCCCACCAAAGGATGACGTCGCGCAATTCCTCCCACAGCTCACGCCAACGCGGGTTGTGGTAGTCGAGCGGGTAAACATCCTCGTATTTCTTCGGTGGATTCTCGGCGTATTTGATCGACCCGTCAGGCCGGTGGAAGAACCACTCGGGATGGTCGGTCACGTAGGGATGGTCGGGTGAGCAATTGAGCGCGAAATCGAGCGCAACCTCCAAACCGCGCTTGTGCGCTTCGCCCACGAGCCACGCGAAATCTTCGAGAGTGCCAAGTTCGGGCGCAACATCGCGGTGACCGCCTCCGTGCGGGCAATCTTGATGGCGGTTGCCAATGGCATAGGGCACGCCGGGATCGGCGGGACCGGACACGAGCGAATTGTTCGGCCCCTTGCGCTTGGTCTGGCCGATGGGGTGGATCGGCGGAAAATAAATCACATCGAAACCCATGGCCTGCGCGTCATCCAAGCGCGCCAGACAATCGCGGAACTTGGAGCCACGGTCGCCGTGTCCTTCGGCCGAACGCGGGAAAAATTCATACCACGCCGCGAAGAGCGCCCGCTCTCGCTCGGCCATGACGCGACCAAGTGGACGGAATTCGGTCGAAAGCGAGCGGTCGGGAAAACCAGCCATCAGCGCGGCGACATCTTCACGCGCGGCCAGTGCAGCCGCGCCTTCACGGTCCGTCGCGGCCAATTGCTTGGCAGCGGCCCGTAGTTCCTTTGCCCCGGCCCGTTTGCCCGCGCGCTTCGCTCCCGCTTCAAGCAGATGCACGCCTTCGAGGGTCTCCGACCGGAGATCGCCCTGGCCGACCGCATGCTTTTTGGCGAACTCCTCGCGCCATGACGCATAAGCATCAGGCCATGCCTCGATGGTGAATTCATAGTCGGCCATCTCGGCCAAAGGAAAAACACCCGACCAAGCGTCATTTCCCTCATGGACCATCGGCGTCTCGCGCCAAGTCTTCGTACCGGATGGGCGCCACTTCAGGACAACGGCCACGACATCGTGCCCGTCTTTGAACACATCGGCCGTGACGCGCATGGTCTGGCCGACTACGCGCTTGACGGCATAGCGACCGCAATCAAGCAGCGGTTGGACATTTTCGATGACGACAGTGGTTTTTTTCATGGACTGTGGCGGGTGGCGGCTCGCACGGCTTCGGCCAGTGGTTGCCAAGCACCTTCATCACATAACGCGGCTAGGCGCTCCGCGGCGACCGGAATGTGCGCGAGAAAGTGACGGCGACCTTTGATGCGTCCGAGAAACCCGTAGGCACCGAGGGCTTGCATGAGGCGCTGGCGCGCGCAGGCCCGCAGCTCTTGATTCCATGCAGCTGAATCGACGCGACCGGCCGTCTGCGCGTAATAAGCGGACATCTCGCGCCGCTCCTCATCCGTCATCAGCACATACGGATCGTAAAGCAGCGAAGCGACATCGTAACCGGCCAAGCCGGCACGCATGCCCTGAAAATCGATGAGATAAACGCGCCCCTCCCTCACCATGATATTCTGCGACTGGAAATCGCGGTGCAGGAGAACGCGCGGACGTTCGGCGAGACCGACCGCTTGCGCATCGAGCGGCACCGAAACGCGCAAGTTCGCGGCGTGTTCCTTTCCAAGGAAGTGATCGAAAAAGTAATCCTGTTCCCAACGGTAGAGCGCAGCATCGAACGGCGACTGCACCACTTTGGCCGATTCGGCGGCATGCAGATCGGCGGCGTGCAAACGCGCCAACTGCTCGAGCGCCTGCGCATAGAGCTCTCGCCGTGCGGACCACGGCGCCTCGCGATGCGTCCACAAATCATCCGCGCCGACATCTTCGAGCAACAAGTAACGCCGCCTCGCATCATGCGCCAACACGCGCGGGACGCGGACTCCGCCGGATTGGAGAAATTCGGCGCAAGCCGCGTAACACGCATTCTCCGCTTTCTCCGTGCCATATGAAACCGCGATACAACCGCCTGCTGCTCCGGCGCCGCGCCAGAATTGACGGTCCGAACCCCCACGATTGATGGGCGTCCAAGTTCCGCCCGCCGCAACGGGATAAACTTGCTCGATCCACGAAAAAATACCGTCGCTCATACCACGCTGTCTTGCACCGTGCCGGCGGCGATCATGCCCTCGCGCACCACGGATCCGCTCACCTGTGCGCCCGCCTCGACCCGCGAGCCGGCAAGGAGAACCGAGTTTTCCACGCGCGCACCCGCCTCGATTCGGCAATCGGGACCAAGCCAGTTCCATCCTTTCAACGCAGCACCCTCAGCCACTCGCGCGCCGGACATGCGCCAGACGGGCCAGCCGGACAAAGCGCGGGCGGGAGGGTCGAGCGCGACCGTTCCCGCCGCGAGATCGGCATGGATGCGCAGATACTCCACCACGTTGCCGATGTCGCGCCAGATGCCGCGGTCGAGCACCACGCCGGCGATTTTCTGACCCGCCCTCAAGGCATCGAGCCACACGGGGACAAAGGAAACCGGGCGGCCGGGTGGGATCTTCGCCAGCAGCTCGGGAGCCGCGACGCACACGCCGGTGTAAAGAAAGCGAGGATCAGTCGATCCGAGTTCGCCGCGAATGTCGGTCACACAGCCATCGGCAAAACCGACTTGCAGCGGTCCGCCGGCGGAACGCAGAGCCAGCGTGCTGAGCGCGCCGCTGGAGCGGTGCGCCTCGACGAGCGCGTCCAAATCCAGCCCGGCCAGGATGTCGCCATTGTGCACGAGAACAGGGCCGTCGAGCAGGAGATCCTCGACATTTTTCAATCCGCCCGCAGTTTCGAGCAGCTCCGGCTCATGGCGAAAGAACACCGGAACACCCGCGTAGCGCGAGGGCTGCGGGTATTCGGGAAAAAGACGCACAAACTCGCCCGCGAGGCGATGCGTGTTGATGACAATCCGCTCAACCCCGAGCGCGGCGATGCGCGCGAGGGCAAATTCGCACAGAGGTACGCCGCAGACCGGCACGAGCGGCTTGGGAATCTGGTTGGTCAGCGGTTGCAAGCGCTGACCCCACCCCGCACAGAGGACGAAGGCGGTGCGTACGCCGGATTTCACAAGGCCGCGCCGCCCGGGGCAAGGAGCAGGCGCATCGGCATCATCTCGGAGGCGACAAAACCATGCCGGCAGTAAAACTCAACAACCCGGGGGTCTTCGCGGTGCGTGAGCAGGGTGATGCGCAGGAAATTTTTTCCCCGGGCAAATTCGATGGCATGCTCGAGCAAGCTTGTGCCATGGCCCTGCCCGCGGTGCTCGGCATGGACGATCAGATCCTCCAGCAGCACGACAAATCCCCCCTCGGCCGTGCTGATGGTGAAAAGAAGATTGATCATCCCGATGATGCGCATGTTGTTGCGCAGCACGAAAATGCGGCCGCGGTTGGGCTGCTCGAGGATGAGGCGCAGGCCGCGAATTTGCTTGATTTGGTCGGCCCGGAATTCCGGCTCGTGCTGGAAGAGGTCGGCGAGAAGCTCCGCCATCAGCGGAAGATCTTCCAGCGTTGCAGGCTCAATGCGCAATTCGGCCATGGGCTTTATCTAAGAGCGAAACGTCGATCGGCGCAAGGCGGCGGACAAGATCTCAACCTCGCCCGAACTTGCGGTCCAACTCGCGCCACGAAAACTGCAGCATGACAGGGCGGCCCTCCGGATCGCAATACGGCAACTCGCAGTCCAGGAGCTGGGTGACAAGCGCACGCTGTTCACGCTCATCCGTGACGCCCTCGGGGTCCACGGCCAGACGCGCCACGGCGCGGCGCACCGCATCATCGGCCAGTGCTCCCCGCACCCGCGCGACCGAACCTTCGAGACATTCCGCAGCGAAATCTTCCAGCACGCGACGCGGGTCGCGACCGGCCAGAAAGTCGGGCATCGCCTCGACCTTGAGCGACCGTCCGCCGAAAATTTCGACGGCAAAACCCGACGAAACCAACACGGGCAGATTCGCCGCCACAACCTCGTGCTCACGTGGCCCGAGCTCGAGCACCGCCGGCGAGAGCAGCCGTTGCGAAGCCACTGCACCTCCAGCTACCCCGCGCTGCAGGCGCTCGAACAAGATGCGCTGGTGGGCGGCCCGCTGATCGAGCATGACCAAACCCTCCGCGCCCTCGAGGAGCAGGTAGCGGCGCGACAGAGGACCAATGAGGTGAAATTCCCCGATGCCGGAGCGTGGTGGCGTGGAGGATGAAACAGGAGGCGGCGACTTTGGCACCACCATCTCGGCCGGCCGCGCTTCGGGGGCGGACGTCCGGGGCAGCTCGGGCTGATGTCCGGCTGACACCGCGGGGCGCGAGACCACCGTGACCTTGCCGGGTGTTTCGATCCGCGTCCGCGAGACGATGTGCGGCCGCGCTGGACGCAACCACTCGGCCCGCGCCTCCCGCAGGGCTCCTTCGACGGCTCTCCGTACCACTTCCCGCACCATCGCACCATTGCGGAAACGCACCTCTTTTTTGGCCGGGTGCACATTGCAATCGACCGCCCGGGGGTCCATCGCGAGATAAAGAAAGACCGAAGGATGACGCCCCGGTTCGAGCATTTGCCGGTAAGCCTCGCGGATACCCGCCGCAAGGAAGCCGCTTTCGACCGCGCGTCCGTTGATGAAGAAAAACTGCCGTGATCGGTCGGCACGCGTTACTCCCGGTCGCGAGACCAAGCCGGCCACGCGGATGCCGTCGGCCTCGAGCTCGGAAATTTCCAGCAATTCGCGGCGCGCCTCGACGCCGTAAAGTTCGGCCACCCGGACCTCGGCCGAGGAAGCGGAGGTCAAGCGCCAGACCGTCTGACCGTCACGCAAGTAATGCCAAGCGACGGACGGGAAGGCCAAGGCGACGGTCTCGACCGCGCGGTCGAGATGGGTGATTTCCGTGGCTGCGCTGCGGAGGAACTTGCGGCGCGCGGGCACGTTGAAGAAAAGCGATTTGACCTCGATCGTCGTGCCGGTGGCGCAACCAACATCGCGCACGGCCACAAGCTTGCCCCCGCGCACGACCGCCTCGGTGCCGGCGCGAGCGGCGGCGGTTTTGGTCCGCAGAGAAAACTCCGACACGCTGGCGATGCTGGGCAGCGCTTCGCCGCGGAAACCCATCGTCAAAACCGCCGCGAGGTCGGCCGCCGTGCTGATTTTGCTCGTGGCATGCCGCTCCAAGGCCATGAGCGCATCCTCGCGATCCATGCCCGCACCATCATCGGTCACGCGCAGCAAACTCGTCCCCGCGCCGCGCACCTCGACCTCGATTTTCCGGGCGCCGGCATCGAGACTGTTTTCCATGAGTTCTTTGATGACCGAGGCGGGACGCTCGACGACCTCGCCGGCGGCAACCTGGCTGGCCACAACCTCCGGTAGCACCCGGATTTTACCCACAGCATACCCCCGCCGTTTGACTTTGCCGCGCTCGGTGGTTTAGAGACACTGCGTCTTCATACATGCGTTTCCGCAACGACTCAATGCCAGCCAGCCTCTTCCACCGCCATGCTTAGCAAAAAACCCATCCACACCATCCGGGCCGGGCGCGACGATTTGTTTGGCTGGACCATATTTCTTCTGCTGCTGGCCGGCTTCGCCGCCGCGTGCTGGATCGGGAGCTTCTATATTTTCGGACATCCGGAAAAAGCGTTCAGCTACGGGGTGCTGCGCACGCTGGGCAAGATCGACCCGCCGCGCCGGTTCGAGTTGACAGCCGCGCCCCGCGGGCAATTTCTCGATGCGGACAAACTTTTCGAGCGCTACGGTAAGATGCCGCCACGGCAACTCGAGAACGTGAACGAAACCCTCCTGCGCAGCTACCTGCGCAACTACGAGCAGCACAAAGAACTCGTACCCTACGTAATCGGACCTTTCAACATCATGGGCTCCTTCCGTCTCGGCCCGAACAACTTTTTTCCCGAAGGTGTCGTCGCGCTGGCCCGCTCGACAGAAAACCCCGCCGTGCTGCTGGAACTGGTCTTTCCCTCCTCACCCGACAACGTGGCCAACCTCGAACGCATGCTCTTGACCGGGCTGGACTTGAAACTGGTGAAAACACTCGACCTTACCGCCGTGATCAACGCCAGCCTATCGCCCGACGGCCGACTCACCATCACCGCCGTTCCGTTGCTCTACAGCAATTACACCTCGAGCGACAGCACGGGCACATTCAGCCTCGAACCTCCGCAGGATCTCCATGTCAGCGCAGGGTTGCCCATTCTCAACTTTGCGGCCATCGAAGAGGCCGATAAACACTACACCGCCTACCTTGAGCGAGCCGGATTGGCCCCGAAATCTGCCGCCTCTCTCATGCGCGTGCAGCAACCTGAAGCGGTCAATCC
>JBIJDZ010000121.1:0-2617 GCA_044343805.1 Chthoniobacterales bacterium | reverse complement strand
TGGATGGCCATGAGGTCGTCCAGCGTGCCTTTTTCCACCAACTCCATCGCCAGGTAAAATTGCCCCGCGGCTTCGCCGAACGAATAAACCCGCACCACATGCGGATGATTCACCGAGGCGGTGACGCGCGCCTCTTGCTCGAGCTTGCGCCGCTCATCCTCGTTCGCGCTCATTTCGCGTTTGAGGAGCTTGATGGCCACCATGCGCTGGAGCGTGTGGTCGAAAGCTTTGAAGACGGAGCCCATCCCGCCCTCGCCAAGCAATTCGACCAGCTCAAAGTTGTTCAACATCTTGCGAGCCCTCATCCCCCCGCCGCAGTGCGGACAGTAAATCTGCGCAAAAGGCAACTCCTCGGAAACGTCGATCGGCCCGCCGCAGCCGGGGCAGTTTTCGATGATGCTTGGGGGGGGAAGCTCGTCCATCTGGGCAATCCTAAAGATCCGCCGGCCCTGCGGCAAACCTTGCGCGTGGCGACCGGAGCGAACACCGTTACGCAAAGTCCATGCAAGAACCGCATCACCGCATCACCGAATCTGCCGCGCCGCGCCTCGACCGCTGGTTGGCCGAACAATGGCCCGAACTCAGCCGCGCTCGCTGGCAAAAGGCGCTCGCCTCCGGGTTGGTTCTCGTCAACGGTGTCGCCGCCCGCGCCTCGGACGCTCTGCACGCCGGAGACAAGGTAGATGCGCATTTTCCACCGCCCGAGACCGCACCCGCGACGGCGGCGGAAGATATTCCTCTCGAAGTCCTTCACGAGGACGCCCACATCCTCTGCCTCAACAAACGACCGGGACTTGTCGTCCATCCCGCCGCCGGGCATTGGCAGGGCACACTCGTCAACGCCGTCTTGCATCATTGCCGCTCACTTTCCTCGGGCGGCCACCCCCTGCGACCAGGCATCGTCCACCGCCTCGACAAGGACACCAGCGGTTGCATCCTCGTCGCCAAAAACGATGCGGCCCACGCCCACCTTGCCCGTCAATTCGCCGATCGCACGGCCCAAAAAACCTATCTCGCCATCGTGCGGGGCAAACCCCGCACGACCGCCGGCGTTGTCACAGTGGCGATTGCCCGGCATCCAAACCACCGGCAACGCATGGCGGTCAGCCAGCGTGCCGGCGCCCGCGAGGCCGAGACATTGTGGAAGGTTATCCTCACCGCAGGACAACTCTCGCTGCTCGAATGCCGTCCCAAAACCGGTCGCACGCACCAGATCCGTGTCCACCTCAAGCATCTCGGTCATCCCATCGCCGGCGATCGCACCTACGGAGGCGGCGCAGATTTCCCGCGACAACTCCTGCACGCTTGGAAGCTCGCCATCACTCACCCGGCAACAGGCGAACCGGTAACGTTCACCGCACCGATTCCGGACGACTTCCCGCTGCGCCCGGCGGGATGATTTTCATCCGCGGCCGTTGGTTCGGCGTTCGCGTGCCTCGGATAAAGCCTCCAGATGCCGGCGCTCCTCACGATTCAAACTCTCGAGCCCCTCATGCATCACCCGCTCCAATAATTCGTCCGTTGCGGCTGTCGACACCCGATCCAGGCCGCGCTGCCGGGCAGGTGTCGAGCGACGCAGCCACCAGCGGGTGAGCAACGCCCCGCACATGGCCCCGCCCAGGTGAGCCCAGTGCCCGATCTGCGGGACGATATGCAGCACCGCCATGAACAACGAGGCCAAGAGCAAGCCCCATCCGAGCATCTTGGCCTTCATATTCACTGGAATGATGAAAAACAGCAGGGCGCGCAACGGGACTTCCGGGTAGGCTGTGGTGAACGACAGAATGACCCCGCAAACTGCTCCGGAGGCACCGATCAGTTCCACTCCGGGCAGCGAAAAAGCCGTCTGCAACAAACCTCCCGCCATACCGGAAGCAAAATAAAGCACGAGATATCTCACCCGACCCAAGGTGAATTCGACCTCCGGCCCGACGAACCAAAGCGCAAGGATGTTGACCAAAAGATGCAGGAGATTCCCATGCAGGAACAGGTGCGAGAGCAAAGTCCACCAACAACCGCGGGCGAGCGCCTCGCCGCTCAAAGCCCACCGGGATAAATCCGGTGACCCCGGACCGACTTGCCAGAGCGATTCGAGCGCATAGACGACGATCGAGACCGCGATGAGCGACATGGTGACGGGGGCCGTGCGGATTTTATGCGACAATCCTTGCATCGCGGGAAACTACCAGTCGCGTTCACCACCCGCAATGCGAGCTTCCCGCTATGCATTAAACGTTGTTACCTTGACCATTCATGCCTCGCTGTATTCGTCCCTGCTTATATATCGCCATCGCGGTTCTCACGGTGGCCGTCGGGGCAACCTTGGCTTTCAACCTCCACCTGCAGTCCGCCGCAATGCAGCAGCAGTTGCGCTTGGCGGCCACGGGCAGCATCGGTCTGCCGATCAATGTACGCAGCGCGATTTACACCCCGTGGAATGGCATCCGCCTGCACGGCATCGTCATTCCCGACATGGAAAACGAAGGCGTCAATTTCCTCGAAGCCTCCGAATTTCAAATCGTCTTTCGTCTGCCCCCTTTGCTGCGCCGCGAGTTCGTCGTCAGCCAACTCTGCCTGAAAGAAGCTGTCCTCACCTGGCGGCAAAATGCCGGGGGCC
>JBIJDZ010000071.1:0-8861 GCA_044343805.1 Chthoniobacterales bacterium | reverse complement strand
TGGAGTCTGGAAAAAGTGCTGCACCTGCATCAGCCGTTCTCCCAGCCGAGGCCTCCGGGGCCGATCCTCTCGACCCAGCCAAGGAATTTCCCGAGATACCCGGGCAGGCCGGCCCGGCGGAACCGGCTGTTCCCGCCGCGGCGGAAAACACCAAAAAAACCGAACCGGCTCCCACGCCCGCGCCAATTTCCGCTCCCGGAGTCACCGCCACTCCGATGGGCAACATCGTGGTCAATTTGATCAACAAACTCGTCGAGCGGGGTGTCATTGGCCCCGATGACGCGAAAGCCATGATTACCCAAGCCCAAGCCGAGGCGGAGACGCAAAAAGCACAAAACGAGTCCGACATGTTCGCCATCGCGCAAATCGCGGCGGTGCAGACCATGACGGATCAAGCTGTGGCCCAGCAGGCTTCGATGAGTCCTCTCGAGGCTTCGCGCCGCGAAATGGAGGCGGACATGCGGGTTACGCACATTCCTGCTCCTGTGCGCGAGCAGATCACCGAGGAAATCCGCCGCGAGCTGGCCGGCAAGATCGGCGGCGGTGAAAATCAACCCCCGCCGGGATTGCCCGCCCTCCTGGCCAAACTGCGACCCGAAGGAGAAATTCGCTTTCGCTATGAGGCGGACTTGTATCCTTCAGATAACTTCGCCGGCGACAATGCCTTTGTGAATTTCAACTCTATCAACACCGGGAGCCCTATCAACATCTTGCCCTCTGCATTGGCTCTCAATCCTCCGCCCCAGTGGAACACCGACCAAAACCGCAACCGCTATCGCATGCTCGTGCGTTTGGGAACCGGGATCGAGCTGGGTGACAATGTGACCGCTGGCGTCCGCTTGGCTTCGGGGGACAACAATTCCCCGACCACCGCGAACCAGTCGCTCGGCTTGGCCAACCAAGGACAAGGCGGACAGTTCAGCAAATACGCCATCTGGATCGAGCGCGCTTTCATTCGTTACGATCTCGGCGGCGGAACCAACGATGGTGCTCTCGCTTTGTGGGTCGGCCGCTTCGACAACCCCTTCTTTTCCACCCCGATTATCTTCGATAACGACCTCGGGTTTGATGGTGCGGCGCTCCGTGCTTCCTACAATTACGAAGATGTCATCATTCCCTCGTTGGTTGCCGGTGCTTTTCCAGTCTTCAACACCGACCTGAACTTCTCGTCGAATCAACCTCAGAAGTATCCGAGCTACGATAAATACCTCTTCGCCATCCAAGGCGGCACCCAGGTCAACATCACCCGCAACTGGAGCACGCAACTCGCCGCCGCCTACTACTACTTTTACAATATCGAGGGCAAACTTTCCTCGCCTTACGTGCAATACAGTCAGAGCGATGCGGGAGACACGGACAACAGCCGTCCTTCCTTTGCCCAGAAAGGAAACACCTACCGCACCCTCCGTAATGTTATCCCGCCCCCCGGGTCAACGGCTTTGCTGATGGACTACCAGTATTTTGGTTTGGCGACGCCTTTCCAAAATTTGGCCTTCACCGGCAAGCTGAACTATGACGGGTTTGATCCGGTGCGCGTATCGTTGGTCGGCGAGTTTGTCCGCAACGTGGCCTTCGACAGCTCAGCCATCAATGAAGTCGCCGTCAACAATCTCGGGACAAACGGCGAATATGAAGGCGACCCCAACGCCTGGTTGGTCGACCTCGAGGTCGGGCACGCGGAACTCGACAAGCTCGGGGCTTGGCAATTTTCGTTCGGTTACCGCTGGATTGGTTCCGATGCCGTGGTTGATGGGTTCAATGACTCCGACTTCGGCCTCGGCGGCACGAACATGAAAGGATTCACCGTGGCGGCGCGCATGGCGCTTACGCCGCATCTTTACATGGGCTTCCGCTGGTTCGGTTCCGAGAGCATCGCCGGCCCGCAGTTTGACATGAATATCTTCCAAGTGGACCTCGGGGCCAAATTTTGATCAAAGCCATGCGAACAAAAACATATCTGAAAATCGCCGCCCTTGTGCTGACGGCTTCCGTTGCGAGCGCCGAGGAGCAAGACGCCGAGGCCAAATTCCGCGAAGCCTTGCGCAGCACGATGATGCAGTTGCGCGAAGCCCAAGCCAGAACCGCCGAGATGGAAGCCGCTTCCGTCCAAGCCCAGATGGAAGCGGACAAAGCCAAGAAGCAGGTGGCCAGCCTGCAGTCGCAGATGTTGGATGAGCGTAACGCCTCGGCCAACCAGATCACCGAGCTGCGCTCGGCTGTTGAGCAGCGCAACGAACGCATCACCGGTTTCGAGGCTCAGATCGCCAAATGGGAAAAAGATTTCGCGGCGATGGTGGAGAAAGCGCGTCAGGCGGAGTTTGCCAACGCTCAGGCCAAAGCCCGCATCGCCACCCTTGAGCGGACGGTCAAGGAGCAGCAGATCAAAAACATCGAGATGAAACAGACGGCCGAAGAAATTCTCGACCGTTATGCCGCCACCAGCCTCGGCACCAGCGTCTTGGCCCGCGAACCCTTCATCGGCGTCAATCGCGCCAAACTCCAGACCCTCATGCAGGACCTCGAAACCCGTGTCCGCGCCTCCACTCTCCAACCATGAAATACCAACCTCTCCCAAGTCTTGCTGTCGGAATTCTGCTCTTCGCCAGTTCAACCCTGCAGGCCGACAACTCCGTCGTGGCCAAAGTCGGCTCGCGCGAGATCAAAGCTTCCGAAATCCAACCCTATCTCGATGCCCTGACCGCGCCCGAACGTAGCGCCCTGCTGGCCGACAAAGCCGAACTCGGGCGCTTTGTCCGCGGCATTCTCGTCCGCCAAGCCGTCTTGCAGGATGCCACCGCGGCCGGTTGGGACAAAAAACCAGAGACCATTGCCGCTATTTCCCGCGTGAGGGACCAATATCTTGTCGAAAGCTACTTGGTTGAGATAGGCAAGGTGCCCGCGGATTATCCCTCGGATGACGAAGTCAAACGCGTTTACGAGGCGGAGAAAGACCGTCTGCAAATGCCCAAGCGTTACGAGTTGTCGCAAATTTTCATCGCGGCAGACGATGATAAATCCGCCGCGCAAAAACGCGCTGCCGATTTGGCGGCCAAAGCCAAAAGTCGGCCTGCTGATTTCGGAAGTTTGGCCAAGGCCAACAGCAACGATGCAGCTTCGGCCGCGCGCGATGGCCAACTCGGTTGGCTGGCCGAGGAAAGTATCGCTCCGGAAATTCGCAAAGCGGTGGCCGGCCTCTCCAAGGGACAAATTACCGCACCGGTCGAAGGGCGGGCGGGCTACCACGTCATCAAAGTGGATGACGTTCGCGAAGCCGGCATCGCCCCTTTTGACGAAGTCAAAGGGGAGCTGACCAACCTCCTGCGCAACCGTCGCATGGCCTCGAACCGCGAGTCCCATGTGGCTTCGCTGCTCGACCGGCAACCGGTTTCCGTCAACGAGCTGGCGCTGGAAGTTTTCCAATCAAACGCGAGCCGTTGATCGGAGGAAAAGCCGGACGTTTCTCTTCTGTTTGCATGGACGCGCAAGACCACAACAAAGAGAAGCGCAAAATTATGCTTCGACCAGCCGGGCTCGAGACGGGTCGCCTTGGACCAGTCAAGCAAAGTCATTATTCCACTGTTTTGCATTTGCCATCTTCGGATCCGTTTTCTCCCCCTGCTAAGGGCGAGAAGCAAACCTCAAAGATGCCAGTTGATCTGCCGGTTGCTGACTCGGATAGTAGTCTTTGCACTCCCGAAATTGCGATCGAAGCTGAAAGTCCCTCGACGTTCCAAGATTCTGGCGTAACCGAAGAGCAGCATCCGACGCTTGAGCGTCGCCGTGGCAGCTCGCGCTCCCGTAAACCGGTCGGGCTTTACCTTCTCGTTGCGCTCATGGGGGCTGTCATTGCTCTCTGTCTTTTTGCCATTTACCACTTGCTGGGTTCACCTGAGGTCGCTTCGCCGATCGAATCGTCTTCGTCCAAGCTTTCCACGCCGGAGACCGAGCCTGTGGTCGTCACGCCCGAGCAGCAGCAGATGATTGATGTGGCCATGATCAAACTGCGCGGCGGTGATGCGGAGGCCGCTCTCGAAAGATTCAAAATCCTCAAAAATGACAACTCGCGGATCCCGTCGCTTGATTATCTGACTGCGTTGGCGGCCGTGCAGGCGGGAGATATCCCGCTGGCTATTTCTTCAGTGGAATCCTCTGTTGCCAAAGGCGAACGTGTTTCTGATGCGTTGGCTTTGAGCGCCGCTCTCGAAGGGATGAAGTCGTCCGGAGGTGGCTGGCAGGCCATGGGTGATCTGCGGGCGCGAGCCGAGTACTATCTTCAACAGGCTATCGAAGCGGACGCGGCCAATCCATCGCCCTATATTGAATTGGCCATGCGGCTGCGTGGTCGGGGTGAAAATGACGAGGCGCGGAAGATGCTCGAAGCCGCCAGAGTCAGGATCAACCCGGTGGACTCCTTTGCCGTTCTGGACACGACTTTGCTGCTGATCCAGCTGCAGGAGTTGACCGACGATCAACTGCCCGGTGATCTGGATCCTGACAAAGACATCAGTTCGCTGATGGGCGCGGCCTATGTGGCTTTGCGGCGGGGTGATTTCACGGCGGCGGCGGACCTCTTGCAAACCGCCAAGAAACGTCTTCCGGCCGATCTTTATTTTTATCTGCTCGGTGACCCGGAGCTGCGCAAATACGCCTCCGAGCCCCAGCTCACGCCGCTTTTTCAGTAGTCGGTTTTGGACAAAATAACAAAAAGGCCGGCCGCCGCCTGTAAAACACCAAGGCAAGCCACAGCCGTTTATCTTCTTTAATCGGTGGCTAAAAAATTCTGTGCCACCGTACGTGCCCCCGCGCTGATCCTGCCACTGTTTTCTTGCAAAACGCATGACGCTAAGTAAGGAATTATGTATGAAAGCAACGCTTACTTCGAAAGGTCAAATCACCCTGCCTGTCGGGTTGCGCCGACGCCTGGGTTTGCGGGCGGGCGATGTCTTGGAATTCGACGAATCGGCGCCTTTCATTCGCGCGTGGAAGCCCTTCGAGCGTGCGGCCATGCGCCGAGCCATCGGACGGGGTAAAAAACGCGGGATCAAGCGCTCCAGTGCCGCTTGGATTGAAGAGCTGCGTGGTCCCGTTGCCTTGCCGTGATCACTGCCGTCGACACTGCGGTTTTGGTGGCGATCGACCAAGCGGAGCCCGAGGCGGGGTGGTGGGTGGACCAGTTGGCGGAGGCCCGCATGGATGGAGGTTTGGCGATCAGTCCGGTGGTCGCCGCCGAGTTCTTTGCTGTGGTCATGCACGAACATGACTTTGACGCCACTCTGGCTGATCTCGGGATCGAAATCCGACCGTTCACCCGTGCTTCGGCCATGTTGGCCGGACAGATTTTCCGTCGTTACCGCGACGCCGGCGGCCCGCGCCAGCACATGGTGCCCGACTTTCTTATCGCTGCTCATGCCGCGGTGGACTGTGGACGCTTGGCCTCCCCCGACCGGGGCTACCTGCGTCGGTATTTTCCGCAGCTGCACCTGATCAAACCCTCCTGACAGGCTCAGAGAACAAACCAGCCAGCGATTGAAGAAGATGGCAGAAGATAAGTTTTCCGCTGGGTGACCCCAGCGAGAAACAATTTTCCGGCCAAGCATAGCCGTTTATCTTTATCCGTCCGTGGCTTGCCCCCGGCTTGTTACCAAATTGTCACAGACTGCCGCTGGCATGTCTGATGGGTCTCTTTAATTTACGGGACTGATCGCTGCACCTGTGGTCGATCCAGTGAAACATGGCTGCCTTTTCACACTACCAGACTCGTCATCGCGGCATCATCAGGCGTTTGGCGTCGTGGCACTCTATGCATGGTCTCATGGCGATTTTGCTGCTGATCGGGTTGCCGGGACCGGTGTATGCAGGGCGCAACGTCTTTGGTGTGCGTGCAGCTCCCTCCGGCAACAACGATGCGATGCGTGCTCAGGCCTATGCGGACAGCCAAGCTCAGGCGCTACGCATTCAGGCCGCGGCCCGTGAGCGATTGGCGCGATCGACTGACGCTCTCAAAGGGATGCAGGCGGCCCAGGCCGCGGCCCGCGCCTCTGCGGCGGCGCTCAATAATGTGGCGAACGGCCTTCGCCCCGGTGGGCTCGAGGTTCTGACTGGCGATAATGCCCGATGGGACGGGGCCGATGCGCCCGTGGCTGCGGGCAACGACGTCTCCATCAAACAAAACAACCCTCAGGCCGTCCTGCACTGGAAAACGTTCAACGTCGGGCGCGAGACCACGGTCAACTTCAACCAATCGAAAGGCGGAGCCGACGCTGGTAAGTGGATTGCCTTCAACAAAGTCTTTGATCCCTCCGCCGTCCCCTCACAAATCCGCGGCCGCATCAATGCGCAAGGACAGGTCTATCTCATAAACCCCAACGGCATCATTTTCGGCGGCGCCAGCCAAGTGAACACGCGGACCTTCGTCGCCTCGACCCTGCCAATCAATGACAACCTCGTCCGCGACGGTTTGCTCAACAATAAAGACGCCCAGTTTATTTTTTCCGGCGTGAGAGTTCCGGGCGGCAGCGATGGCACACCGGCCTTCGAGCCGCCCGCGCTACCTGCGGGACAAAAATATGGCGATATTGTGGTTGAGCGTGGGGCGCGCATCCAAGCTATGGCGGGGCAGGACGGCAATGGCGGGCGCGTTATGCTCGTCGGTGCCAATGTCCGCAATGACGGCACGATCGCCACGCCAGCCGGACAATCGATCTTGGCCGCAGGGTTACAAGTCGGGGTCCGCGCACACCCGGAGAACGACCCCAGCCTGCGCGGTTTGGATGTCTGGATCGGCCAAGTCGGCGATTATGCGGGCCGCGTCGAAAACAGTGGGCTCGTGCAATCCTCTACCGGCAGCATCATCCTGGCCGGCAAGGAGGTCAAACAGCGCGGTGTCTTGGCCAGCACGACCTCGGTCAACCTCAACGGTCGCATCGACCTTCTGGCCAGCTATGGGGCGGTGGGTAACCCCAACTTCGACAGGTTCACGGGTTCGACCCAGCCACCCTTCCTTTCACAATTCACCGGCACTGTTGAAATGGGACCCGGAAGTACCACTTCAATTTTGCCTGATGCGAACGGCAAAAAACTTCCCGGAACACGTTTGTCGGAAAATTCGCAAGTCAATATCGAGGGGCGCGGCATTTATTTCGGGCGCGGGTCGATTCTCATCGCTCCCTCGGGTGATGTCGCAGTGCGCGCCGGGGTGTGGCCTTTTGTCGACTCCGACTCCGACGGCACCACGCTCGGCGTGGGTGGCAGCGATCAACCTGGGCTGAGCCAGCATTTCACTTCCGGTGGTCAGAAGTTTCTCGCCGAAAGTGGTCAAGTGTACCTCGACCGGGGTGCGCTCATCGACGTCAGCGGTTCCGTGGACGGCTTTGTTCCTTTGGCCCAGCACCTGCTGACTGTGGCGCTGCGCAGTTCGGAGTTGGCCGACTCGCCCTTGCAGCGCAATTCAGCTTTGCGGGGCGTCCCTCTGGTTGTCGATTTACGCGAGACCGGCGTGGACAATGGTCGCTCTTGGATTGGCACGCCGCTGGGTGATTTGACCGGCTACCTTGGTATCATCGAACGAGACGTAGCCCAGCTCACGGCCCGCGGCGGGAAAGTTTCGTTGTCGGCCGGTGATTCTATCGTTATGCGCCCGGGTGCGACCGTGGATGTCTCGGGCGGCTTGCTCACCCAAGGCGCGGGCTACTTGCAAACCTCCATGCTTTCGCTTGGCGGGCGTCCGACCCCCATCACTTCGGCTTATGCCGACATCAATTACGACGGGATTTATACCGGCACCGGAACAATCACCTCGAAGTGGCGTGCTCCGCAAACTTACTCCGCTGGTATTTTCAATCCGGCTAAGGGATACAATCAGAATTCCTACTTTGAAGGAGCTCCTGCTGGCACGGCTTCATTCTCCGCACCCTCTCTGGTGCTCGGTGGAAATTTGGTCGGCAAAAATTACGTCGGCCCCAATCAACGCGAGACTCCTCCGGCCCTTGGTTCGCTGCGCTTGGCTTTTATCGGTGAAAAAAATGCGGGTTCCGTAACGGCCCCCGTATTTGTCAATCAATCGCCGTTTGCTCCCGAGTTCCGCATGGTGGCTGGACGCACTCCGAAGCTGGTCTTGCCGGAATTTGAACTGGTCAATGGGGAACCCGTTGCTTTGCCGGCAGCTTGGCGCGGAACTTTCAGCTTGGGAGCTGCGGCTTTTGACGAAGAGGAGGGGGGATTCGGCAATTTGAGTGTGGAAAATGCCGATGGCGAATTCGTTGTTGCTGCGGGCACAACAGTCCGCTTAAGGCCGGGAGGGAGTATTGAAGCCACGGCAAAGAATGTCCGTATGGACGGCAGCATTTCGGCGCCGGCAGGGTCTGTCGCTTTGACCGCTTACAACTTTTCGCCCTACCTCTATGCTGAGTTGTCGGCAACAGGTGCGTTGGCCGCGCAACCTGCTCCCGCTGTTCAGCTGGGCCGCGGGTTGGTGGCCTTGGGCAACAGTTCGCGCATCGATGTATCCGGCATGATGGTGGACGACCGCAGTTTCGCGGTTAATCCAACTTACGGACCCGTGCATACCGACGGTGGCTCTGTGCACCTGGAAGGCTATGCGGTCCGACTTCCATCCGGTTCGGTTCTCGATGCCAGCGGCGGTGTTTACGCCTTCGGGCGTAATAAGTTTGCTTATGGAGAGGGGGGATCGATTTCTGTTCTTTCTGGACGCGATCCGGATTTGGCCACATCCGTGGGAGGAGGCTTGCAACTGGCGGGTACGATGCTGGCTCACTCGGGAATCAAGGGGGGCTCTCTCACCTTGCAGTCCAACTTCATCCATGTGGGCGGCGCTATCATCCCCGCCAATGGTATTAAACTTT
>JBIJDZ010000070.1:0-8920 GCA_044343805.1 Chthoniobacterales bacterium | reverse complement strand
AAGGCCAAGCCATGAGCTTGAGCGTGAACGGATTCGTCAACGATCTCGTCCGCCAATTCCCCATGGAATACAGCGTCGAGCTGAAACGCCTCATCGACCTCGAGATGGAAGGTTCGGTCGGCTGATCTGAAAAGATACCCATCGTGACTATGACTGCAGCTCCACTTTCCGGCGTCCCCTTGATGGAAGGCGCCCTCATCGAAGGCAATTGGCCAGACTGGTTCGTCGCCTCGCGCCAGAGCGGCTGGGAAAAATTCCAGGCATTGCCCGCGCCGTTGGTGAAAGACGAGAAATGGCGTTTCTCGAACATCAAAGCCCTCGAAATCGACGGATTCCGTTACCCCGCCGCTGTCACCGACGCCAATGCTCTCATAGCCCGCTCCACCGGTCTCGGCGAATCCGCCGCGCGCTTCGTCTTCGCCAACAACCGGCTGCTTGCGGCCACTGCGCCCGCCACGGATTTGGTCCGCGCCGGCCTCGTGGTCATGACCCTCGAGGAAGCCGCCGCCAAGCATGCCGGCCTCGTGCAGAAGCACTTCATGGCGCAGGAAGCCAAACTCGGCTCGGCCAAATATGCTGCGTTGCATCGCTCGGGTCCGGTCAATGGCGTCTTTATCCACGTCCCCGCCAACCTTGAAGTCGCTCTGCCCATCGAAATTTTTCATTGGGTCGAAGGCGAAAATTCCGCCGTTTTCCCGCACACGCTCATCGTCTGCGAACGCCACAGCAAAGCAACCGTCGTCGATTGTTTCCGCAGTGCCGATGACGCTCACGCGCTTGCTTGCGGAGTGAACGACCTTGTCGTCGAGGACGGCGCGAAGTTGAACTATGTTGCCGTGCAGCAGTGGAGCCTCGGCACCACCGCGTTTCATTTGAATTCCACCACCGTCGGCCGCGACGCCTCCTGCCTCGGCATGCAGGTGAACCTCGGCGGCAGATTTGTTCGCAGCGAAAGCTACAGCCGCATGGTCGCCGAAGGCGCGCGCAGCGACATGCTCTCGGTCAATATTGCCTCGGGCGAACAAATGATCGACCAGCGCACGTTCCAGGATCACGTCCAGCCCCGCGCCACCAGCGATCTGCTTTACCAGAACGCCCTCACCGGCAAAGGCCGCACGATTTTTTCCGGCGTCATCCGCGTCGAGCCCGGCGCGCACCAGACCGATGCGTATCAAAAAGTGCGCAACATTGTCCTGAGCGACGAAGCCGAGGCCAACTCCATGCCCGGCTTGGAGATCGAGGCGGACGACGTCCGTTGCACCCACGGCGCCACCACATCACAGGTCGATGACCGTGAGTTGTTCTACCTCTTGGCCCGAGGCATCCGCCCGGAAACCGCTCAACAGCTCCTCGTCATGGGCTTCTTCAACACCGTCCTCGACCGCTTGCCCGACGCCCAACTCCGTAGCCACATCGAGAACCTTGTCGAAAAACGCCTCTCGTCCGCGCTTTCCGCGTAGTAACGCTGCGGCAAACCGGATTTGCCAAGTAGGGGCGGGGGTCTCGGGACGCGCCCAATCTCGGGAAAGAGGTCGCGCGCGGCGTCAGAGCTGCTCGGGGTGATTGAGCAGTTCGGCGATGCGGGTGAGGAGGCGGCCGGCGGCGCCGCCGTCTAGGACGCGGTGGTCGAAGCTCAAGGTAAAGCGGGCGACAGTGACGGGGAGGAATTGCTGTTTTATTTTGTCCCACTTCGGTTCGATGCGGCCGGCGCCGAGTCCGAGGAGGACGGTTTGTTCGGGCAGGGGAATGGGCGTGGCGAGGGTGAGTCCGAAGGTGCCGTAGTTGGTGACGGTAGAAATGCAGTGGCCCATGTCGGCGGGCGTCAGCCGGCGCTGACGGGCGAGCTCGACCAAACGCGCATACATCGGGACAAGTTCTTTGAGGCTGTGTTTATCCGCCTCGCGGATGACGGGCACGAGCACGCCGTCTTCGGCTTCGACGGCAAAACCGATGTCGATCGAGCCGGGATGCACGAGCTGGCTGCCGATGAGGCGTCCGGCCGGCATGCTGTTCTCGGAAAGGGCCAGGGCGAGGGCGCGCAGGGCGTAAAGTGAAACGCCGGCTTTCTCGGTGGAGGCCTTGCGGTGCGCGAGCATTTTGTCCAACTCGACCGGCAGGACGACAGTGGCGAGCGGACGGGTCCAGCTGCGGCGCATGGCGTCGGCCACGGCGACGCGCATGGAGGAGGCCTCGGTGACTTTTTGCTGGTCGAGGTTTTCCATGAACCGCTCGAAGTCCTCAATGGTGACGCGCCCGCCCGCACCGCTACCGGCGACACCGGCGAGGTCGGCGGCGCTGAGGCCGAGTTCGGTCATGCGCGCTTTCATGCGCGGGGAGAGGTAGGCGGCGCCGCCGGCGTGGGCGGGGACGGGGAGGCCTTTGATGGTCGGCTCGGGTTTGTCCGATTGTTTGATCTCGGGCTTGGCCACGCGTTTTTTCTTCGGCTTGTCGGGCGCGCCGGCCGGCATGGAGCCGAGGGGTTGCTCGTGGTTCTGCGCTTCCTCCGGTTCGAGGTAGCCCATGCGTTCGGCGTCCTCGTCGGCGACTTCCAAATATCCCAGTGTGGCGCCGACGGCGTAGCTTTCGCCCTCGACGGCGCGGAGTTCCACGAGCTTGCCATTGCACGGGGCGACGACACCCATGACGGCTTTGTTGGTTTCCACCTCCATCACGTCGGCATCACCGACGACCTCGTGGCCTGGTTTGGCGATGAGGCGGACGATGGTGGCCTCGGCGATGGACTCGCCGAGCTGGGGCATGAGAAGCGGGATGCGGGCCATATAAAAATTATTGGGTGAGAAGTTGCCGCAACCGTGCGGCGATGGCGGTGGCGGTGGGGCGGTGGGCAGCCCATAGATCGGGGTGGTAGGGGATCGGGGTGTCCTTGGCGTTGAGCCGCATCGGCGCGGCGTCGAGCAGGCCGAAGCCTTCGGTGGCGACCCGTGAAATCACTTCCGCTGTAACGCCACCCCACGGCCAGGCCTCGCCCACCACGAGCAGGCGACCGGTGCGGGCGACGGAGGCGAGGACGGTGTCGGTGTCGATGGGTTTGACGGTGCGCAGGTCGATCACTTCGATTTCCCACCCTTCTTCGACGAGATCTTCGGCGGCTTGCAGCGATTCATGGAGCATCGCGCTGTAAGTGACGACAGTGGCATCGCGGCCGGCGCGGGCGATGCGGGCTTTGCCGGACGGTTGGGCGGTATCGGGGAGTTTGTCGGCTTTGAGGTGGTAGTAGAGCAGCTTGTGCTCGCAAAAAATGACCGGGTCGTCGATCGACACGGCCTCGAGCATCATGCTGTAAGCGTCCTCCACGGTCGCGGGGGTCATGACGACGAGGCCCGGGTAGTGCGAGTAGATCGCTTCCATGCTTTGGCTGTGGAAGGGGCCGCCGCCGACGGTGCCGCCGCTGGGCAAGCGCACGACGATCGGGCAGGTCACATCGGTGCGGTAGTAAAGCGTGGCGGCTTGATTGACAATCTGGTTGAGGCCGACCGTCGAGAAGTCGGCGAACTGCATTTCCACGATGGGCCGTGCGCCTTCGATGGCGGCACCGATGGCCATTCCGACGATGGCATCTTCGCTGAGCGGGGCATCCATGACACGGCCGGGAAATTCCGCGGCGAGATTTTTGGTGGCTTTGAAGGCGCCGCCAAAGACACCCACGTCCTGTCCGTAAATGAAGACGCGGGGATCGTCGGCGAGCGCTTTTTCTTGGGCCGCGCGGATAGCTTCGAGGTAGGTGACGCTCATTCTTGGTCCTCTTCGGGATGACCGTCGATCAAGCGCCCGGTCGAAATCGCCTGCCAATCTTCCGTGGCCGGGTCGGGGCCCTTCTCCCGCTGGGCTTTGCTGAGTGCTTCCTCGACTTCGCTCTGGGCTTCCGTAGTCCAAGCGGCGATTTCTTGGGCCGTGGCGAGGTCGGCTTCGATCAGTTGACCCGCGCCGACTTCTAGGCAGTCGCGGCCGACATTGGCCGTGCGGAGGTTGGCGTCCACGTAACTCGCATCGTCGTGTTCGCCGTGGCCGACGAGGCGCAGGAGCGAGGCAACGACCATTTGCGGACCGTGGCCTTCGCGGGCGGATTGGACGGCGAGACGCAAAGTTTCCAGACAGGCGGCGGGATCGGTGCCATCGCACTTGTAACCGCCGATTCCGTAGCCGGCAGCTTTGTCGAGAAGATCGGCGCAGGCGAACTGGCGGTGGTTCGGCGTCGAGTAAGCGTATTGGTTGTTCGCGATAACCACGACAAGGGGAAGATTTTCGACGGCGGCGAAATTGATGCCCTCGTGGAAGGCGCCGGTGGAGGTGCCACCGTCGCCGATGGAAGTCACGCCGACGACGTCCGTTTCACCGCGTTGACGCCGGGCATAGAGACCGCCGGCCACGACCGGGATCATAGCTCCGAGGTGGCTGATCATGGCGTAGTAGCCATCCTTTGGTCGCCCGCGGTGGATGTTGCCGTCGCGGCCGCGCATGGGGCCTTGAGCCGAACCGAGGTAGGTGCGCAGGGTGTCGAGCACGGTATCACCGAAGGCGAGGCGACCGGCTTGGTCGCGGATGAGGGGTCCGAAGATGTCGCCTTTTTTCAGAAAGATGGACGAGGCGGTGCTGAGGGCTTCCTGGCCTTTGCCGAGGAAGACGCCGCCTTTGATCATGCCAGAGCGGTAAAGAGCGGCGAGTTTGTCCTCGGTCGCCCGGGCGAGGAGCATGGTACGGTAGGCACGAAGGAGCAACGCACGGTCTGCGATGTGTTTGGATTGCGCCCCAGCCTTCATTTCCCTGACCGCTGTAACCATCAGGCTGTAAACAATAAGTCGGGAAGGGGGCGCGGTGCAAAGTCAAAACCCCGTCTTTCCGAGTCTTTTGGCTCGCAGCATGGATTTTCGGGCCGAAAATGCGCCGGATGCCGAAAATCCGGACCCTTATCTTGGGAATCCCTCTTGTTTTGGCGGCGGTTACGGCGGTCTCATTGTGGGTCGTGGCCCGCGTGTCGGTCGAAAAGAAGAACGAGATGTACATCGGCAGCATCGGCGAGCCATCGACGTTGAATCCCGTGCAAGCGGCCGATGCGGCCTCCAGCGCGGTGACCGGGATGATTTTCAATGGACTGCTCAAATACGATGCGGACTTGGAAATAATCGGCGACTTGGCCGAGGCGTGGGAACTGAGCCAGCGCAGCACGTTCTTTTTTGCGAGCGCGGAGGCCGCGGTGCAGGCGGCGGCGAACATGGAGTCGGCGCTCATCGATCGCGCGGCGCGGCATCTGCGCCGCTATGCGGTCGAGGGCAACCGCCTCGTGCTCGAGTTGACGCTCCCCGGCGTGGATGATTCGGAGAAACTGGCGGCGATGTTCGGTCAGGTTCGCCCGCGCGAGGTGCGGACGCTCTCCGTGGTGGCCTCCCAGGCGCTGGGCGGCGCGCTGGAAAAATTTTCCGCCGCGCATCCGCGAACGGAGATTGTGCGGGTGTGGGTGAACGGTAACCTGGGCGAGTTGGCCTTCCTCGGCGAGGCCGGGGCGATGCGAAAGTCACTCGAAGAATTTCTCGCGCAAGAGTTCGGGGCCGAAGGTTTGGTCATCGAGCCGGTCAATGCACCGGCGTTCCTGGCCGAGCCGGAAATCGCCTTCTATCTCCGCGATGATGTGCGCTGGCACGACGGTGAGCCGTTCACGGCGCGCGACGTGCGTTTCACCTACGATGCGATCATGGACGACCGCGTGGCCTCGCCGCGCAAGTCCGATTACGAGCTGCTTCTGCGCGTGGAGACACCGTCGGCTCGCAAGGTCCGCGCTATTTACCGCCGTCCGTTTTCGCCCGCGCTGGAGAGCTGGATGATGAGTGTGTTGCCCGCGCATTTGCTGGCGGATTTGCCGCCGGATCAATGGCCGCTGAAATTCAACCGCGCACCGGTCGGCACGGGTCCGTTCAAATTCTCCGAATGGAAAACGAACCAATTCGTGCGCGTCGAGCGCAACGACGATTACTTCCGCGGTCGGCCGCACTTGGACGGGATTGTTTTCCGCTCCTTGCCCGATCCACTGACGCTGCGGCTGGCGTTCGAGACGCGCCAGGTGGATTTTTGGACGGCCGATCCGTGGGCGGTGGGCAATTTCCAAAAAGACGAGCGGTTCACTTTGTTCACCTCGCCGAGCAATTCCTACAACTACGTCGGGTGGAATTTGCGGCGTCCGCTTTTCCAAGACCTGCGCGTGCGGAGGGCGCTGGCCCATGCGGTGAATGTGGACCAGATGGTGCGCTACGTGCTTTACGGCTACGGCGTGCAGAGCACCGGGATTTTCACCCCCGAGATGTGGTTCTTCAACCCGCGGGTCCAGCCGTTCGGCCACGATCCGGAGCAAGCGCGGCGCCTGCTCGACGAGGCCGGATGGAAGCCGGGGCCCGACGGCATCCGGGTGAAGGACGGCGAGCGGTTTGCCTTCACGCTCATCACGAACAACGGCAATGTCGTGCGCAGCGACATTGCCACGCTCGTGCAGGCCGACCTCAAGGCGGTGGGCATCGAGGTGAAGGTCGAGATGTACGAGTGGGCGGTGTTTTTGAAAAATTTCGTCAACAAGGGCGAGTTCGATGCGGTGGTGCTGGGTTGGGCGCTCGGGCAGGGCTTCGACCAATTCCAGATCTGGCATTCCTCGCAGGCTGAGCCGGAGCGGCTGAACATGGTCGGATACAAAAGTCCTGCGGCCGACCGTCTGCTCGAGAAAATCCGCGAGGAATTCGACCGCGAGCAGATCATCGCCATGTGCGGCGAACTCCAGCAGTTGATTTATAACGACCAGCCGTATCTCTTTCTGTTCGTGCCCGAAGGAACCTCCGTCATGTGGAAAGATGCTTACCGTGTGCGCCGGCCCGGTCCCGACGGCACGTGGATCGATGAACCGGTGACGATGACCAAGGCCGGCTGGAGCCATTATCTCGAGTGGTTCTACCGCCCCGCATACGCGCAGGAGGCGCGGGACTGACCCATGGCCGCGTTCATTATCCGCCGCTTGCTGGTCTCGGTTGTGCTGCTGTTTTTCATCAGCCTGATTTCCTTTTTCATCATCACGCTCACGCCGGGCAGCCCCTATCCGTGGGGCGAGCTGAACCCGAAAGTGTCCGAGGAAGTGAAGCGGGTCTTTCGTGCGAAGTTCCATCTCGACCGACCTCTGCACGAGCAATACGGGCTCATCATGCGCGACCTTTTCACCGGGCGCCTGCGCAGCATCAAAGACGAGCGGCCCGTGCTGGAAAAAATCGGCGAGCGCTTGCCGGCTACCGTGGTGCTCAATTGCGGCGCGTTGGCGCTTTCGCTGAGCTTTGGATTGATGCTCGGTATTTACGGTGCACGGCATGCGGGGCGACCTCCCGACATGGTGACGAGCGTTCTGGCGTTCACCTTCATAGCCCTCCCGGGATTCTGGGTCTCGTATTTGCTGGCTATCGCCTTGGTCAATTACGCCGCGGTGCCGATCCTCGGCACGCACACGATCGGCGTGGCCTTCGCCAACGGCTTGGAGGTTTTTCTCGACCGTTGGTGGCACGTCATGCTGCCCGCGTCGATTCTGGCCATCGGCGGCATTGCGGTGCAGTCGCGCTTTATCCGTGCGAGCATGGTCGAGACCTTGCGCGAAGATTATATCCGCACCGCGCGGGCCAAGGGGCTGGACGAGAATGCCGTGTTTTACGGTCACGCGTTGCGCAACTCTATCCGCCCTCTCATCACCGGCATCGGGTTGCTGCTGCCGGCGTTGATCGGCGGTGCGGTCATCATCGAAAACATATTCGCTTACCCCGGGATGGGTCGTCTGGGTTACGAAGCCGTGCTTGAGCGCGATTACCCGACCTTGGTGGCGTTGAACTTTGTCACGGCCGCGCTGGTCCTGCTGGGCAACATGCTGGCCGATGTGCTCTATGCCGTGGTCGATCCGAGAGTGAGGCTCGAATGATCACGACGACACCAACTCCCATCGAGGCTGTGCCGGCCAGTCCGTCCGGGCGGATGTGGCGGCGTTTCCGTCGGGACAAAATCGGCATGGCGGCACTCGTCATGGTGTGTCTGCTCGGTGTCGTCGCGCTGGTGTTTTTCGTCTTCGATCGTCTCGGGATTCCGTTTCCGATGGATCCCGACGCGACAAATCTCGAACGCAAATTGTTGCCGCCTAATGCGGTCAACTGGCTCGGCACGGACAACCTCGGGCGCGACGTGCTGAGCCGCCTGCTCAATGGCGCCTACATTTCTCTCACGGTCGGGTTTGTGGCGGTGTTCGTGTCGCTTTCGATCGGGGTGGCGGTGGGCGCGTTGGCGGGCTATTTCGGCAAGTGGGCGGACAATCTCATCATGCGCGTGGTCGATGCGATCATGTGCTTCCCTGCATTTTTTCTGATTCTCACGGCGGTCGCGCTGTTGGGGCCGAGTATTTTCAACATCATCGTTGTGATTGGTCTAGTGAGCTGGACCGGCACGGCGCGACTGGTGCGTGCGGAATTTTTGACCCTGCGCGAGGCGGCCTACGTGCAAGCGGCGCGGACCTTGGGTCAACGCGGACCGCGGATTATATTCCGTCATATCCTGCCCAATGCGGCGGCGCCGATTTTGGTCACGGCCGTGCTGGGCGTGCCCGAGGCAATTTTGGCCGAGGCGGGGCTCAGTTTCCTCGGTTTCGGTGTGCAGCCCCCTCAGGCCACGTGGGGCAACATCATCGCCGACGGCAAGACTTACATTCTCGATGCGTGGTGGCTGATTTTGTTTCCCGGACTCGCCATTCTTTTTGCCGCACTGTCGTTTTACCTCACCGGTGAGTCCCTGCGGCAAGCCGCTGAAACCCGCTCCGAACGCTCATGAACAAACCTATTCTCCAAGTCCGCGACCTGTGCATTGATTTCGTGCTGGAAGACCGCACGATCGAAGCGGTCCAAGG
>JBIJDZ010000029.1:0-25008 GCA_044343805.1 Chthoniobacterales bacterium | reverse complement strand
TCACTCACACCACCGATTACCGCTTTGAGCAACCGGCCAGCGAAGCATACATCGAGGCCCGGCTTACCCCGCCTGACCGTCCCTCACAGAAGATTATCTCGCATGAGATTGCTTTTGATCCCCATGCCACCGCATCGACTTATACGGATTATTTTGGCAACCCGACGTCTTTTTACTCGATGGTCAAGCGACACGAACGGCTCACTGTGACAAACCATCTCCGGGTTGAGACCTCTGCTCCGTCGCTTCCTTCCGGCGCCTTGGAATTGTCTGTGGGCGAAGCGCGCCAGATTTTCTCATCGGTCAGCACCGATGTGTTCGACTATTTGCGGGCTTCTCCCGCGATTGCAACCGGCGGGGAAGCAACAAAATGGGGTAGACGTTTTTTATCGCCCGACGCCACGTTGGGCGAGGCGTTGCCTGCGCTGAATGACGCGATCCACCGCGAGTTTCGTTATACCTCGGGGGCGACGGACAACTGGACGCCGCTGGTTGAAATATGGAAAGAGCGAGCAGGCGTGTGTCAGGACTTTGCCCACATCATGATCAGCGTGCTGCGGACGTCGGGATTGCCGGCGCGTTATGTGTGCGGATATATCGAGACCGATGGCGAGAAAGACGGGCGTTTGGTCGGCGCCGTGGCGACGCACGCATGGGTTGAAGCACTTGTGCCTGGCATGGAGTGGGTGGCATTGGACCCCACAAATAACCAATGGTGCGGCGAGCGTCATGTTGCGGTATCCTTCGGGCGTGATTTTGCCGATGCGACCCCGCTGCGCGGAACCTTCAAAGGCAGCGGTGGTCAAAAGATGTCCGTCAAAGTGCGGATGAAGCGCAAAGGCCCTACGCCATGAAGCTGACCATTTCCTACCGCGCGGCATACGCTTACGACCAACCGGTGAGCCTCTCGCCTCACGTGGTCCGGCTTTTTCCGCGCAACGCATGGCCCGTCCGTGTGACGGCCTTCGACTTCTCCACCAATGTCTCGGCCGACGTTCATTGGCGGCATGATATTTTCGACAATCTAGTGGCCCGATGTTTCTACCCACAGCATGAGCCCCGGCTGATTTTTTCCTTTGATGTTTCCGTCGAAACAGTCACGCGCAATCCGTTCGGATTCCTGTTGGAAACGCGCGCGCTCAAGTTGCCTGTCGAATACGACCGTCGGGAACGTGCGTTGCTGGACTTTTGCCTTCGCCCCGATGATTTGGCGCTGCCTGCGGGGCTGCGGCCGGCCGGCGATGTCGACACAGTCGAGGCTTTGGTTGGGATGAATGAATGGATTTATCGTAACATCGCTTACGAGCGACGCGAAGAGGGAGAAGCGTTGGCCCCGGAGAAAACGCTGAGTCGCGGCCGCGGGGCCTGTCGTGATACCGCGGTGTTGCTCGCTGCCGCCCTGCGTGTGCGGGGTTTGGCTGCGCGATTAGCCAGCGGTTACCTCTGGGAAAGCGCGAGCGATCCGGCCGAGCGCAAGGCGGATAGCGCCTTGCATGCCTGGACCGAAGTTTACTTGCCCGGCGCCGGCTGGGTCGCCATGGATCCATCGAACGGCGTTTTCGCCGACCATCATTATATCACGGCCGCTGTCGGGACCTTGCCCGAGGATATCGCGCCGGTCTCGGGACTTTATTTCGGCGATCAACCTGTCCCCGGCCGATTGGCTACCTCGCTGAGAATCGAGAGGGCAGACGCTTGAGCGGAGGAAAGGAAGGTCAGCTGAGCAAGGGTTTGAGGAATGGCGCGGTGGGGCTGTCCTTTACCTTGGCGACTTCCTCGGGCGTGCCGGCAGCTACGAGTTTACCGCCCTCGGCACCGGCTTCGGGGCCGATTTCAACGACGTAGTCGGCTTCCGCGATGACGCCGAGGTTGTGTTCGATGACAACGACGGTGTGTCCTTCGTCAGTCAGGCGCTGAAGAATGCCGATGAGTTGTTCCACGTCGGCCATGTGGAGTCCGATGGTCGGTTCTTCAAGGAGGTAGAAGTTGCCGGGTGCATCTTCGCGCGGGCGGCGGCCTTTGGTGGCGCCGGTGCGGGATAGTTCGGTGACGAGTTTAATGCGCTGGGCTTCTCCGCCAGAAAGGGTGGGGCTGGGTTGACCGAGTTGCAGGTAGCCGAGGCCGGTTTCGACAAGCAGGCGGAGGGCGTGACGGATTTTCGGATGCGCGTCAAAAAACTCGGCGGCCTCGGCGGCGGTCATCTTCATGACATCGGCGATGGTTTTGTCGTTGTAGGTGATGTCGAGGGTCTGGCGATTATAGCGGCTGCCGTTGCACTCTCTGCAGGGAATCCAGCTGGAGGGGAGGAAACTCATTTCGAGTTTGATGGCGCCTTGTCCGAGGCAGGTTTCGCAGCGCCCGCCGTCCGTGTTGAACGAAAACCGGCTGGCGGTGTAGCCGCGCATCCGCGAGGCGGGGAGACCGGCAAAAAGTTGGCGGATCTCATCGAAGACTTTGATGTAAGTAGCCGGGGTCGAGCGGGAGGTTTTGCCGATGGGCGACTGGTCGACCATATGGACAGCGGCGACGTGTTCAGCGCCGAGGAGTTTGTCGTAGGGTGGCGGCGCGGCTTTGCGGGACGGTTTGCGTCCGCGACGTGTCACCGAGTCTTTGAGTGCGGGTACGAGCGTGCCGCGCAGGAGGGAGGATTTGCCGGAACCGGAGATACCGCAGGCGACGGTGAGGCGTCCGAGGGGGACGCGGACGTCGATGTTTTGCAGGTTGTGGAGGCGGGCGCCTTTGAGTTCGAGCCAGCGGAGGTGTTTGTCTTGGAGTGAACGCCGAGTGCCGCGGGACGGACGCGGCGGCGGATGTGCAAGGCAGCGGCCGGTGACGGATTTTTCGGAGCGGCGGATTTCGTCGAGCGTTCCCGTGGCGATGACTTCGCCGCCGCGGTAACCGGCGCCGGGGCCGAGGTCGATGATGCGCGAGGCGCGGCGCATGGTTTCCTCGTCGTGCTCGACGACAAGGAGGGAGTTGCCTTGTCTGACGAGTTCGTCGAGCGCGTCGAGAAGACTGCGATTGTCGCGCTCGTGGAGTCCGATGGTTGGTTCGTCGAGGACGTAGAGGACGCCGCGCAGGTTCGATCCCAGTTGCGCGGCGAGGCGGATGCGCTGGGCTTCGCCCCCGGAGAGTGTGTTGGCGGGACGCTCGAGGGTGAGGTAATCGAGTCCGACGCGCTGCATGAAGCCGAGGCGCTGGCGGATTTCGGGCAGAATGTCCTCGGCGAGGGCGGCGTCGTGACTGTTGAAAGTAAGCGTGTCGAGGAGGTGTGCTGCCTCGCGGGCACTGGCGCGGGTGAAGTCGGCGATCAGATAGTTTTGCACGCGGACATGGCGGGCTTCTAGGTTGAGGCGGACGCCTTCGCATTCGGGGCAGGGACGGGCGATGTCGTCGTCGGTCTCTTCGCGGGCCTGCTCCTCCTGCAAGTCGGCCTCAAGTTGGGTGCGGGTTGGGTCGGTCTTGACCGCGCTATCATAGACGAGTCCGAACCCTCGGCAGGTCTCGCACCAGCCCTGCGGTGAGTTGAAGGAAAACATACGGGGATCGAGCCGCTCGAAGGCGCGGGCGCAGGATGGACACGCCATTTCGGTGCTAAGTAGTTCGCTGTCCTTGCCGCGGATTAGGCGCGCGGTGTTTTTGCCGATTTCAAGTGCGCGTCGGGCGAGGTCGAGGGCTTCTTCCTCGTTCGCATGGGTGATTTGTCCGACAAGAACGTCGATCGAGTGCTCGCGGTAACGGGAAAGTTCGGGAAATTGGTCGGCTTTGATCAGCTTGCCGTCAACAAGGAGGGTGTCGAAATCGTGGCGCATGGCCCAAGCGGCAATTTCCTTGTGGTAGCCTTTACGGGATTTGACGAGCGGAGCGAAAACTTGGACGGATCCGGCTAGCGAAGCGTCACGGACTTTATCCGCCACTTCGGCCAGGGTGGTGGTGGCAACGGGAACGTTGCAGGAGGGACAGTATTGTGTGCCGAGTTTCGAGTAGAGAAGCCGGAGGAAGTGGTAGATTTCGGTGATGGTGGCGACGGTGGATTTGCCGCCGCCGCGCGAGATGCGCTGTTCGATGGCAACGGCGGGGGGAAGCCCGTCGATGTGATCGACGTCTGGTTTTTCCATCTGCTCGACGAACTGCCGCGCGTAGGTGGACATGCAGTCGAGGAAGCGACGTTGGCCTTCGGCAAAGAGGATATCGAAAGCAAGCGATGATTTGCCGGACCCGCTCAAGCCGGTGACGACAACGAATTCATCACGGGGGATTTCGAGGGAAATGTTTTTGAGGTTGTGCTCGCGGGCACCGGTGACGCGGATGCGGTGGTTGTCGGCGACGACGAGAGGTGCGACGGGTTCGCTGGCGCGGAGGGTGGCCTCGTGCTTTTTTTCCTCAAGGGCGGCACGGAGGAACGGGGCGGTGCGGGAGTCCTTGTTTTGCGCGACCTCCTCGGGAGAGCCGGCGGCGATGATTTTCCCGCCGTTCTCACCGGCCTCGGGTCCGATGTCGATGACATGGTCGGCGCATTTGATGACCTCGACGTTGTGTTCAATGACAACGAGGGTGTGGCCCGCCTCGACAAGTCGCTGGAATACGCGGAGCAGCCGCGCAATGTCATCGAAGTGGAGTCCGGTGGTTGGCTCGTCGAAGAGGAGAAGAGAACTTTCGGCGTCGGTGTCGGCCAAATGGGAAGCGAGTTTGAGGCGTTGCGATTCGCCGCCGGAGAGGAAGCTGGTGGGCTGTCCGAGACGGAGGTAGCCGAGCCCGACATCTTCGAGTGTTTGCAGTGGGGTGGTGATTTTCTGGTGCTTGGGGAATTTTTCAAAGAATGCAATGGCTTGCGTGACGGTCATTTCGAGCACGTCGTGGACTGACTTTCCGTGGAGGAGCACGCGGAGGACGTGGGGCTGGAAGCGTTTGCCGCCGCAGGACGTGCAGACGAGGGACACGTCGCTCAGAAACTGCATTTCGATGCGCTCATAGCCGAGTCCCGCGCAGCGCTCACAGCGTCCGTTGTTGGAATTGAAGCTGAATGACGAGGGGTTCAAACCGGCGGCTTTGGCGGCGGGCAATTGACCGAAGAGTTCGCGAATATGGTCCCACGCGCCGAGGTAGACGACCGGGGTTGACCGAGAAGATTTGCCGGGCGGCGATTGGTCCACCATGACGATCTCGCCGAGGTGCTCGATGCCCGAGAGTTTTTTGATGGTGCCGGATTCCTCCTCCACCGGTTCGCCGCGTTCGCGCAGCAGGTTGCGGTGGAGAAGCCCGTGAACCAGCGTCGATTTGCCGGACCCTGAGACCCCGGTCACGCAGGTGAAGACACCGAGCGGAAAGTCTGCATCAATTTTTTTGATGTTGTGAAGCGAGGCGCCCCGCAGTTTGAGGAATTTTTTTGCTTGGCGCCGTTTTGATGGGACCGGAATGGTGCGCCGACCGAGCAGGAAATCGGCCGTGAGGGAGTCTTTATGGGACTCAATCTGCGCTGGTGGCCCGCTGAACATGAGTTGTCCACCGGTCTCTCCGCGGCCCGGTCCAATATCGGTAAGCCAGTCGGCGGCGCGGATGACGGCTTCCTCGTGCTCGACGACGAGGAGGGTGTTTCCATTATCGCGCAGGCGGCGCATGATACTGAGAAGTTGTCCGAGGTCGCGCGGGTGGAGTCCGACGCTCGGCTCGTCCATCACAAAGAGGGTGTTAACCAGCGAGGCGCCGAGGCAGGTGGTGAGGTTGACGCGCTGGACTTCGCCGCCGGAGAGTGTGCGGGTCGGGCGGTCCAGCGAGAGGTAACCCAGACCCACCTCCACGAGGTAGGAGAGGCGGGAAGCAATTTGGTCGATAAGCAGTTGCGTCGTGTGATCACCGTCGCCGATTGGCATGTCTTCCAAAAAGTTGCGCAAGTGACTTACCGGGCGCGCAGCCATTTGCGGAAGGGTTAGGGATTCGCCGTTGGGGCCAGACAGGCGAAAGTTGAGGGTCTCCGCCTGGAATCGTCCGCCATGGCAGAGTGGGCACTCGTTGTAGCTGCGGTAACGGCTCAAGAGCACGCGGACGTGCATTTTGTAAGTCTTGGTTTCGAGCCAGTCGAAATAGCCCCGCACGCCATACCAGCGATCGTTGTCCCAAGTATCATGCAAAGCTTCCCCGGGCCGACGATCCCCTTGGAGGACCCATTGTTGATCGCTCTCGGGCAGCTGCTCGAACGGGCAGTGGAGATCCATTTCTTTGCGGCGCGCGTGACGTATCAGGTCGGCCTGGCATTCCTGCGACATGCCGCTTTGGAAAGGGCGGACGACGCCCTCGGCAAGGGTGCGCGTACGGTCGGGGATGATGCGCTGCCAATCGAGACCGATGACACGGCCGAAGCCACGGCACTCGGGACAGGCGCCGAGCGGGTGATTGAAACTGAAAAGCCCGGGCGTCGGCGGTCGAATATCAATGTCACACCATGCGCAATGCCAACCGGAGGAGAAGGGATGTGTTTTGTTTGATTCCTCGTCGATGATCATGATGCGCCCTTTACCGAGGCGCAAAGATGTTTCGACGGCTTCAGTCAGGCGTGTCTCGTCCGAGGCGGCGACGCGGTCTTGGATAACGTGGACGATGGCGGGTAGTTTTTTCGGAGAAGCTTCGTCGGCCCGGAGAATTTTTTTATCGATCCAAACGCGCAGGTAGCCTTGTTGCTGAAGGAACTCGAAGAATTGCGCAGGGGTGCGCTTTTCCACGTCACCTGTGCCGACGGGGAAGGCGACAAGAAGAGTGCGTCCGGCAAAGCGGTCGGCAGCAGCGCGCACGATACTGCGGGCGGTTTCGGGGCGGATTGCCTTGTGGCATTGAGGACATGAGGCGGCGGCGGCACGGGGGAAGAGGAGTTTGAGGTAGTCGTTGATTTCCGTGATGGTGCCAACGGTCGAGCGGGTGGTTTTGACGTTGTTCGACTGCTCGATGGCGATGGCCGGCGGAATGCCCTCGATGACGTCGACGCGCGGCTTGTCCATACGGTCAAAGAATTGCCGCGTGTAAGGCGAGAAGGTTTCGATGTAGCGGCGTTGCCCCTCGGCATAGATGGTGTCGAAGGCGAGTGATGATTTGCCCGAACCGCTGGGTCCGGTGATGACGTGCAGCAGGCCACGCGGCAGATCAAGGTCGATGCCTTGGAGGTTGTTTTGCCTAGCTCCGCGAATACGGAGAAAAGCGTCGCGCTTGTTTACGGATCGGACTGGGGCGGACATGGGAACCGGCTTGGCCGCCAGTGGTCTCTGAGCGGCGACCCGGTAGGATAGATCATGATGCTCATTAGGCAACGCACCAATTTGCAATATGGTGGCTATCCGCCGTTATGGCTGCTTGAGCCGTTGTTTTTTAACAATTCCTCCGTCCGCAGGAGTACACGCTGGCGCATGACCTTGCCCGGTTTGAATTTAACGGTGGCACGCGCGGGGATGACAACGTCTTTGTCCGGCTTGTTTGGATTGCGGCCGATGCGGGATTTGGTCAGCCGCACTTCAAACACTCCGAAATTCCGAAGTTCAACACTGTCCCCCATGGCGAGGCTCTTGGTGATGTGTTCGAGAGTCTTTTGGATGACGGCGAAGGTCTGCTGCTGAGTTATACCCACAGTCTCGCTGATGTTTACCACCATGTCGCGTTTGGTCAGATTGGGCATGAGTATAAAAAAATGAATAGCGCGATCCGTTAAATTGCACCATTACCTTTGTCACCCAGACAACGCAAGTAGGAAAGAATAGGCGAACACCGAATTGCAAACTTTTAATTTTAAGTTTCGGCAGAGGAGTGAAACTGGTGAAAAATACGTGTTTTGGAATGAGCTTGAACCCAAATCACAAAATCGCTGGCGTGCTGACACCTGTTACCGCTTTGCGCGGTTCAAATGATTTGGGAGCGGGGGATACCGAGGCCCTTAAGGAGTTGGTCGATTGGTCGGCACGTCATGGTATCGGCATGGTGCAGATCCTGCCCGTGAACGAGCCTGGTGGAGACAGCAGTCCTTACAACATCATCAGTTCGGTTGCCTTGGATCCGTTGACCATAGCCACCCACCCCGCATCGATGAGGGATTTGAGTGCAGCGGATTTCCATGCGGTGTGCGCCCGGCACGGGGCCGATTCGTGGCGGACGGGCAAAGTCAACTTTCGTGCCGTGCGTGCTCTGAAAAGAGACCTGCTCGAAGCCGGATGGAAAAAATTCAGATCAAGCCACCTCAAAGAGAAGACCAAGCGGGCGAAAGAGTTCCGAGCTTGGATTGTAAAGAACGCTGATTGGCTCCAGCCCTACACCATTTTCCGGGCTTTGGTCCGGTTGCATGGAGAGAATGAGGTTACTGATCATTGGCCCCGGCGACAGCGCACATATGCCTCCGCCCAAAAATGGCTGGCTGCGGCAACGCCCGCTCAGAAAAGGAAAGTCCGCGCGTTGCGCGACTTTTTTGCTTACGTCCAGTGGATAGCTTACAGCCAATGGTCGGCTTTGAGGGACCATGCCGAAAGTTGCGGGGTGGCTTTGGTGGGTGACGTTCCCGTCGGGGTGAGTCTTTACAGCGCAGATGTGTTTGCAAACCCGGAGCTTTTCGATGTCACCCGTTGCGCTGGTGCGCCGCCGGAGAGATTTTTTGCCGCAGACCCGTTCACGGCCAAGTGGGGGCAGAATTGGGGTTTTCCGCTCTACTTGTGGGATGCAATGGCTGTGGATGACTATGCTTGGTGGCGCCGCCGGCTCCGCAAGTCGATGGAGGTTTTCCATGCCTTGCGGGTTGATCATGCGCTCGGTTTCTTCCGCATCTACAGTTTTCCCTGGCGACCCGAGCGTAACGCCGAGTTTTTGCCGCTGAGCCAGGAGGAAGCCATGGAGCGGACCGGAGGCGAGTTGCCTCATTTTGTGCCGTGCGACGATTCCAGCCCGCACAACATGGAAACCAACCGCAAGCAAGGCGAGCGCTTGTTACGCATGATCCTCGAGGAAACGGGACCGCATCGGATCATTGCGGAAGATCTGGGCGAATTGTCACCGTATGTGCGGCCGACGCTGCAGGCGTTGCACATTCCCGGTTTCAAAATCCCGCAATGGGAGCGAGCGCAGGACGGTTGGCCCGTTGACGGCGCCCACTACGAACGTTTGTCCTTGGCTACTTACGCGACGCACGATCATCCGTCGCTCCGCGGATACTGGGATGGCTGGTGGGCGGACACGCAATCCGGTGATCCTCATCGGGCCGGCCATGCCTTAAGGCAAATGGAAGAATTGGCGCGCTTCGCACATCTGAGTGTGCACCTGCCGGCACCGTGGAGTGACGAAATCCATGAGGCGCTTTTACGCGGTCTTTTCCTGAGCAATTCCTGGTTGGCCGTCAATATGGTCACCGATCTCTTCGGAACTTCCGAAAGATTCAACGTTCCCGGTGCGGCGGGAGATCAGAATTGGACCGAACGCTTTCCGGTCCCAATTGATCAATGGGATGCCCGCTGGCCGGAAAAGCTAGCCCGCTTTGAGGCGATGCTTCGGGAGTCGGGGCGGATGATTTTTTAAAAACTGACGCCGATTTGCGCCCCGAGCACCAAGGCGCTGGGAATATTGCCCGTGCCACCGGGGCGGATGATGTATTGCAGGTCGGGTTGCACGTAGAAAAAGCGACTCAGTTGCACGCGGTAGCCCCATTCCAAAGCCATCTCATAGCTGGACGGGTTTCCTCGATAAGCCGCGTCTGCGTTGCTGTAGTCGTTGCTAAAATGGCCATAAGCCAATCCGAAGACTGTCGCATCCTGTTCGCGCGAGGGAAAAAGCCCTTGATACACCGCGCCGGCGTTCCATTGGAATGGCAGTTTGGAAATGTTCTCTTGGGGTGAAAGGACAAATGCCGTCCACAGCGTCATCCCTTGGTTGCTGCCCGGCCCCTCTTGCCAGACCATCTGGTCGGCATGCCAGTAAAATCCGTAAGCCCCGCCTGCTGTCTGCGCCGACCCGAATTGCGGATAGGAGTACCAAGTCGAGTAATAGCCACCGAACCAGAATTGCCCGGGCAAGCCATGCATGTCTTCCCCGGCCTCGGACAACTCCTCGTTTTTTTCCCGCTCTGTTTCGACGCGTTTCACCGAACGTTGGAAAAATTCCGGTGTCCACCCGAGTTGCCCGACGAACATCAAGCCGTCGGTCGGCTCGAAGCCCATGTTTAGTCCGTTGAGACTGCGCGAGAAGGTGCGGTTGGATACCTGATAGATGCCGAGCTGTGCATTCCATTCAGGCGAGGGATCCACGCGTAGGCGCGAGGCCCAGCTCGCCCACGGGTAAGCGGAGAACGAAGCATTTACCGGCAACGCCTGCGGGTTCCCGTCGATACCGTTATTCATGTATAGCCAGTACAGTGGTGAGCTGGCGAAATCATCTCCCGCGGAAAACCGGCCGACCTTGATGTCTGCCTTGTTGTCCCAGAATTTCTGAGTGAGGTGCATGTCAGTGAGGATGATCGTTTGCCCTCCGTAGATTTGCTGCACGGTGAACTGGTTGCCGACGAAATCCTGCGAGAGGCTGTCGCCGTTACGGTCGGTCGCGGCGATGGTGAAAGTTGCGCCTTGCCATCCGGTGATTTTTTCCAAGTCGAGCTTTACCCCGAACGCGATGTTGTCCGTGTAAGTGATACCCTGCTGCAGGCCGCCTACCGGATTACCGGCGAGATCGGTCGTGTAAGTCACGGAAAATTCCACGCCCTTCTCCTCGTCGATCCAGTTACGGGTTCCCCACCAGTCGCCGGTGGACGCATCACCGTGCCACCACTTGTCGGATCCGATGAAATTGCTCGGATATGGCGTGTAGTAGTCCCAAAAACGATCCTCCATCGCTTGCGCGGTAGATGCTGCGAGAACAAGGATGGCTGACAGGAAGTGCTTGGCGATTTTCACGGGGAGATTTTTTGGGACGCTATCGCGGGTGAGTCTCGGTCGGTAAGCTGGGTTGTGGTGACGCGCACGAAGGAGGAGTCAGCTGGGACGGCCGCGATCTCATAGGGCGAGGGGCGGGACTCCCCTTTACTTCTGTAAGGTTCCGCCCGCTTCGCCGGCGGGAGTTATTACAAACGACAATTTGCTAAAATCGGGTTCTACGACTTCTTACATATTACATTCAAAGCAGAAGCAGTTGTAAGTTGTTTAGCCCTTCACTACGAAATTCACCAACTTACCGGGCACGGCGATAACTTTGAGGATCTCTTTGCTGGCGAGGTGCGCGGCGAATTTACTCTGGGCGCGAGCGGCGGCTTCGAGTTGTTCGCGGGTCGCATCTTTGGCAAAGACCATCTTCTCACGCACCTTGCCGTTGATTTGCAGGACAATTTCCACTTCGTTTTCAACGAGAAGAGATTCATTGCACAGCGGCCAAGCCTGCTCATGCGCAGCACCCTTGAAGCCGGAGAACTTTTCACCCAAACGCGCCCACAGTTCTTCAGCCATATGCGGGGCGAACGGACTGAGCAAAGTCAACAGAGAGCGCAGCGCCTCAACCGGTCGCCTTTCCGCACCGGTCAGTTCGTTCACGAACACCATCATTTGCGAAATGGCGGTGTTGAAAGCCAACAAGCCGAGGTCATCGGTCACTTTTTTGATCGTGGCATGAAGCACGCGCAACTGCGATGTGGTCGGTTCGATTTCGGCCACGGCGTCGGATAACCTCCATTGTCCTTCTTGGTCCTCCACCATGACTAGGCGCCACACGCGGGCCAAGAAGCGATACACGCCCTCGACACCTTTCATGCTCCACGGCTTCATCTGCTCGAGCGGACCCATGAACATCTCGTAGAGGCGGAAAGCGTCTGCGCCGTAGTCGTTGATCACCTCGTCTGGATTCACCACGTTGCCGCGGCTCTTGGACATTTTTTGTCCGTCCGTACCGAGGATGATGCCTTGATTGACGAGGCGTTGGAACGGCTCGGGGGTGGGAAGGTGTCCGAGATCGTGCAGCACCATGTGCCAGAAACGGGCATAAAGAAGGTGCAACACGGCGTGTTCGGTGCCGCCGACGTAGAGATCAACACCGCCGGGTTTTTGCTTTCCATCGCCCAGCCAGTAGCGCGCGGCTTTCTGGCCAATGAATTTCTCTGCGTTCCGCGGGTCGCAATAACGCAGGTAATACCAGCACGACCCTGCCCATTGCGGCATTGTGTTGAGTTCCCGCCGCGAAGCGTCGGAGTAACGAACCCAATCGGGCGCCTTCGAGAGAGGAGGTTCGGCCGTTCCGGTCGGTTTGAAATCGGCCAACTCCGGCAGGCGCACCGGCAATTCATCCTCGCCGACTGCGCGATGATTTCCGTTTTCCCATACGATGGGAAACGGCTCGCCCCAGTAGCGCTGACGCGAGAACAGCCAATCGCGCAGCTTGTATTGCACGGCGGCGCGGCCAAGACCGCGTTCAGCTAGCCAGGCGGTGATCTTTGGTTTGGCTTCGGCGGTGAGAAGTCCGTCGAGAATGCCGGAATTCACGGCGATGCCTTCGCCGGTGAAGCACCCTTCAAGCCGCTCGGACGCCCGTACAACCTCCAGAATAGGGAGCTGGTATTTGTTTGCAAAAGCGTGGTCGCGTTCATCGTGGGCCGGGACGGCCATGATGGCGCCGGTGCCGTATCCGGTGAGGACGTAGTCGGCGATCCAAATCGGGATGCGGTTGCCGTTGACGGGATTGATGGCGTAAGCGCCGGTGAAGACGCCGGTCTTTTCTTTGGATGCGTCTTGCCGGTCGCGTTCTGACTTCGAGGCGACAGCTTTAACATAAGTTTTCACGGCTTGCGCCTGCTCCGGCGTTGTGATCTTAACGACGAGCTGGTGCTCGGGGGCGAGAACCATGTAGGTGGCGCCGAAAAGAGTGTCCGGACGCGTCGTGTAAACCGTGACGATGTCTGTATAGCCATCGAGTGCGAAATCGACAAATGCTCCCTCCGATCGCCCGATCCAATTTTTTTGCAGCAGCTTGATGGACTCTGGCCAATCGAGCGTGTCGAGACCGGCCAACAAGCGCTCGGCGAATGCCGTGATCCGCAGCATCCACTGGCGCATGGGGCGGCGTTCTACGGGGAAGCCGCCGACTTCGCTTTTACCGTCGATGACTTCTTCGTTGGCGAGGACGGTGCCGAGCTCGGGGCACCAATTGACCGGCATCTCCGCCACGTAAGCGAGTCGAACGCTGTCGGGATCATCACCCGGGTAGGTTGCGATCGGCTCCGCCCGGTTGGTCGCCGGGTTGAACCATGAGTGGTAGATTTGCAGGAAAATCCACTGGGTCCAGCGGACGTAATCCGGATCGGTGGTGTTGACCTCCCGCGACCAGTCGTAGCTGAAGCCAATGCGCTGAAGCTGACCTTTGAACCGTTCGATGTTGCGCGCCGTAGTGACAGCCGGGTGCTGACCGGTTTTGACCGCGTACTGTTCGGCCGGGAGGCCGAAGGCATCCCAGCCCATGGGGTGCAGCACGTTGAATCCACGCATGCGGTGCCAGCGGGCGAGGATGTCTGTCGCGGTGTAGCCCTCTGGGTGACCGACGTGCAGTCCCTCGCCGCTGGGGTAGGGAAACATATCGAGCACGTAATATTTCGGCTTGGCAGGATCGAAGCCCGGTTGGCTGGGGTTCGGGGTGCGGTAGGCATTAGTTGCCGCCCAATTTTGCTGCCATTTGGGCTCGAATTGCGGAAAAGGATATTGTTTGCGTTGGCTGGACATGATGCTTGCCATTCGGGCGTAAGAGCGCGCATTTTGCCGGGAATGACGGATGTGTCAAAGCAACGCCTGCTGCTGGCCACGCGCAATGCCAACAAAACTCGCGAGGTGCGGGAGATTCTCGGGGACGGTTTTTTGGTGGAGGACTTGACCGATCGTCCTGATTTGCCCGAGGTCGAGGAAACCGGCGCGACTTTCGAAGATAACGCCGTACTCAAAGCGTTGGCAGCTGCCGAGTATTACGATGGATGGGTTGTGGCCGATGACTCGGGACTGGAGGTTGACGCGCTCGCCGGCGCGCCGGGCGTGCGCTCGGCACGTTTTGCCGGGGATAATGCCGATATGGCGCAGAATCGCGCGTTGCTATTGGAGAAATTGCAGGACGTGCATGGCCAAGGGCGGAGAGGACGTTTCCGCTGCGTGCTCGCTCTGGCCAAGTCTGGCGAGCTTGTCAGCACTTTTTCCGGTTCCGTCGAGGGGCTGATCACTCCGGCTGAACGCGGCAGCGGAGGGTTCGGCTACGATTCGGTGTTTCTGCCTGCGGGAAGATGCCGGACGTTTGCCGAGACTACGCCGACGGATAAACACGCTTTGAGTCACCGCGGGCGCGCGTTGGCGCAGCTGGTGGCGTTTCTCCGCGAGCTTTAGCTTGGCGTTGCAATTCGCGATCGGCGATTTGCTGCGCCCGCAGACCCTTGGTGTTGTAACGACTGATGATGCGCTCCTCCACGCTCCAGGGCGTGCTCGGATAATCCATGCTGGGACGATGGCCGCCCTGTCCCCAAGTCCCCACGATGAGCTCCTTCTGGTCTGGGCCATACCACACTGTGGTCTCGCTGGATGACGTGTAATTGGGCACGCCCGGCAGCGGTTTTTGGTAAGGTATCGGTTTATAGGGGTAGTAAGGCCCGTAAAGTTCGCGGCGATTTTCGGGAGTGGCACAGGCGGTCAAGCCGGTGCAGACAATCAGGAACAGGGGGTGGAAGCGCATAGTGACTTACTATAACCCGAAGCTGCCGCTGATGGCATCAAAAATGATGCTAAACTTTGCGGGCAAACCCGACGGCCAACAGGGCGACCAGTCGCGTGGATGCTGCTTCCAATTCCGCCACCAGCGATTGGACTTGGCCCCGGAAAAACGAGTAGGCCGCCATCGCCGGAATGCCGATCACCAGACCGGCCGCGGTGGTGATGAGCGCCTCGGAAACACCCTCGGCCAGCATGATCGGCCGCGAGGCCACGATATCGCTGGCCACCACGCTGAATGATTTGATCATGCCGAGGACGGTTCCGAACAAACCTATCATGGGTGCGATTGTCCCGATATCGGCAAGGTAAGCGATGCGCTGATTGAGCGCGGCAGCTTGGCGCGTACCTTCTGTTTCGGCGATTTCCCGCGCTTCGGCAAAGCTTGCTTCGGGATGTTGCGTCACGAAATCGAGCGTTCGTTCCATGATCCGCGCCACGGCCTCGCGGTGGCGGTTGGAGATGGCCAGCAGACCGAGGTAATCGCGTTTGCGTAGCAGGGCATCGGCGGTCGTCATGTATTGACGCGTGACCACGGCCCCGCGCCGCAGGGTGAAAATATAAACCAACACCAACATGACGCCGATCACGGAGAGAATCCCCAGCGGAATCATCACGGGGCCGCCGGAGACCAGCACTTCCCAGAGGCTGGATTCCGGTCGGATGGGAGGCAGGGAGTCTTGGGCCAGAGCGCCCGCGCCCGTAGAAAAAAAAGCGGCAACTGCAGCGAGATGCTTCACGCTGGGAGATTAGCAATCCCGCTATCCGATGCAAGGGTGGCGGGAAAGCACGGACTCGTTATACTTGGCCCATGCCGGCCGAAGAACAACCCGACCTGCGCGCCCGTTTGCACGATGTGCCGCACAAGCCCGGGGTCTACCTGATGCGTGATCGTTTCCATCGGGTCATTTACGTTGGCAAGGCGCGTGATTTACGCAAGCGGTTGGCCCACTACTTCACTCCGGCACGTTCCCGCTTGGCCGATTTGAAAACGCGAGCGCTGCTCGACAGTGTCTGGGATTTCGGGGTTCACGTGGTGCGGTCCGATGCCGAAGCGGTTCTGCTCGAGGGGCGCCTGATCAAAGAATACCGGCCGAAATACAACATCTCTTTCCGTGACGATAAAAATTTCCTCCAACTTAAAATCAACCTCGATGAGCCGTTCCCGCGGTTCCAGTTGGTGCGCTTGCGCAAGGAAGACGGCGCGCGCTACTACGGGCCTTACGCTCACTCGGGCGCCCTGCGGGCCACGCTGGAGATCCTCAATCGCAAATACGGTCTGCGCTCCTGCCGACCGCGCATTCCTGGCGAGAAGGATTACCGTCACTGCCACGACGACATCATCAGAAAATGTTCCGCCCCCTGCATGGGCAAGATCAGTGAATCCGCCTACCGTGAGCGTATCCAACAGGCTTGCGCGTTTCTGGAAGGACGCAGCAAGGATGTGCCGGAGGAACTCGAGGCCGAAATGCAGGCGGCAGCCCAGCGGCACGACTTTGAAAAAGCGGCGGCCTTGCGCGACCTCATCACGGCGCTTCGTCGCACGGCGAAAAAGTCCCGCCGCTTCCTGCGCGGAGACACGCTGCCTTCGGCCAAGGATCCAGTCGGCGACCTGCGGGCGCTCGGTGAGTCGCTCGGTCTACCTGGTCCGCCCCTCATCATGGAGTGCTTTGATATTTCCAACATCACGAACACGCACGTGGTCGCCTCGATGGTGCGCTTCAAAGACGGTGTGCCGGAGCGGGCGAGCTATCGTCGCTATCGCATCAAGACGGTCAAGGGACAGGACGATTTTGCCAGCATGGCCGAGGTGGTGCGCCGCCGCTATGCGCGCTTGTTGAGCGTGGCCCGCGAGGTTCATCCCGATGTGGCGGAATTTTCGCAGGACGAACCCGGTGAAGCTCTGGCTCGCCTTGATTTGCCGCCAGGTGCCCGCCTGCCGAATTTGATCATCGTGGACGGCGGCCGCGGACAGCTCTCCAGTGCCTGCGGGGAACTGGCAAGGCTGGGGCTGCGCGGACAGCCGATCATTGGATTGGCCAAGGAGCGCGAGGAAATTTATTTCCCGAACGATCCGCAACCACTGCGCCTGCCGCACGAAAGCGGCGCCTTGCAATTGCTTCAACGCATCCGTGATGAGGCGCACCGCGTGGCCAATGGTTACCATCAGTTGCTCATGAAGCGACGCGTGTCCGAAAGCCGTCTCGACGATATCGAAGGTGTGAACAAGTCGCGCAAGCAGGCATTGCTGCGGGTCTTCGGTTCGGTCGAACGCCTCGGCCGGGCGAATGCCGGGGAAATCGCCGCCGTCCCGGGTATCGGGGAACGATTGGCCACGCAAATCCTGCAAGCGTTGGCGCGTTGATTGGCGAAACGGTTGCCTCGGGCGCCTCTTTGAATTTAGCTACGTCCATCGCATTGCAACATTACATCAATGCCGCCCAGGGTTACCTGGAGTTGGGCATGACAGACGAGGCTCTCGCCGAACTTGCGCGCGTGCCGGAAGGCGACCGTTCGCACCACGATGTCGAGCAGCTTCGCGTGTACATCCTCATGCGGTCGCGGCGCTGGCAGGAAGCACTCGATGCTTGCGAAAAATTGCGGTTAGCCAATCCCGACATGGTCCTCGGTTACATTCACGGTGCTTTTTGCCTGCACGAATTGGGGCGTACGGAGCAAGCGCTACAGTTGCTCAAAGATGGTCCCGCCGCGCTGTTGCGGGAACCAGTCTATTTTTACAACCTTGGTTGTTATCACGCGGTTCTCGGCCAGCCGGAGGAAGCTCAGAACTACCTTCAGATGAGTTTCAACATGGACGAGAAATTCCGAGAGATCGCACGCTACGACCCAGATTTGGAAGGAGTGATCGGCGAGCTCTGATGTGGAAGATCGACCAGGAAGCGCTGGCGCGGATACGGGCGGCTTTTGACGAAAGCTTTGCGCGTGGTGAGGAACTCGGCGCGGAGGTTTCGATCTGGCAGGACGGCCATGAGGTGCTACGGCTTCACCGTGGCTGGCGTGATTCCGGAGAGACTATTCCGTGGGATGACGAGACACTGGTGCTCGTGTGGTCCTCGACCAAAGGTCCGGCTGCCGCATGTGTTCTGCACGCGTTGCAGGAAAAAAAGATCGGCCTGGAAACTCCGGTGGCTGCGATCTGGCCGGAGTTTGCGGCGTCTGGAAAAGCTCGAATCAATTTGACCCAACTGCTGGCCCATCGTGCCGGATTGGCGTTGCTCGATCACGAGGCGCTGAGCGTTTTTGATCTGGAAGGTGTGGCAGATGCCTTGGCGGCGGAACCTCCGCATTGGGTTCCCGATACCGCGCACGGCTATGCGCCGCGCACCTCGGGATTTTGGCTTGATGCTCTGGTCAGACGTCTGACGGGAATGTCGCTCGGTACTTACTGGAAAAAAACATTCCAAGATCCGTTGGATTTGGAGTTTTGGATCGGTCTTCCCGCCGGGGAGCATGGACGCATGGCGCGGATGCATGCGGCGAGATTGCAAGACTTGAAGCCTCCGGGGACGTTCGAACACGCGCTGGCTGACTCATCCTCGCTGACGGCGCGTTCGTTTGCTCAACCGGCTGGTGTCTCCGGTGCGGCCGCCACCAATCGCCCCGACTTATGGGAGGCGGAAAACCCATCTTTCGGTGGTATCGGTAATGCGCGCTCCCTGGCCAAGTTTTACGAACGTCTGGCGGACGGCCAGATTTTGCACGGGCCTTGGAGGGAAGCGTTGAACACGAGATTCAGCAACGGTGACGACTTGGTGCTGCGTCAACCGACGGCGTTTTCCGCCGGCTTCATGATGGATCCAATCGATGACAAGGGGGAGAAGCTCCGCTCGTTGCTGGGGCCGTCGCTTTCGGCCTTCGGACATCCCGGGGCCGGCGGGAGTCTGGGGTTTGCCGACCCGAAAAATCGCATCGGATTTGCCTATGTGATGAACCGCATGGAAAATGGAGTATTGCGCGAATCGCGCCCCGCCCGGCTGGTCCGTGCCCTCTACGGAATGTCATGATAGCCCGGACAAAAAGTTTCCACGTGAAAACCCGCGGTCGCGGGAGTTATGAGATTACAGCCGAGGTGGCCGACGTTGTTGCGGAATCCGGCCTTCGCGAGGGGGTGGTCACAGTGTTTGTCCGGCACACCAGCGCGAGTCTCGTCATTTTTGAAAATGCCGATCCCTCGGCCCGCCTTGATTTGCACGAGTTCCTCGACCGGTTGGCGCCCGACGGGGAAGGTTGGCATGTCCACACGATGGAGGGTCCCGATGATACGGCCAGCCATTTGCGCATGACGGTAACCCGCACAAGCGAAACCATACCGGTCGCGGGCGGACGCATGGTGCTGGGAACCTGGCAGGGAATTTTCCTCTTGGAACACCGACACGCCTCACACCGGCGGGAGATTGTCGTGTCGGTGATCGGCGTTTAAAACGGCACTGTGTTTGTTTGTCCGCATTGCCGCGTGCTTCTCGATCGGGTGACAATCCCGCAAGGTGTGCTTTGGCGATGCAGGAAATGCGAGGGTCGGGGTCTCATGCTGAGTTTTCTGCGCAAAGTGCTGCGGAGAGAGGCTGTGAATGCGCTCTGGCAAAAAGTTCAAGCCCACCCGATCGTGTCGAAGATGGACTGCCCGTTTTGCTGCAATGCCATGAAGAAGGCGGTGCATCTAGTCCCTGACGGTGTCGATGGTCAGATCGAGATTGATGTTTGCACGCTTTGCCCCTCCCTCTGGTTCGATACCCATGAGCTGGAAACTCTGGGCCGGCATCATGCTCGGCCCCCTGAAAAAGCGGCCCCGCTTCTGTCGCCCAAGGCCCGGGAGATTCTCGCGCTGGCGGAGATCGAGCGGATTCGTGAAAAAGCGAATAATGAGGAATCTGCCACGGGTATGCCGCCTGCGGACGGTTGGCTGGCTATAATGACGATTTTCGGAATTCCCGTCGTAGAGGATAGTCCGGCTTTGTCCCGGTGGCCTTTTGTCACGTGGGGCACGGTGCTGCTGATGCTGTTAGCCACTCTTTGGGCGTGGTGCGTCGGTCCGCCGGTGGCGGGAGAGTGGGGATTGCTTCCCTCGGAGTCCTTGCGCCGAGGAGGCTGGACGTTTTTGACCTCTTTCTTCATCCATGCCGGTTTTTTGCATTTGTTTTCCAACGCCATGTTCCTACTGATGTTTGGTGACCGGACCGAAGACTACCTCGGTCACGGAAAATACTTGCTCCTGTTGGCTGGGTCGGCCCTCACAGGCGACCTGATTCATCTCTGGCTGGATGGCCGCTCGAATATGCCGCTTGTGGGTGCGAGCGGAGGCGTATCCGGTGTCATCGCCTACTATGCACTCCGTTTTCCCCGGGCACGTCTGGTTGCTATGGTGCGGTTAGCCTTTGTTTTGCGGTGGGTTCGCATGACGGCTTGGTTTGGTTTTGTCCTGTGGATCCTGCTGCAATTCGCGGGTGTCTACTTACAGATGAACGGGATATCTTTTGTCTCCAGTCTTGCCCATGTGGGCGGCGCATTGTTCGGCGTCATTTTCTGGGCGATTGCGGTGACTGCGGAAAAATGGGGCGATGTGAACCGTGTCCCATCCATTTGAAAAAGTCTGACTGTGCCGACCCCGTCAGCCCGCCGGAATTCAATGGCTGATTGAGGCCATGGACGGACCGTATAAGCTGCCGACATGCCCCGATTTGCCCAAGTAATCCTCGACCGTTCGACGGGCAAAGTTCTCGACTACGAAATTCCCGCCGAGTGGCAGAGCCGCCTCGGAGAAGGCTCGCGGGTGCGGGTGCCGCTCCGTAACCGGCTGGTGCTGGCCACGGTGTTATCCACCGCTGATTCCACCTCGGCCAAGGGGGTGCGTCCGATTGCCGGGGTGATGGACAAGCGTCCGCAAATGACTCCCGTGCTCATGCGTTTGGCCAAGTGGATGGCGGAGTATTACGGATGTGACGAGCAGGACGCCTTGCGCTGTGTTTTGCCAAGAGCCGTGCGCGAGGCGGGCCACGCGCCCTTGCAAAGGAAGTTTGCCGTGCGGGCCGACCCGCTGGATGCGCCCGATGTCGAAACCATACGCAAACGTGCGCCGCGCCAGGCGGCCATCTTGGATTTTTTGCGTAATTCGGATGCGCCTGTCGCGGTGGCCAGATTGCTCGAAGAGACGGGCGCATCCGATGCCGCGCTCAAAGCCCTGGCCAAACGCGGGCTGATCTCGATCAGCACTGCTGCGGTGCGCCGTGCGCCGCACGGTTCGCAGGATTATGTCGCAACGAAGCCGCCGGAGTTGAGCTTCGAGCAAGAAAGTGCGCTGCAGGATATTCGACCGGCGTTGCTTGATCCGTCTCAACACAAGCCGATTGTTCTCAAAGGCATCACCGGTAGCGGCAAGACGGAGGTGTATTTGCGGGCGATTGACGAGGTGCTCGGCACGGGTAAGACGGCGCTCGTGCTGGTGCCGGAGATTTCGCTGACGCCACAGACGGTGGAGCGCTTTTCCTCGCGCTTCGCGCCGCAGGGAATCGAAGTGGCCGTGTTGCACAGCCACTTGAGCGAAGGTGAGCGTCACGATGAATGGCACCGCGTGCGTGAAGGGCGTGCCCGCATTGTCATCGGAGCGCGCGGGGCGGTTTTTGCCCCGCTCGAAAATCTCGGGCTCATTGTCATCGATGAGGAGCACGATACGTCCTACAAGCAGGACGAGGGGCCGCGCTATCACGCCCGCGATCTCGCCGTGGTGCGCGGCAAGATGGAGCCCTGCGCTGTCTTGCTCGGATCGGCCACGCCGTCACTCGAAAGTTTCGAGAACTGCCGCAAAGGCAAATACCTCCTGCTCGAACTGACGCACCGGCATGACGGGTGTGTGCTGCCGGTCTTTCGCGTGGTGGATATGCGCCTGCGCAGCAAGGACGGCGAGCGCAATGACCAGTTCATTTCGCCCAAGCTCGCGCTGGCCATCGAGTCGCGTCTGGCCAAGGGAGAGCAAACGATCCTTTTTCTCAACCGTCGCGGCTTTTTCACGGTGCTGGCCTGCAAAGCCTGCGGCAAGACGATCGAGTGTCCACATTGCAGTGTGTCGCTTGCCCTGCACCGGGCCGAAGACCGGGCGCGCTGCCATATGTGCGGATATTCGGTGAAACCGCCAAGGCGGTGTCCGCAATGCCACGACCCGCAGATCGCTTTCAGCGGTGTGGGAACGGAAAAAGTCGAAGCGGTGGTGAAAAAGATGTTCCCTTCGGCCCGGGTCGCGCGGATGGATTCCGATACCATGACGCGCAAAAACGCGTATCACGAAACGCTCGGAGCGTTCCGCAGTCGCAAGATCGACATTCTGGTCGGCACGCAAATGATCGCGAAGGGGCTGCATTTTCCGGGCGTGACGCTCGTCGGCATCATCAGCGCGGACTCTGCTTTGCATCTCCCGGATTTCCGCGCGGGAGAACGGACGTTCCAACTGCTCGTGCAGGTGGCCGGAAGGGCGGGCCGCGGCGATGCCGAGGGTGAAGTGATCGTGCAGACTTTCACTCCCGCGCATCCTTCGCTGCAGTTCGCCAAATCGCATGATTTTGACGGCTTTGCCATTCACGAGTTGGCGATGAGGAAAAATTTCGGACATCCGCCATTTTCACATTTTGTGTTGCTGACAGCACGGGCAGACACGCAGCAAAAGGCCGAATTTACCGCGAGGATGGTCGCCCAACACTTGGAGAAAAGCGTGCCGCACTCGGTCATGGTGAGTCCGGCGGCCCCGGCGCCTTTGGCGCGGGTGCGTGGAATGTATCGCTACCAGATTGTGGTCCGGGGACAGCAGATTCGGGCCATCACCAAGGCAATCAAAGAAACGCTGTCCGCAATCAAGCTCCCGAAGGAAACGCATATTGTGGTGGATGTGGACCCGATGGCGGTGCTGTGACGCCACCGGATTTGTTCATGCGAGTGCTCGCCACACAAGCGATCCCAATAATGTATCGAAGCCAAATCCGGTGCCTTGTGGTGTGATTGTCTTCGATCCCTTCTCTTCCAAGCACTTGCTGAAGGCGTCGCTTGCGAAGAGTGCTGCCCCTTGCAGTCCGCCGTCACGCACGAGGTCGCCGTGGCGCTGGCGCAGGCGCATGGAGGTCCACTGGGCGACAGCGCGTCCCAGCGGGTGATCCATGCTGTGCGTCACGACGATTTCCATGCCGTGACGCGCGGCATCCTTGGCCAGCGTGAAGGTATCCTGCGAAGCGGGCTTGAGAACAATGATCCCGGCACCCGGCCAGGGAGGTGGGGCGTCGGGGAGTTGCCAATCGAGGGCGAGTAGAGTTTTTTCGCGGGTGGCTATATGAGGCCAGACTTCCGGATCGTAAGGGCAAGGATCTTCCAGAAATTCGATGTTGCGGCGGATTTCGGGTGAGAGACGCTGAAGCCAGCTAGCTAGCGATGCGGGAGCAAACCGGCCATTGGCATCGAGGCGCCAGCGCAGCGGTATACTTGCGAGCCGGTTAAGTTTTTCAGCTTCAAGATCCGGATATAGCCCGACCTTAAGTTTGGCCGACGCGTAACTATTCTCAGCGCACTGCTCGAAAATCTTGTGCGTTGCTTTCGTCCAGTCTGTGAAAAGCGCGTGGCTGCGGACTTCGGGGAGTCCGTCGAACAAAGACACACCAGCGCGGCGAGCGACAGCGTCGGTGCGGGCGTGTCGAAGGGCAAGATTTGCCAAATGCGTCGGATGGGTGGTTTGAAGCGACTTTACGTTATCTTCCAGCGGGGGGTGACCAAATTCGGTCCAAGGATGCAAATCCGCATAGCCCGTGGCGTCATCGTCGAATGTGACCTTGAGGAGTGTCCCGCGTCGCTTGGTCGCTGCCGCACGGGCTGTGTCGGGGCCCGGATTAAGCTCGTAGTGGTGCGTCCAGATTTTCACGTAAGCAGGAAGCCGATGGCGAGTAAGACTCCGAAGATGGCGTGCAGGGCGGCAGACTGGGCGAGGAGCTGGTTGACGCTGCGATCGGGTGTTGCGGCTAGACAGGCATGGGCCAACCACCATGCGAGCGGTAGAGCTGCTAGTGGCAGGACGAAGGCCCAAAAGTAGCCGAGTCCGAGCCAGATCAAGCCGAGCACGAACGGTGCAATGGCCAATGCGGCGCTTTCATTTTGCGCGAAGGCGAGGCCGCAGCGAGCGGCCAAGGTACGCTTCCCAGCCAGTCGGTCGCCCTCCAGATCGCGGAGGTTGTTCACTGCCAGTAGAACGCTGGAATGGAGGCCAATCTGCAAGCCGGCCAAGAGAGACGCCGCGGAAAAATCCAAGGTATTAAGATAAAAAGTGCCCCCCACCGCGATGAGGCCAAAAAAAAGAACGACAAAAATCTCACCCAGGCCCAGATAAGCGAGAGGCCAAGGACCGCCGGTGTAAAGATAGGCGAAGACGATCGAAGCGCAGCCGACAAGCAAGATGATCCATCCGCCTTGCAAGACGAGTGGAATGGCGAGAAGAGCCGTCAGTCCCAAAACGGCAAAACCGGCGGCGATAACTCGGCGATAAGGCAAAAGGCCGGCGGAGGTGACACGCAGTGGACCGATCCGATTATTGGTGTCGGTACCTTTCGCGTGGTCGATAGCGTCATTGAAGTAGTTAGTGGCAATCTGGATAAGAACGGCACAAGCCAGCGTAAGAGCCGTAACGACCGCCTGGAATGCGCCGCTCGAAAAAGCCAGTGCGGCGCCGGCCAATACCGGAATAACCGATGCGCCCAGAGTACGCGGCCGTGAAGCCAATATCCACGGGTTCATAGCTTTCGACTTTCCGCATGGTCGTTTTCCACTTGGTGTCGGAGGGCTTGAATGTCTGATTCGATGCGGGCCAGCGCTGCAGCCAAGTCTTTTTTAGGCACGCCGGGTTCAGGGAGAGTGCTTAACTCCTGCATCGTCGAGACGATGATTCCGATAAAAAGGTTCAGGATTGTGAAGGTGGCCAAGATGATAAAAGGAACGAAGAAAGCCCATGCGTAGGGGAATTGTTCCATGACTGGACGAACAATTCCCATCGACCAACTTTCCAGAGTCATAATCTGGAACAATGAGTAAAGGCTGCGGCCAAGGGTGCCAAACCATTGGGGAAAGGATTCGCCGAAAAGATTAGTAGCCAAGACTCCGGCGGTGAAAAAGAAAACAGCCATGACGGCAAGGACACCTCCGAGTCCGGGAATGGCGTGCAGAAATGCTGCGACAACTTTGCGCAGGCTGGGCACCATGGTGAGCAGGCGCAAGACGCGCAGGACGCGCAGCGAGCGAATGATAG
>JBIJDZ010000120.1:0-2730 GCA_044343805.1 Chthoniobacterales bacterium | reverse complement strand
CGATTTCCTGTTTCGTGCCGGTTTGCGAATCGATTAATTGCAAGGTTCCGCGACGTTCGGTGACAAGGAAACGTCCGTCCGGCAATTTTGCCAGAGCCCAGGGATGATCAAGGTCATGGGCGATTGTTTCGACGCGGAAACGGTGGGCGGCTGACGCGATGATGTCGCCGCCGAGGGCGCAGCTCAGCGTGACATGGAGGAGAACAATGGCCAGACGCATGGGATCAAGGGATGTTCTCCAACTCGGCCGAGCCGTCGAACCGAAAAACAGCCCGAAAATCGCCCAGCGGGGGAAGCGGAGGGGCGCTGTCCCGCCAAGAGGCGCTCACGACATTCGGCTGCATGCGGTCGGCGGTGCTGATCATCCAGAGGTTTTGCGGGAAGATCCGGGCGAGTGGAACCGTATTCGTGGGAGGCAGACCCGGTGGCCCCAAGGTGCCGAAGGGTTTGATCTCGTCTCCCCCGGAATTGATCGAGGCATTCATCACCCAGACACGCATGGTATTTTGATTGGCCGGCTCCCGCAGGCGCGCGTAAGCCCGGGGCAGAAGGGTCCGGACGAGATATTTTTCCGGCCCTGCGGTAATCTGCAGGTACTCTGCGCACTCGGTGACAATGCGTCCGCCGCGGCCGGGTTCGTATTCCAACACCTGCCCGGGAAAAAGCGGGGGTAACCGGCCTTGATGATCTGCGGCGTAAAGCAGCACCGCGGTTCCCATGGTCCGGGTTTTGGCCAGTGCATCCGAGCGCTCGGAACGCCGGATCAAATCTGGAATCAGGGTAACAGCCAACGAAATCAAAATGGCCAAAATGGCCAGAACCACCAGCAGTTCGACCAAGGTGAAGGCTTGCCTCACACGATGTCGGCGCATGCCCTGCAATAAGCTGTCGGGGTCCAATTCGCCAAAGGGCATGGAGCAAAAAAAAAGCGGCACGACCGGGGGACGTGCCGCTTGATGATAAGGTTCGTTTACATTATGGCAGTGGGGGCCACTTTCTGCGAACATTCAGCGCAGGTGCCGTACAGCGTCAATGAGTGGTGTTTAACAGTGAATCCCGGAGGAGCCAGCTGATCGATCCCCGTGGCACATGCCTCGACTTCAAACACTCTCTGGCAGGTTTCGCACAGGAAGTGATGATGATGATGCGGGTGCTTACGTTCGTAGTGCGGAGGAGCACCGGGGATTTCCACGACATCTACGTCGCCGTGATCCATGAGGATACGGAGCGCGCGGTAGACTGTTGCGATACCGAGACCGGGGGACAGGGAACGGGCCACCTGCCAAATTTCGGCGGGGGTCATCGGGCGCCCTGCGTCCTCGAGCGTTTTTTGGACTGCTGATCGTTGTCTTGTTGCGTAGTTCACTTTGATAATTGACGACATCGTTGATGTTCAAAGGTTTTTGAAAATTACTTTAAACATGCCGCGATCTGTTACTCGGTGATATTAGCCGAAATTGCAAATGATTTTTGACTGGGCTTATGCATATCTCAATTATTATGATAATGCAAAACGAAATTGCTAATCATATGATCATTAAAACAAGGCGGCGCAAAAGCGGGATGTGGTTGTTAACGGCGGCTGTCCTCGGGTGCGTAAACTGCCTAGCGCAAGCCGAAACGAAACCACTGCGGATTGTGGCGTCGTTTTATCCCGTTTATGTTGCTGCCCTCAATGTGACACAGGGTGTCGAGGGGGTGGAAGTGGAGAGTCTGACCAGCCCGCATATCGGGTGTCTGCACGACTACCAACTTACCGCGGGCGATGTGCGCATGCTGGCAGAAGCGGACATCCTTTTGGCCAATGGCGCCGGGATGGAGCCGTTCTTGCAAAAAGTTCGCCAGCAATCATCAAGTTTAAAAGTCGTGGAGGTGAGCGAGGGAATACCGTTGATGGATGAGAACCCGCACGTCTGGGTCAGCTTCGAAGGAGCGAGAAGACAGGTGGAAACCATCGCCGCGGCTTTGTCCCAAGCATCACCGGATCGTGCGGAGGCGTTTGCGCGAAATACAGCCGCTTACGTGGCGCAGTTGGACGCCATGGAAAAAAAAATGAAGAGCGCGCTGGCTCCATTTGCCGGGACCAAAATAGTCACCTTCCACGAGGCATTTCCCTACTTTGCGCGGGAGTTCGGCTTGCGAATTGCGGGAGTCATCGAGCGGGAACCCGGCACCGAGCCGAGCGCACGTGAGCTGGCCGACACGATCCGACTGGTCCGCGAAAACGGGGTGAAGGCCCTTTTTGCCGAGCCGCAGTATTCCGACCAGAGCGCCCGTGTGATCGCCCGCGAAACCGGGGCGGGAGTGTATGTGCTGGATCCCGTGGTGACCGGGCCTTCCGGTCCCGCTGAGGCTCGTGGCGCCTTTCTGCGGGCGATGGAGAAAAATCTCGCTGTCTTGCAAGAGGCCATGCGGTGAGGAGCGCGTTGGCCTTTACCGCGCCGCAGTGATACCGTCTCGGCTTTCTCATGCAGGAAATTCCGCCACTCGACGCTCCCGCGCATCACGGGATTGCCCCGCATCGCTGCGGTGAATGCTGCACCACTTTCCGCGATGTCGGCGTGAGATTTCACGGCTCGGCCGTGCTGGAGGATGTCAACCTTCACCTCCATTGCGGCGAATTGACCGCCGTGATCGGTGAAAACGGGGCAGGCAAAACAACCCTCGTGCGCTGCCTGCTCGGCGAGATTCCGCACAGCGGCGAAGTTCACTTTTTGGACGCCGCCCATC
>JBIJDZ010000028.1:0-25484 GCA_044343805.1 Chthoniobacterales bacterium | reverse complement strand
GGGCCGACCTGCTCGTGTGGAAGCCGGGGAAGACGCGCTATCCGCTGGTCGTGGCCAATGTCTTCAGCGAGATCCTCCGCGCCGCCGCGCCGCAGATCACGGATGCCGTGAAACCGGGCGGATGCCTTGTTCTGTCCGGCATTCTGCGCGGGCAGGAAAAAGAAACGCACGCAACGTTTGCCGCCCGCAAATTGCGGCTCGAAAAAACATCGCGCCGCGGCAAGTGGGTCACCTTGCAGCTGCGCAAGGCCGATTGAACTCGCTGTCAGCCGAACACTGCCGCCAGACGCCGGCGGTTGGCCGGGATGCGGCCGGCGTGCGACTCGATCGCGCCGAGGGGATTGTCCTCGTGTCCGAACCCGAGGAGGCGGCAAGCTTCCTCCTCGAAAAATTCGACCGAGCGGCGGGTGGGTGGATTCTGGCAAAGGTAACCGAGCGCGCGGCGCAGCAGGTCGAATAATCCCTCGGCTGCATGATGCGGCTCGGAAAGCCCATCGCACAACTCGGCGAAATACGATGCGGCAAGCAGGCGCGCGTAGTCGTGGCGTAAGCCGTCCCACGTCTCGAGCAGGCGCAGCTCGCGCAGTGCATGGAGGTCGGATTTGCGGGCGGCGGCGAATTGGATTTCCGCGTGGTAGAAGATGTCGAGCCGTCCGCGCAGCTTGCTGTTCTTGGCCGCAGTGCCACGGGCGGCGGTGCGGATTTTCCCGTGTCCGGGTGAGAGCCAGACGAGCACGTAGCTCGATTCCCCGAAACGGGCGCGGCGCAGCAGGATCGCCTCCGTGGTCTCGGTCGGCGGCGTCATGGAGTCAGGCCGAGGCCACTTCGACGAGCGCCTCCTGCAAGTGCGCGTAGAAATGGACTTTGAGCAGGGCCAGCCCGCGCCGGGTGGAAAGATCGGGCGGCTCGCGGTGATCCATGTCGGCTTCGGAGAAGGCATTTTCCTCCACGATAATCAGTCGCGCCTGATTGAGGCAGTTGAGCCAAGCGTCCACGTGTTCAGAAGGAATCAGCAGGCGGCTGGCTTCGTGCGGCAGGCCGGCGATGTCGCGCGCCACGGTCGCACGGCTCGAGGCGAAAAGTCGCTCCAACTCCGGCTGCACATGGTCCTGCCAGTCCCGGTGCAATTCATCTTGGTCTCCGTGGCCGAGCGGATCGGGGAACAGGCGGCCGCGCGCTTTTTCGTGACGCCCGGCGACATTGGGCAACTCGGTCACCAAGCCGGCGAGCAGCGGATGCAGATCGAAAATTTCCAGAGCGCCGGAAGTGAGTTGCCGAAAATGCATGGGATCAGAATTCCGCCTGCTCGAGCGTGGCCAGCAAGAGGTAGCCGTGGAGTTGTTCGACAAGGGCCTCGGCGCGCTCGCGTTCGCCGGACCAAACAAGCGAGCGACCTTTGTGATGCACTTCGAGCATGTGCTTGGTCGCTTGATCGCGGGAAAACCCCAAGACGCGCTGGAAGACCATCGTCACGTAGGACATCAAGTTCACTGGATCGTTGTGCACGATGACATTCCACGGCGTGGCCACAGCGATATCGTCGCGGGTCTCGCTCTCCGTGATGACACTGCCGAACGTCGTCATAGGGCCACGACCTGCAGAGACGGTGCGGCGGACAATTGCCGCAGCGCCAGTTCCATCAGCTCCGACACCTGCAGGGCCGGCAGAGTGATCCCGATGGAGCCGGCTCCGAGAATGCATTCGGCCAAGAGCAACGCCAGAGCGACTTGCACGCCGGGAAGGTGAAAAACATGGGCACGAACGGCAAAAACCGTGGCGAATTGGCCGGCCGCGGGGTTCTCTGCGGCGAAATGACCCAAGCGCTCCAGCAACTTCGCGCCGTGCGGCGGCGTGAAATCAAGCAGGGCGCGGCGGCCAACGACCAAACTTTCCCTCGCCGCATTAGGCGGCAAACTCTCGCCCAACAAAGCATCCCGGCGGAGCAAATCCGGAAAATCCTGCCGGGCTGCAGCTTCTTGGATGGCGTTTATCGAAGGGCGCAGCACAGGTCCGAAAATTTCACGCACCCAGCGTTCCCAGTCGGTTGCCAGCGACTCCGCGCCGGCCGGCTGGAAGGACGCGGCGCCGACGACTTCATGACACGGCAGGCACAACTCGACCGAGCGCCAGAGAGCGGTGAGGTCGGAGTTCAAAGCGGGACTTTCGCCGGGCAGCGACATGCCGGCAATTTACCACAGGACACGGCCGGCGCGTCGCAAAATTTTCTCCTGAACCGCGCGCATGGCCCGGGCCTCCACCATGGTTTTGTCGGCCCATCCCGCGAGATGCAGCAAGCCATGCACGGCATAGCGCGCCACTTCCTGCGGCACGGGCAACGAACGCGCGCGGGCTTCGCGGTGCGCGGTTTCGACGCTGATCACAATCTCGCCGTGCAAAAACGTGATGACGTCCGTCGGCGTCGGATCGTCCATGAATTGTCCGTGCAACTCCGCGATCCGGCGGTCGGAGACAAGAACGAGGGTAATTTCGAGACAGTCGCCCAGCACGGAGTCTTTCTTTTGTGCCTCGAGGACTCCGGGTAGCGCGTTCGCGACGGCGCTCTGCACGCGCGGCAGGGACAAATCGCGCGGGGTAATCACTCGTTGGCGATTAAGCCAGACGAGCGAGGAAGCAGTTACGGCGCGCATGGCGCGGGTCAGGCCGTGGCGACCGAAGAGGATTTCGGGGCGGGCTTCTCCTCGTCCTGCGGATAGGCTATGCGACTATGGAGCATGTTCAGAAGGGTGAAGCGGAAGCGGGCGGCGAGTTTTTTGATGTCCGCAAGGGTGAGCGGACAATCGTCGAGCAGGCCCTCGTCCATCTTCAGTTCGATCACATCATCGACGAGATCCTCGATGCGCTGGGCGGTGGGACGCTGGAGGCTGCGGGAGGCGCTTTCCACCGCGTCGGCCAGACAAACAATGCCGCTTTCTTTGGTCTGCGGATTCGGGCCGGGGTAGCGGAAATTTTCTTCCTGCACGGCGGGAATGTCCTCGGCGCGGAGGTTCATGATCTTGCCGCCGAGGCGGGCGTCCTCGGCCTGCTGTAAGGCGCGCTGATGGAAAAAGCGGACGACCGAGTTGCCATGGTGTTCGCGAATCACATCGACGACGCGGTCGTTCAGGTCGTGCTTGAGCGCGAGATCCACACCTTCTTTGACGTGCGAGACGATGATGAGCGCGCTCATCGACGGCGCGAGATCATCGTGAGGGTTGACGCCGCCCGCCATGTTTTCCATGAAATACTCCGGCTTCACGAGCTTGCCGATGTCGTGGAAATACGAGCACACGCGGCACATCGTGGGATTGGCCCCGATGGCCTCGGCGCCGGCTTCCGCGAGGTTCGCCACGGCAAGGCTGTGGTGGTAGGTGCCGGGAGCCTCGAGCGTCATGCGCTTGAGTAGCGGGTGATTCAAGTCGGCTGCTTCGAGCCAAGAGATGTCCGTCGTGATACCGAAGATGTGCTCCAGCACGGGCAGGGCCCCGCTGACGATGATGGCCGTGACGATACCGACGCCAAAGGCGGCCAGTGTCTGCCAGCCGACCATGGCCCAATCGGTGAGTCCCGGCGCGGTGATGAGCGCGGGCCCGATCTGGCCGAAAATGGCGGCGAGCAGCCAAACGGCCACGCCAACGTATAATCCAGCGCGGATAAGTTGGCTGCGGCGGCGCACTTGCAATGTGCAGAGCACGGCGACCACTCCAGAGATGAGCGATATGACAAGAAACACCGTGTCGATGACCGGCATGAGAAACGCGCCCCAGAGACTGGCCACGACCGCACCGAAGAGGCCGAGGTGGCGACCGAGCAGCACCGAGAAGACAAGCGGTGCCAAGGCGTAGGGAATAAGCATCGGCACGAGCTGCAAATCGATGCGGCCAGTGTCGGCCAGCACGAGCAGGCCTTTGATCGTGCCGAGTTGCAAGAGCAGGATGCCGTAAATGAGCGCGAGGCTGGAGTTGCGGTAGAACGCTTGCGGGTGGTTGACCCACAACTGCGCGACGGAAATCGCGAAGACGAGCAGGCAGACGAGAAACTTCTTGAGTGGCTCTTCCTGCTGACCGGTGAAGATGAGGAAGCCGAGGCCGACGGCAAACGCCACGAAAACAAGCAACCGCGGCAACCAACCGCAGGCCAGCGCTTCACGCCAGGCGCTCTCCTCGACCGTGCGGCGGGACTTGCCGCACGCGAGGCCTTTTTTCACCAACTGCTGCCGATGAAGGAATTTGAACATGGCGGATGGAACCGTTGCTGCTTCGGGTGATGGGTAAAGTTAGATTTGCATCGGGTCCGGGGCAACTGCCCGGGAAACGTTCAGCTTTCCAAGGCCGCCACGCCGGGAAGCACTTTGCCTTCGAGAAACTCAAGGCTGGCGCCGCCGCCGGTCGAGCAATGGCTGACTTTGTCGGCCACTTTGAATTTCTTCGCGGCCGTGGCGGTATCGCCGCCGCCGACCACGGTTGTCGCTCCGCGGGCGGTCGCTTCAGCCACGGCTTCGGCCATGGCTTTGGTCGCGCCGGAAAATTTGTCGAACTCGAACACCCCCGGAGGACCGTTCCAGATGATCGTTTTGGCGCGGAGAATGGCTTCGCGGTAGAGGGCGATGGATCGGGGGCCGGCGTCGAGCCCTTCCCATCCGGCGGGGATGCCGGTGGAGTCATCGGCCGCTTGCGTGTTGGCGTCGGCCGAGAAGGCGTCCGCGCAGACGTAATCCACGGGAAAGATGAGCTTCACACCACGGGCTTGCGCCTTGGCCATGAGGTCGGAGACGATTTTGGCTCCTTCGGCGTCGAAAAGACTGCCGCCGATTTCCATGCCGTTGAGCACTTTCTTGAAGGTGTAAGCCATGCCGCCACCGATGATGATCTCGTCGGCTTTTTCGAGAAGATTGGTGATGAGCGGAATTTTGTCGGCGATCTTGGCCCCACCGAGGATGGCGAGCAGCGGACGCTTCGGATGGTCGAGGACCGCGGCGAAGGCGTTGAGTTCTTTCTCCATGAGAAAGCCGGCCGCTTTCTGCGGGAGAGCGACACCGACCATAGACGAGTGGGCGCGGTGCGCGGTACCGAAGGCGTCGTTGACGTAAACGTCGCCGAGCTTGCTGAGGCTGGCGCGGAAGGCGGCAACGGCAGCCGGATCGGCTTTCAGCGAGGAACCGTCTTCCTGCTTCGCCTTGCCCTCTTCCTCGATGTGGAAGCGGAGATTTTCGAGCAGCAAAACATCACCGGGCAGGAGCGAAGCGCAAGCTTCTTCGGCCACAGGACCGGAGCACTCGGGAACAAATTTGACCGGACGGCCGAGCAGTTTTTCCAACTCCGCGGCGACGGGCTGGAGCGTAAATTTTTCGATCTTCTGGCCATTGGGGCGTCCGAGATGGCTCATCAAAACCACGGAGCCGCCGTGATCGAGAACGTGCTGAATGGTCGGGAGCGCGGCGACGATGCGCTGGTTATTGGTGATGGCGCCGATGGCTTTTTCCTGCGGAACGTTGAAGTCCACACGGATGAGCACGCGTTTTCCCGCGAGGTCGAGATCGCGGAGAGTTTGGAATTTACCCATGGCTTTCGGAGATGGAAACAGCGCCCGGGTTGCCCCGGGCGCCGTGAAGTGAATCCGTCGATCAGAGTTTTGCGGCGACTTTCTTGAGCAGGTCCACGCAGCGGTTGCTGTAACCCCACTCGTTGTCATACCAGCTCACCAGCTTGAAAAATTTACTGTTGAGCTCGATGCCCGAACCCGCGTCGAAGATGCTCGACGAGGTGTCGTGGATGAAATCAGAGGAGACCACCTCGTCTTCGGTGTAAGCGAGGATGCCTTTGAGGTAGGTCTCGCTGGCTTTCTTCATGGCCGCGCAGATTTCTTTGTAGCTGGTCTCTTTGGAAGTTTTGACCGTGAGATCGACGACCGAGACAGTCGGCGTGGGCACGCGGAAGGACATGCCGGTGAGCTTGCCCTTGATCTCGGGAATGGCGAGGCCGACGGCTTTGGCGGCGCCGGTGGTCGAAGGAATGATATTGATGGCCGCGGCACGTCCGCCCTTCCAGTCTTTCTTCGAAGGACCGTCCACGGTCTTCTGCGTGGCGGTGTAGCTGTGCACGGTGGTCATGAGACCTTCCTCGACACCGAAGCCTTCTTTGAGGAGGACGGAGACGACGGGCGCGAGGCAGTTCGTCGTGCAGCTGGCGTTGGAAATGATGTTGTGCTTGGCCGCATCGTATTTGTCGTCATTGACGCCCATCACTACGGTGATGTCTTCGCCCTTGGCTGGGGCGGAGATGATGACTTTCTTGGCGCCGGCGGCAAGGTGGCCTTTGGCTTTCTCGGCTTCGGTGAAAAGGCCCGTGCATTCGAGCACGATGTCCACGCCGAGGTCTTTCCACGGAATGGCAGCCGGGCCTTCTTTGACAGCGAGGCATTTGATCTTCTGGCCGTTGACAACGAGCACGTCGTCCTCGGCGGCGGATGGCGAGGATTTTTCGCTCGAGACCGTGCCGTGAAATTTGCCCTGCGTGGAGTCGTATTTGACGAGATAAGCGAGGTTGTCCGCCGGGACGAGGTCGTTGACGGCGACGACCTGAAAGTCTTTGCCCAGAAGGCCTTGTTCCGCGATCGCGCGAAATACCAAACGCCCGATACGCCCGAAACCATTGATACCGATTTTAGTCATGTTTTGTTTTTCCTGATGTTGTGCTGTGGTTTTGGGAGGATTGGCAATTCAAGGACGATGCCCGAAGGAGGTCAAGGCACGATTGGGTCGCGTCATTCCAACTCGAAATTGATGTTCACTTCGTAAGATCCGCCGGTGACGAGATTTTTAGGCGGGGCATCTATCTTGAGCACGCGGCGGGCGGCGGCGAGCACGCTTTCGTCCATCACCACATTGCCGGAAGAACGGACAACGCGAAAATTGCTGATACGCCCATCGGCTGCGATCGTGATGCGGAGGGTCGTGGTGAAATTGGCCGAGCCGACAATGCTGGTCGGCTGATCCCAGAGGCCGAAGAAGCGGTCGTGGATGAGTTCATGATACCAACCGAAGTCGCTCGGGTTCGTGCCGGAGGACGAAGATCCGCTGGCGGCCTCGGCCTTACGCACGGGGGCTCCGGTCGGCACATCGGAGGCGGCTTCGGCTTTTTCGGCCTTGGGGGCCTCGGTGGGTGATGCTTTGGGCGTGGGCTGCGGGGTCGCCTTGGGGGAAGGTTTCGGCGATGGCTTGGGAGTTGGTTTGGGTGAAGGCTTGGGCGATGGCTTCGGGCTCGGTTTGGGGGTGGGCTTGGGCGTCGGTGACGATTTGGGGGTCGGTTTTGGGGTCGGCGTGGGAGTCGGCTTGAGCTTGGGGCTGGGACTGGGACTGGGCTTCGGGGTCGGCGTGGGAGTGGGAGTGGGTGTAGGGGTGGGCAGCTTGATATCGCTAGGGGCGGGCGATACAGGCGCATCAAGCTTCTCCTCAGGAGCAGGCGTCGGCACCGGGGCGGGCGGGGGTGTCGGCGCGGGCTCGTCCTCCTCGATTTCTTCGATATCGGTGAACTGCGCTGGATTCATCCAAGTGATCTGCGGTTGGGGCTTTTTCACCTCGCGCGTGCTCCACCAGAGCAGCAGGCCGATCAGCACCGCGTGAAGCAAGGCCACGGCAAACACCGTGCGCCGGAAACGCCGATCATCCATGGCGCGTCAACTTTCCTCGGGGCGCGTCATCACGCCGACTTTGGTGATGCCCGATTTGGAAATGACATCCATCACCGAGATGAATTTCTGCACGGGCAAATCGCGGTGCGGACGCACCACCACGGCGACTTGCGGATCGCTTTGCCGCAAGGCGCTGAGTTTTTGCTCGAGCTCCTCGGGAGTGATGGGATCCATATTGAGCTTGAGCACGTCGTTGCGGTCGATCGAAACCGTCTGCACTTTTTGCGTATCCACGGGACGCTCGGCCGTCTCGCTGGTGGGAACGATGAGATCCATGCTGTTTTCGAGCAACGGCGTGGTGATCATGAAAATAATCAACAGCACAAAGGCCAGATCGAGCAACGGCGTCACGTTGATCTCCGAGAGCGTCGAAAGCGCCTGTTTGTCCGAGTAGCGACGCATGACGAAGACTCAGCCTTTCTGGTCGTAATTGACGAAGCGGTGCTCGAACACCGAGGCCAGCTCGGCCGCGAAATTATCCGTCTGCACCAGCAGCGAACGCAGGCTGGTGACGAGAAAGTTGTAGCCGAACATCGCCGGGATGGCCACGAGCAGGCCGATCACCGTCGTGACCAAGGCTCCGCTCACGCCCGGCGCCATCGCCGCCAGATTCGGGGTGCCCGCCATGGCGATCCCGCTGAACGCATCCATCACGCCCCACACCGTGCCGAGCAGACCAAGGAACGGCGAACCGCTCACCGCCGTCGCAAGAATGATCATTTGTGATTCCATGCGCAGACCCGATTCGCCGACCGCACGTTCCATCGCCACGCTCACCGCGCGCATTTGCGCCGCCGTAATCCGGTCGGCCACCTCGACCCGCGCGTCGAACGTCTCATCCACCTCGTTCGATCCCAGCATCTGGTAGGCCAGCTCGGCGCAGCCCGCACGATAAACGGCAAACGACGGAGAACCATCGAATGCGATACCCGTCTCGTAAAGCCGCAACGGGTGACGATCTTTGCGGAACACCGAAAAAAAACGCTCGGTTTGCTTGCGCGCGAAGCGAATCATGCGGAACTTCGTGATCATGACCGACCAACTGAAAATCGACGCGACAAATAGCGTGAGAATAATGATCCGCCCCGCCAGCGTGGATTCTTGGAAGGCGAAGAAAAAGCCGTCCGCGGCGAGAAGCTGTGGCAGAAGCAACATGGTCATGCGCGTGGCTGGCCATAGTAGGACCTGCCGCGCCGCGTGCAAGATTCTCGCGGTCGCCGCCGCGATTTTCACGACACAGCCCCTGCGTGCCGCCGATGGAGCGCCCTACGATGTGTTCGCCCAAGCCCTCGCCCCCATCGCTTCGGCCGTCTTCGGTGCAAGCGCAGGGCAACCCGGCGCCCTCGTCGCCGAATGCCAGATCACCGACGCCACCGGCGCTCTCGCTCCCACCCGCGGCACACGCTTCCGCCTCGCCCTCCAAGCCCCCGACCGCCTGCGCGTCGATATCGTTCACCCGAACGAAAATCTCACCGCCTGTCGCGATGGCAACGAAATTTGGGCTGTGCCGGCAGAGTCGATGCGCGTCCTTGCCCAAGCCGCCGGATTGCCAGCGGACGCCTCCGGGGGCGCTGCCCCGCCGCTCATTCCCCTCGCCCTCAACCCGCAAATGCTCGCTTTCCTTCCCGTTGTCTTCGACGTGAAAGACCTCGGCACGGAAAACGACCAGCGCATCCTGCAATTCGGGCTGCTCCCGGAAGTGCAGCAATCGATCCGGGCCGAAACTTTCACCGGGCGGGCCTGGGTCGGCGCCGATTACCGTCCAGCGCGCCTCGTCATCGAGGGCCCCGGTTACTCGCTCGACATCCGTATCGAGAAAATCGATTTCGCTGAAAAACTCGCCTCCACCGCTTGGCAACCCGCCGCCGGACAAGAAACGCTGCGCCTGCCCGCCTCCGCCCTCAACGGCCTCTTCGACAGCATGCTCGGTGCTTCGGCGCCGAGCCCTTGAGCGAGCTCAATCCCGCGCGATCACGTCGGGCAACTCGTTGTGATCGGTTGCCGTGCGCGGGTAGAGACGCGCCAGTTCCCGAGCCACGCGGCCGATCCCTCCGACCAGTCCGGAGGTGAATTCACCGCGTGCAAAATCCGCCCGCAGCAGCCCGGCGATTTCCTCCCAGAATGACTGACCGACTTTCGCATGGACGGCCGCGCCGCCAGTCACGGCATAGGCCTGATCGGACGGCGCGACGTAAAACAGCACGGCGTGGCCCTCGGCCGCGTTCGTCATGCCCAAACGCGCAAATTCCTCCCGCGCCTTGACCGCCACATCCGCCCCGCGCAAACGTCGTCGTGTCACGAGAACCCGCACCTCGCCCGAGGTGAGCGCTTCCGCTTGGCGGATCGCTTTGACCACGCATCCTTCGTCGAGCCGTCGGAAAAATTCTTTTGTCTTCATCTCACCATCTCCCGCTGGCCCCGCCGCCGCCGAAACCGCCGCCGCCACCCATGAAGCCCCCGCCGAAACCGCCGCCGAAGGATTTTCCGCCGAAGCCGCCCGGATGGGAAGGAAACCACACATCGCGACGGCCGCCCGGCGTGTAAATCGTCCCGCCGCTGCCACCGCTGCGCCGCGCCGCGATCACCAGCAGCAGGATAAAGATGATCAAGAACAGCAGCAGCCACGGCGAATCTTTCTGGCCGGCCTGTTGCTGCTCGGCCCAGGTGCGACCGCTGCCGGTGTATTCGCCGCGCGCAGCCTCCATCAACGCCGTCGCGCCGTGCGCGATGCCATCGCCCATGCGGCCGGCGCGGAAGAGCGGCACGATTTCCGCATTGATGATACCGGCCGCCAATGCATCCGGCACCGCGCCCTCCAGTCCATAACCCACTTCGATGCGCAACTGCCGCGCTTGCGGAAAAACAAACAGCACGATCCCGTTGTCTTTGCCGCGCTGCCCCGCACCCCAGGCCTCGGCCGTACGTTGCGTGAAATCTTCGAGAGCGTAATCCGTCGGCACGTCGGGAAATGTCGCGACCAGAATCTGGTTCGACGTCTCGCGCTCGTATTGCGCGAGCTTACGCGACAAATCCTGCCGCTGCGGCACACTCAACACCCCCGCCTCGTCGAGGACGTAGTCCAACGGTTTCGCCGGCAAAGCTGCCGCCGCAGGCGAAAACGTGCCGACCAACAGCGACAGCAGAATTAGGCAATGAACGCGCACGGCAGGCGGCGGATCAGGAACCGGGATTGCCGCCGAAGTTGAAATTCACCTCGGGCGCCTGGTCCGCTCCCGCGCGGGCGGCGAAATACGGACGCTCCTTGAACCCGAGGAACCCGGCATAAATCAGCGTCGGGAATTCTTTGATCGCCGTGTTGTATTGCTGCACCGATTCGTTGAACTTCCTTCGCTCGACTGCGATGCGGTTTTCCGTGCCCTCGAGTTGCACCTGCAGGTTCTGGAAATTCGCGTTGGCCTTCAGCTCCGGATAGCGCTCGACCGTCACGAGCAAACGCGACAACGCGCCGGAAAGCGCATCCTGCGATTGTTGGAATGCCGCCATTGCCTCAGGCGTGGCCGGTGGGGAATTCGGTTCGAGCTTGATGTTGTTCACCTGCTGGCGCGCTTGGATCACGTCAGTCAGCGTGGATTTTTCGAAGCTCGCCGCCCCCTCCACGGTTTTGACGAGGTTCGGTATCAGATCGGCACGGCGCTGATAGACATTCTCCACGTCGGCCCAGCTGCTTTCGGTCTGTTGACGCAGATTGACGAGGCGATTATAGCCGCAGCCGGTGAGCAGGGTCGAGGCCACCAGCAGGGCGGTGAGGGTAAGAAGACGCATTGATTTCATAGCACCGCGCTTATCGTGCACGCCGCGTCGCGAGACGAGAGGAAAATCATGCCCCGGCGACGATTCGACGCGCTTCGGCCAAGGCCGCATCAATCTGCGCAGGATCATTGCCGCCGCCGCGCGCATGGTCGGGACGTCCCCCGCCCTTGCCGCCGACGACGGGCGCAACGGCTTGGATGATTTTGCCCGCCGCGACTTTTGCCGTGTGTTCTTTCCCCACCGCCGCAACGAGCGACACCGCGCCGTTCGCCGCCCCGCCGAGGACGATCACGCCGGAAAACTTTGTCTTCAGTGCATCGGCCGCCGCCTGCAATGCGTCGCCATCGGCCGCGCCGAGATTCGCGATGATCGCGGGAACCACTCCGAGTGTTTCCTGCTTGGACAACAAATCACCCGCTTGCGCCGCCGCTTCGCGTTGCCGCGCGGCCTTGAGCGCTTTTTCGAGCTCCTTCTGCTGCGTCAGAAATGCCTCGAGCTTTTTCTCCATCTCGGCAATCGGCGCACCGAGCTTTGCCGCCATCGCCCGCACACGTTCACGGTCGGCCTCGGCTGCCGCCACCGCCACCGCGCCAGCCAATGCCTCGATGCGACGGATACCCGCCGCCACCGCGCCTTCGCTTACGATGCGGAACAAACCGATCTCTCCTGTCGAGCGCACATGCGTGCCGCCGCACAGCTCCATGCTGTAGCCATCGAGCGCGCCGGACGCACCGCCGATTTGCACGACACGCACGTTGTCGCCGTATTTGTCGCCGAAAAACTGCATCACGTCCGTGCGTCCGCGCACGTCGGCATAAGCCACCTCGTTCCAACTCACCGGGGCATTTTCCAGAATCTTATCGTTCACCAAGCGCTCGACCGCGTGCAACTGCTCGGACGTCATAGCCCCGCTGCTGAAATCGAAAGTCAACTTCTCAGGTCCGACGTAACTTCCTTTTTGCACCGCCTCGCGGCTCACCACCTCGTGCAAGGCCCAATGGAGTAAATGCGTGACCGTGTGGTGACGCTGGATCGCCACACGACGCGGGACATCGACAGTCAATTCGACCTCGGCCCCCACCCCCGGTGCATCTTCCCCCTCGAGCACGTGCAGCCACGTGTCGCCCGCCTTCTGGGTGTTCGCGACGCGCCAAAGATCCGCGCCCGCTCTCAGTTCTCCCGAGTCGCCGACCTGCCCGCCCATCTCGGCATAGCAAACGCTCGTATCAAGCACCACCGCCAGACGGCCTTGGAGATCGACCACCTCGAGCACTTTCGCTTTGGAGGAAAATTCGTCGTAACCGCGAAACTTCGTCGGCTCTTTTGTCGTCACTTCGGAAACCGTAATGACCTGCTTTTTCTGCGCCGCCCGCGCCCGCGTGCGCTGCTCTTCCATCAGTGTCTCGAAGCCGGACGTGTCGACAGACAACCCGCGCTCCCGTGCCATCAAGTCGGTCAAATCGAGCGGGAATCCCTGCTCATCATAAAGCTTGAAGGCAAACGCACCGGAAATTTTCTCCCCGACTTTCAACTGCTCCGCCTCGGCCTCGAAAAGCGCGATACCTTTGTCGAGCGTGCGATTGAACGCCACTTCCTCCCGGCGCAGCACATCCTCGACGTGGGCCTGCTTGGCGCGCAATTCGGGAAACACCTCGCCCATTGTTTCCGCCAGCACGTGAGTGAGCTTGTAAAAGAACGGTTCGTGAAACCCGAGCGTCCGCCCGTAACGCACGGCGCGGCGCAGGATGCGGCGCAGCACATAATTGCGGTCGCTGTTGCCTGGCGTGATGCCGTCAGCCACGGCAAACGAAAGAGTCCGCGCATGGTCTGCTATGACACGGAACGCGATGTCGATCTTTTCCTGCTCGCTGTGCCCGGTCGAGCCGGCTTCGGGCAGCGTCGATCCGTATTTCTTGCCGCTGAGTTTTTCCAGCACCGCGAAGAGCGGACGAAAAACGTCGGTCTCGTAATTCGAAATGCGGGCATGGGAAAACTCGGTGAATCCGTGCGTGCCCTGCATGACCGAGCAAACGCGCTCGAACCCCATGCCGGTATCGACGTGCCGGGCGGGCAGCGGCGTAAAAGTGCCGTCCGGGTTGGCGTTGAATTGGATGAAGACCAAATTCCAAATCTCGATGCACTCGGCCGTGCCTTTGTTGACCAGCGCGCCGCGCGTGTCGCCCTGCGGCGTAAGGTCTATATGTAATTCGGAGCAAGGCCCGCACGGGCCCGTGTCGCCCATCATCCAAAAGTTGTCCTTCTTGTTGCCGGGAACGATGTGGACCTCCGGATCAAGCCCCGCCGCGCGGAAATGCTCTGCCCAGTAATCCCAAGCCTCCTGGTCGAACTCGCTCGGGTCTCCCGCGTCGGGCGAATAAACGGTGGCATAAAGCCTCGCCGCGGGAAATTTCCACCGCCCGACCAGCAACTCCCACGCCCACGCGATGGCCTCTTTTTTGAAATAATCGCCGAAGCTCCAGTTCCCGAGCATTTCGAAAAACGTGTGGTGATATGTGTCCAGCCCGACGTCCTCGAGATCGTTGTGCTTGCCACCCGCGCGGATACACTTCTGCGTGTCGGCCGCGCGCGTGTCGGCCGCCGCCAGCGCCCCCGGCCAGCGCGAGACATCCGGATTCGCCGCCGCGAGAAAGATCGGCACGAATTGGTTCATCCCCGCGTTGGTAAAGAGCAGGTTCGGCGAAGACGGCAGCAGGCTCGAAGAGGGAACAATCGTGTGCCGCTTCTCCCGGAAGAAATCGAGGAAACTCTGGCGCACTTCGGCACTGGTCATCAGGGAATGGCTCATGGGCGAAAAGAGCCCGAATCTAACGCCCCCCGCGGAATGAACAAGCACGCTCGCGCATCGAGCTTGGGCAATTCGCTCAGCGTGTGTTAGGTTGGAGCACGTTTTCCCAAAAATTTATGGCTGCTCCCGAATTCAAAATCGCCCGTTGGTTCAACACACTCCTCTGGGGCAACACGGTCACGCTTTCCTGGATGTGGGGCCTCGGACTCTTTTTCTCGGTGCAATTCACCACGCAGTTCGGTCTTTTCGGGTTGCTGAGTTTCGCCATTCCGAACTGCCTCGGGCTTGTCGGCTTCGGCTTGATCACGCATCACCTGGCGCGACGCGAGGACGGCGGCTCGGAATCTCTCGGCAAATTTTTCACCAGCTGGTCGCGGCCGTTCCGGCTCGTCTTTTTCCTCTACCAACTGCTCGCCATCACGCTGACGATCTTCGCGCTCATCCGCTACGGATGGATGCCGCTCGGGCTGAAACCGGAGATTCTTTTCCTGCCTCTCATCCTGCTCGTCGTGCTCGCGGCCGGCATCCTTTTCGGCGAGGAGTTCAACATCCGCCGCATCAAATGGAGCCACGGCGTCATATTCATGATCCTGCTCGGCGCCATTCTGATCCTGCTCAATGCCCCGGCTTACATCGCCAGTGCGCTTCCTGTCGTGACGGTGGACAAATTGCCGACCAACGACTTGAACTACTGGGGCTTCTTCGTGCCGATCTGCATCGGCTTTCTTCTCGGGCCGTGGCTCGACCTGCAGCAGTGGCAGCGCGCCATCCAGATGCACCGCGAACGCGTCTCGGTCGCCGCGGCCTACATCGCCGGGGCGACGCAATTTTTCCTCTTTCTCCTGTTCCACGGGCTCCTTGCCCTGTGGGCGCTGGGTGTCGGTGCAGGTGATTTTCTCCGCCCCGGTCTGGGCGGGCACGTTTACGGCCACGACTCCGTGATGCAGTTGCTCTTTTCGAAAGCCGCCGAGCACCCGTGGATCTTCGGAGCTTATTGCGTGTTCCTCTGCGGTTGCGTGCTCACCACCCTCGACAGTGGCTACATCGCCCTGCGCTGGTTCCTGCAAAGCAACGTCCGCACCAGCGTGCACGCCATCTTTGCCCTCGTGCCGACCTCGCTTGTCACGTCGCCGATCCCGCTGTTTCTTGTCTGCGGCGTGGTCGCCGTGGCCGGAGCGGCCGTCGGACTGGAGCTGGAATACTTCATGATCTTCTTCGCGACGTTCTTCGTCGGCTACTCCGCGCTGGCCGTGGCGCGCTGCTACGTGAACACACCAGCCAACCGCATCCCGCAGGTGAAAATGTTCTGCATCGGAAGCCTCGCGGTTGTCATTTTCGCCTTCGGTTACCTGCTCAGCTACCCGTTCTTCATGATCATCGGCTCGCTCCTGCCGCTGGGCTACGTGGTCTGGACGATCTGCAAGCCGACCTCCTCGGAAGATTTTGTCAGTGACGCCGACCAACTCGGCGCGCCGGCCGATGAAATGTCACCCATGGCGGCTCCCACCATGAGGGCCGCCGCCGCACCTCAGTCTGCCTCTTCGGAGAACCCGCTCGCCGCCCTCGGCGAAGCAGCCAAATCCCTCGTCGGTGCCGTGCAGCACCCGCTCGGTGGGCATTTCGAGGACAAGTGGTTCGTCCACTCGTTCGTGGCCACGTATGCCGACACCAACTCGGTCGGCAACGTTTACTTCGGCATGTACGCCATGTGGGTCGGCAAGACGCGCGAGTTGTTCTTCAACCGCGTGATGCCGAAGTTCAACCTCAAGAACACATCATTCTACATCCTCACCCGCTCTTTCGAGCACAAGTTCGTCCGCGAGACGCGAGAGTTCGAAACCGTGAGCGTGCGCATCCGCATCGCCGGCTACAACCGCAAGTTCGTCACGCTTGAGCACGAAATCTTCGACGCGCAAAACCAGCTCCTCGGCAAAGGCCAGCAGAGCCTGCTCTTTGTTTCTTCGACGGACTACAAAATGATCGACGTTCCGCCAGAAGTGCACGCTGCCTTCGTGCCTTACGTCTGACGACCGGGCGCCCCGGCAACCTCAACGGGCCAGCGGAATCGCCGGGTCCCATTTCAGCCACTCCCGGCGCGGCTTAGCGTTCAGAGTGTAAGTCGCCATCGTTTTTGCTTTAGCCGAGGAAGCGTCGGGTGTGGCGAACTTCACCACGCCCGCACCAGCCACCGGCATCGCCGACTCGACGCGCAGGTTGAGAAAACCGATAGATCCCTGCAACCCACGCTCCTCCCAAAAGACCGAGTTTTGCCGCACCAGCGGCGCATAACGCTCCTCGATGCCGACGAGCAATTCGACCGATTTTCCGTCCGCTCCAAGTTCCTTCGACAGGACCACACCGACTTGCATATTCCGGTAGAGCACGGAGGCACCCGTGCCGACCGGCGTGCCGGACGAAACCAGACGCACCTGCAATCCCGCGCTGCTTTCATCTTTGATCTCCTCCGGAGAGGCCGGCACCGCTCCCGCAAACCTCGTGCCCGGCGCAGCGCCAAACCCAGGAACACAGTCGATGACCACCCCCGTCAGCAGCGTTTGCAAACCGGTTACCCCTTGGAGCGAAATCTGCGGCTCCACCAGCGAGAATTTCGAACCCTCGCTGCGCAGCCGCTCGAACGCCGGCTCGAGACGCGCCTCGGCTTCGACCTTTCCGCCGACCGCGCGCACCGCCGTGACGACACCGACCGGCATTCCCAAGTAAACCAGCAGCGTGTGCCCCGCGCGCAGACCGCGTCCCGTGGGAAAGCTTATGACAAAGGGCGACCCGGCCGATCGCGCCAACCTCTCGGTGGCCAGCAGTGGCAGCGCCTTGCCGGGCGAGACCGGTCCGCCGGGCATGCCGAAGTCGTCGAACGCCACCGAACCTTGAACCAGCGCATCCAATCCGCCGAAAGCCAGTTCGATCCCGCCCGGACCGAGCGTGACCTGCGTGGCTGGCACCACCCAGAAACGCGAACTTTCACGCACCAAACCCCCGTGCCGCTCCTCGATATCGACCTCCAGACCCGGCTGCCCGCGCTCGTCCAGCGATTGGGACCGGACCCGGCCGACCACCACCCCGCGGAAAGTCACCGGCGCGCCGCGCTCGATCGTCTGCCCTTCCTCGGCGCGCAGGCGGATCGTCAACGTCGCCTCATCCGGCTCGATCACCGGACTGTTGTCGAGACCCGTGAATTTCGTGCAGCTCGGACCGGTGCCCATTCGCGCTTGGAGCGAGTTGCCCTGGATCAAGGACGTTAGGCCCGAAACTCCCTGCAAACTGACCACCGGCCGGTCGATCCAGAAATCCGACGTCTCAACGGCCAGTCCGGCTGCGAATTTTTCGAGGCGCACCGTTACCAGCACCATGCTCAGCTGCTCGTCGAGATCAACGCGCGTCACCCGCCCCGCCACCACCCCGCGGAAAATCAGCGGGGTCTTGCCCGCCTCGACACCCGGCGCCTCGATGAAACGTATCTCGATCTCCGGGCCCAACGAGCGCACATAGCCCGCATACATCCACGCCGCAGCCGCCAGCGCGATCAGCGGGAAGACCCAGGCCCACGACACCCGCCCGCGCTGCCGCACAATGCGTCCGTGGTCCACCGCATTTTCCGTTTCTCCGCTCATGAATTTTTCTCCCGCCATATCATCCGCACGTCATATTGACCGGCGGCGAAAAGCGTGCAAACCAACACTGCCGCGAAAAATAGAGCTCCCGGCTCGGTTTCCACGCTCGCCAGCGACCCGAGCTGGCCCACCGCGACGAGTACCGAAAGCAGGAAAATGTCCACCATGGACCACGTCCCGATGGTTTCCAGCACACGAAACAACCGAGTGCGTCCCTTGCAGAAATCCGGTTTGCCGTCCATCCACAGCAGCCACCCCAACGCGAACAGCTTGAAAACCGGAACGCACATGCTCGCCAGAAATACAACCAACGCCGCCGGCCATAACCCCACCTCGTACAACTCCATCACCCCGCCCCACACCGTCAGCGCCGCTTTCTCCCCGGGCACACTCATCGTCATCACCGGCAGAAGGTTTGCCAGCGGGTAAAGCACCGCACCGCTGGCCACCAAGGCCTGCGCCCTCTGCCGGCGCCATCGTGGATCGACGGATTTGCGCAAACGCGCATCGCTCGCCTGACCCAGTCCCTCACGGATTTGCTGGAGCGCCAGAATGCACAGCGCAAGCAAGACGACAAAGAACGCCCCCTTCTGCCAGCTCACCGTCCCGAGCAGATCCAGTCTCACCACCGCCACCAGACAGGCCACGGCAAAGACCGGAACCAGATTCCACGGTCCCAGCCACTCCACGACGCGCCAAAGCTGGAAATCACCCGGCCACACGCGCCCCAGACAACGCGCGGACAACACATAAATCGCCAGCACAAGACTCAGAGCAGGCGCCAAGATCGCGCTGAAAAAAACCAGCGCGGCCAGCGGCGCATATTTCTGGCTGATCAAGCCCTGCACGCCGGTGATAATGTGGTTCGACTGCGTGACCCCCGCGATATTGAAAGTCATCACCGGATACGCATTGGCCAAGACCAGCAGCACCAAGCCGGTAATCGCCAGCGCCAAAGCCTGCTGCCGCACCGTCTCTGAACGACCCGAATCCAGCAACTCCCCGCAGCGCGAACAATAGAGCTTTTCGCCCGGCGACAAACACACATGCCGGTAAGGCGCCTCGCAGGCGTGGCAATGATCCCACTCACCCCGCCGCGGCACCTCCGCTGTCGAAACGTCCGTCAGCGGCTCGTTCATCGGATTGAGCATTGCATGGGTATCGACACCCGCGCCACGCCAAGTCGGTGCGGAAACCTGGAACACTCTCGCGCTTGTCGAGCGTGCCGCCCGTGGAGCCAAGACTGCGCCCCGCAATCATCGGCAGCCACACGCCCTCGCAAATCGGCAGCGGTGCGGGTTACAAACAAAACTTGGTCGCCCACGCCTCCGGTCGAATGTTTGTCCACCTTGGGCGGCGTGCCCGCGGGCTTGGCAAATACAGGCCCGAAGGATTCGCAGCCGCAGGTCGGGGCCGTTGTCTCCGTCTCGTCCATCCGCAGGAAAAACCGCGCCATGGCCCACGCCGCCATCTGGTAATCCGGCACCTCCCCCCGCGTGTAGCCGTCGATCAAAGCGGCCATCTCGTCGCCGGACAATTTTCCGCCATCACGCTTTCTTTCAATGAGGGAAGGAACGTGCATCATGAATGTTGCGGTTCAGCTGTTCCTCATCCGGAAGCCGGCGGCGGAAAAATGACGATCGAAGCCGAACACATCACGCAATCCCTGACGGCGCATCAACACGAACGACACACAATCGGTAAAGGAGACGCCTTGGTCGGCAAATTTCTGCATGTTTCGCATTGCCCCCGCCCAGTCTTTCTCCTCTGCCCTCAGCCAAGAGATGCCGGATGCCAAGGCCTCCTGCCCCCAAAGTGCCGCCCAACTGTAATTGGTTCGCCGGGCCAACAGCGTCATCGCCTCGTCCAGCACGTGTTCGGAGGAGTATAATGTCACCCGATTTTCGACCAGCGTGTGCCAAAAGTTGACCGCTTCGGAGTGGTGTTGGTCGTTGGTGATTTCTTTCGCCAGAAAAGCCCCGGTATCGATGAAAATTTTTTTCACGATCCGTAGAGATATTTGTCGTGCTGGGCCGACAGATCCCTCGGTCCATCATCCGTCCATGCCGGCCGGGTGAAGAAAGCCGGTTTCTCGGGTGCTTGTTTTTTCAAAGCAGGGCTGAGACGGCGACGAATCAGCTCTCCCAGCGAAAGCCCCATCTGGCGCGCCTCACGCTCAGCCGCCCGCCGCAAATCCTCCGGCAGCAAAATGGTTGTCCTATGCATATTCAAAAAAATATATATGGCTATGCTTGCGTGTCAAAAGCTGATCATCGTTGACCGCCTCACCACCCGACCGGATGCCAAGCAGTCTTGAACTCGATGGTGTCGAGGATCCACTGGGGTCGGTCTGCCTTGCTCCAATCGGCCCCGGCCAATGAATGACGCGCATAGCGTTTCAGATTCACCGCCGTGCCTTCATGGAGCATTTTGTCGAGAACCGGATCATCGCAGCCGTTCACAATCGCGTTCACGTCCATGTGCGTCGCCGCCGTCGGGGCAAGATCCGCTCGCAAGCCGGACAGGATGTTCACCACTCCTCCGGGAAAATCACTCGTGGCCAGCACCTCGGCGAAAGTAAGCGCTGGCAACGGCGCCGACTCAGATGTCACGACGACACACGAATTACCCGAAAGCACGGCGGCCGCGACGAGATGCACCAGCGATATGAGCGCCGGCGCATCCGGGCAGAAAATCACCACCACACCGGTCGGTTCGGGATAAGTGAAATTGAAATGCGGCGACGAAACCGGATTCACCGAGCCGAAGACCGCGCCGAATTTGTCGGTCCATCCCGCATGATGGACCAGCAACTCGATCGCCTCGGCCACCTCTCGTCGTGCCGACTTCGCTGTGGCACCCGTGCAACGGATAATCTCGTATTCCATCTCCGCCGCCCGCGCTTCAAGCATCTCGGCCGCGCGGTAAAGAATCTGACCACGCAAGTAAGCGGTGGCACCACTCCATATCGGAAGCGCTTTGCGCGCAGCCACCACGGCATCGCGCAGATCTTTGCGCGATGAACGGCATATCTCGGAAAGTTTCCGTTTGCCATCCGGGGACATGACCGTCATGACCTTGCCGCCTTCTGAGCGGAGGAAGGACCCGCCCACATACATTTTGTATGTTTTCAGCACCGCCAAACGTCCATTTCTTGCGGTGGCCGAGGGTTTTGCCATAGCGTGGCGAGCCTAAGGAATGAGTCTGCAAAAGGACGAGACAATATTTGTGGCCGGCCATCGCGGCATGGTCGGCAGCGCGATTCATCGGCGCCTGCTGCAAGACGGCTTCACTCGGGTCCTCGTCCGCCGCCGTGCAGAACTCGATCTGCTCGACCGCGCCGACGTGCGCGCCTTTTTCGAAAAAGAACGCCCCGCCATCGTTGTCGATGCCGCAGCCAAAGTCGGCGGCATCCTGGCCAACTGGGAGCAACCCGTGGCGTTTCTCCTGCAGAATCTCACCATCCAGAACAACCTCATCGAGGCCGCCGCCGATTTCGGCACACGCAAGCTGCTCTTCCTCGGCAGTTCCTGCATCTACCCGAAGATGGCACCGCAGCCGATCACCGAGGATGCCCTCCTCACCGGTCCGCTCGAACCGACCAACGACGCCTACGCTCTCGCCAAAATTGCCGGCATCAAACTCTGCCAAGCCTACGCCCGCGAATACGGCAAAAATTTCATCTCGGCCATGCCGACCAATCTTTACGGGCCGAACGACAACTACGACCTGCGCAACTCACACGTCCTCCCCGCCCTCATCCGCAAAGTCCACGAGGCCAAGCAATCCGGCGCCCGCAGCATCCCCGTCTGGGGCAGCGGCAACCCGCGCCGCGAATTCCTCCACACCGACGACCTCGCCGACGCGTGCCTCTTCCTCCTCAACCACCACGACCAGCCCGATCTCGTCAACGTCGGCTGCGGCGAAGACGTCACCATCCGCGAACTCGCCGAAACCGTCTGTGACGTCCTCGGCTTCGACGGTTCCCTCGAATTCGATCCCTCCAAACCCGACGGCACCCCGCGCAAACTCCTCGATATCTCGAGGATCAAATCACTCGGCTGGAGCCCGAAAATCCCCCTCCGCGACGGCATCGCCGACGCCTACCGCTGGTTTTTGGAAAACTACGCCGACGCCCGCAAATAGCCCGTCGCCCCCTTGTTTGGCTCTTTCGCTGGTTAGAGCGGGCTGATACGTTATGACGCTCCGTAACAGCCACAGCGGATCTTATTCTTACATGACCGAGCCCCACCCATCCTTCGCCCACAAGTTCCGCCAAGAATACCAGCCCTACGCCGAGCTGCTTTCCTACATCAAACCTTACAAAGGCCGCTTCATTTTCGGCATCTCCATGGGCGTCCTCTTCGCGCTCGTCAATGGCTCGATTCCCGTGCTCGTGAAATTCGTCGGCGAGCGCATCTTCCCCGGCGGCGCCGACCATCAAAAAATCGCCGAGGCCGCCGCGGCCGGCACGGGTCCGGGTATCGAGTCCGTCCTCTGGGCCTGTCTGCTTGTGCCGCTCGTCATGATCCTGCGCGGATTTTTCTCCTACTTGAACGCCTACTCGATGTCGTGGGTGAGCCTGCGCGTGCTCAATGACATCCGCAGCAAGCTCTTCGCCAGCATCATCCATCAAAGCCAGGGCTTCTTTGACAAAGCGCAGACCGGGCGCCTCATGTCGCGCATTTTGAGCGACACCGGTGTGGCCCAAAGCACCTTGTCCAATCTCAGCGTCAACCTTTTCAAACAACCCATAGCCCTCATCGCCGGTGTGGGCGCGGTCATGTGGATCGATTGGAAATTCAGCCTCGTCGCCCTCGTCCTCTTTCCCATCTGCATTGTGCCCGTCGCCATGTTCGGCCGCAAAATCCGCAAGGCCGGACGCGCCGAGCAGGAGCTGGCCGGTGAAATGAACGTCATCCTGCAGGAATCCTTCTCCGGCATCCGCGTCATCAAATCTTTCGCCCGGGAAAACTTCATGACCGACGCCTTCAACCGCGCCGTGATGAACCAATTCCGCAACTCCATGCGCGTGCAGAAGAACACCGAAATCACCACGCCGTTGGTCGAAGTCGTCGCGGCGTTCGGAGTCGGTTTGGCCCTTTTCTATGTTTTTTATGCCGAGCTGACCGCCGCCAAGTTCCTTGCCCTCATGGCTGGCATCTTCCTGCTCTACGAGCCGGTCAAAGCCCTCAGCCGGATTCACCTTCAGCTGCAACGCTGCCTCGCCGCCACGACGAACATTTTCGCCCTCATGCGCGAGCCGCGCGCCATCGAAGACGCGTCGGACGCCATCGCCATCACTTCGTGCCAAGGCGCGATCGAGTTCGACCGCGTGAATTTTGCCTACGGCCCTGACATCGCCGCGCTCGGGGACGTCTCGCTGCAGATCAAACCCGGACAACGCGTCGCCCTCGTCGGTGCCAGCGGTGCGGGCAAGAGCACCATGCTCTCGCTCATTCTGCGCTTCTACGATCCGCTCAGCGGCGCCGTGCGGCTCGACGGACGCGATCTCCGCAGCCTCACCCACGATTCTCTGCGCGGGCACGTCGGCATTGTTAGCCAGGACACTTTCCTTTTCCACGACACCATCTACAACAACATCCTCTTCGGACGCCCCGACGCCACGCGCGAACAAGTCGAAGAGGCCGCGCGCCAGGCCTACGCCCACGACTTCATCCTCACGCAGCCCGACGGCTACGATTCCATCGTCGGCGACAAAGGCTGCAAACTCTCCGGCGGACAACAACAGCGCCTCGCCATCGCCCGCGCCCTGCTGAAAAACGCCCCCGTTCTCCTTCTCGATGAAGCCACCTCCGCCCTCGATTCCGAAAGTGAACGCATGATCCAGTCCGCCCTCGAAAAACTCTCCGACGGCAAAACCGTCGTCGCCATCGCCCACCGGCTCTCCACAGTCCTCTCCTCCGACATGATCGTCGTCATGAGCCAAGGTCGCATCATCGACACCGGCACCCATGCCGAACTCCTCGAGAAATCCCCCATGTACCGCAACCTCTACGAGATGCAGTTCCATCACGGCGCAGCGCAAGTCGCCTGAGCACAAAGGCTCGGCACCGCATCGACTGGAAGTTTAATTGCCGCGATTGTCGGCTAGAGCCTCGAAGCGCAAGCCCGCAATTTTATCGAAATGACGCTCGTTGCGCGTCACCAATGGAAGGATCTGAGGCATGTCCGCCGCAGCGATCCATAGGTCATTTTGCCCGATTCCAGCTTAGAACCCATTTTCCTGTGCTTGGCAGCAAACACACGCATAGATGGGCACAACACCCGCAACATCATAGATTGGCAGCCCGTTAAGCAGAAATTTCCGCACCACTTCAGTGCTGTAGCCCGCCTTGTCACTACCGGCCAACAGCGACGTTCCAGCCTCGTGCTGCCGTTTTTTGCGCTCCGAGTTCAGAAGCAGTGCCAATGCGACGCATAATGGCTGAGCACAAAAAAACCGGAGCAGATACTCCGGTTTTGCAAGAGAACGTTAACCTCTGAAAAATTCAGACTGTTGCTGACAGCCGATTTGATTTCTCTGCCATCACAAGTGCTCCGATCAGACCGGCGGGGATCCAATAGACAAACCAGTGCGGGTTGAGGTGTTCGAAGAAACCCGGACGGTCAACTAAGGCTGTCAGGCAGCCGAAGAGAAACCAGAGATAGAGCGGCAGCATCTGCGGGGAGTTCGACCAATGTCGGAGGACATAGATGAAATGCATACACATCAAGAGAAGACCGATAAGGCCCGTCCAGTAAAACGCATCAATATAGGCGTTGTGGGCGTGATGCGTATAAGGCAGACGATCCTCGAGCCCGGGCACATGGATCCGCGTGGTTTTGACCAGACCGTCGCCCAGCCAAAAGTGCTCTTCGACTGCTCGATTGACCATATGTTGCCAGATTTCCGGGCGCAGGCTCGACACCATAGAAGCCGAATCCCAGCGGTTTGGAATCAACTGCTGCTGGATTGCAACGGCGAATCCTCCGAGCAGAAAAAAGACGGCAAGAATATGCGTCAGCCACTTCCGAGACGATCCGCGGTAGGCAGCGAACCCGACAGCCAGAGTGAACGCAAGTGCAAGAATCGGCCCGCGACTTTGGGTGGCAAGGACCGCTGATGCATTGAGAAGCAACAGTGCTACCCGGCTCAATCCCTCCCGACACCCCTTAGACTCAAGCCACCAAATGTAGGCCAAAAGAGTTGTTGCACCGAAAACAAAGCCGATCGTGTTCGGATTGCTCGTGACCCCGTAATCCAACAATCCCAGTCTCGTTCCGAGTTCCGTGGCGTAGCCAACGGGAAGGCTGCGGAGGTGAAAAAGAATCTGGAAGACCACCGCCGCGATGGCGCCTGTGATGATGAGGACACGATAAATCCGTCCCACGTCCAATCGCGCTTGCCAAGCCAGCCACGCTGTTCCGGCCAACCAAACGGCAAGAAAGAGAAAGTGCTGCGCAAAAAATTCCATGCGGGGCGCTTCGGACCAAAGTGTGCTGATCGATGCGTAGCCGGCATAAAGCAGCGCCAGTCCAGTAAACCATCCGCCATATTGTTTAAAATCCGGCCTGCGCAGCAGCAAAAC
>JBIJDZ010000119.1:0-2848 GCA_044343805.1 Chthoniobacterales bacterium | reverse complement strand
CCGCGGCATGGTAGGCCACATTGGCCGGAGCGCCGCCGGGAAATTCGCGGCCGTGAACGCAATCAACGAGCAACTCGCCGGCGCAGAGGATGTCCATCGCTCCGGGCGCCAGCTCTCGTCAGGGCTGTTGGGCGGGCAAGCGCGACAGCTCGCCGGTCGCCACCATCGCGGCAGGCGTCTGCGGGTAGAGCGAGTTGATGGATTCCAGCACCGCGCGAGCTTCGCCCGCTTGACCCAAGTCCGCCAGCAACTTGGCCTCGGCGATCATGGCGATCGGTGCCGTGTATGACTCCTGATATTTCGAGGAGGACATGCGATAGGCCTGCAGGGCCGACTCAGCACGATCCTGCGTCTGGCGGATTTCCCCCAAGGTCAACCAAGCCGCCCCGGCCAGAGGGTGCTGCGGGTGATTCTCGACGAAGCTTTCCAGCTCGGCAGCGGCACCATCGATGTCACCGGCGGCACGCAAGGAAGCAGCGAGGCGAATCTGCGCATTACCCGCGGGTTCCGAGCCCGGATATTGCCGCATCACCTCGCGCCAGGCCTCCGGCGAGTCGGCCGTGCTGTAGAGCGCCTCGGCCGAACTGCGCACGTGCGCGGCATAAAGCATCCATGCCCCCACGGCGAGAATCAGGACGACGAGCGCCACCAAGCCCCAAACGAATTTCTGCCAATGCTCCTGCCAGAACAATTCGCTGTCGGACATCAGTAACGCGGAATCCTCGGCAGAGGCGGCCAGGAGATCGGGGCGGTTTTCCATAAAATCAGGCCGTGACGGCGGCGCGCGCTTCGTCGGCCAAGGCCGTGCTGAGATAACGCTCACCGGTCGAGCAGGCGATCGTCACGATCAGCTTGCCCTTGTTTTCCGGGCGACGGGCCAACTCCAGCGCGGCGATCACGTTGGCACCCGTGCTGATGCCGCCAAGGACTCCCTCTTCCTTGGCCAGACGGCGGGCCATGGCGAAAGCATCGTCGTTCGAAACCGTGAGGACTTCATCCACCACATCGAGATGCAAGTTGTCCGGCACGAAGCCCGCGCCGGTGCCTTGGATTTTGTGCGGGCCGGGCTTCACCGGTTCACCCGCTCGGGTCTGGGTGATGACGGGCGAATCTTTCGGCTCCACCGCGACGACTTTCACCCCCGGTTTGCGCTCCTTGAGCACTTCGCCCACGCCGGTGCAGGTGCCGCCGGTGCCGACCGCGGAAACAAAGATATCCACCTGGCCGTCCGTGTCGGCCCAGATTTCTTCCGCCGTGGTGCGGCGGTGGACTGCGGGGTTAGACGGGTTTTTGAATTGCTGCGGCATCCAGCCGTTGGGCGTCTCGGCGAGGATCTGCTCCGCTCGGGCGATTGCACCCTTCATGCCTTCGGCACCGGGCGTCAGGACAAGCTTTGCCCCGAGCATGGCGAGCAAAGTGCGACGTTCGAGACTCATCGTCTCGGGCATCGTGAGGATGAGTTTGTAGCCCTTCGCGGCCGCCACAAATGCCAGCGCGATACCCGTGTTGCCGCTGGTCGGCTCGACAATGACCGTGTCCTTGTTGATCAGACCCGCCTTTTCGGCGTCCTCGATCATGGCCATGCCGATACGGTCCTTCACGCTGCCTAGCGGATTGAAAAATTCACATTTGAGCGCCACGGTCGCACCGGCGCCCTCGGTCACTTTGTTCAATTTGACCAGCGGCGTGCGGCCGACGGTTTCGACAATGTTTTCGTAGATTTTGCCCATAAGTTGAATCGGGGTTGCATGAACCGGACTGATTAAGGGCAATGCCCCCTTAAATCAACGCCGGAATTGCCCACGACGCGCCCACCCTCGAGAGCTAAAGGGCGATCGTGCGGCAACGCCATCCCTTACAAGGCGCACTCGTAGCCGTAGCCCCGACGCCCTTCGTGATACCCCTCGGCATAGCCCTTGTAATAGCCGTCCGAAAAAGACGCGTTATAGGACGATCCGCCGTAGTTCGACGACGCGCGGTAGCGCATGCCGTGACGCCCGTCGTGGAAGCCCGCACGATAGCCCTGACGGTAACCGTCGCCATAAGCAGCCTGATAAGACGACGGCGACGGACGCAAGCCCGCCTGTGCCGGATTTGTGCCGTAGGGACTGGTCAACGAGGCCACGTCTTCGACCGTGAGACATCCCGCCAACAACAGCGGGGCCAGAATCATGGGGAGTTTTTTCATCATTATGTGTTGGTATTATTCGTTCGGAAAATTAGCCAGCCATCGTAACCAGCGACTGGTAGTGCTCGGGTCGGCGGTCGCGGAAAAAGCCCCACTGGGCGCGGAGATTGCGGATGGCATCCAGATCAAAGGTGTGGACGAGAACGGCTTCGCTCGAGCGGTCGGCCTCGGCGACTTTTTTGCCGGTTTCATCGGCAATGAAGGACGAGCCGAAGAAGGTCATCTCCGTGTTCTTGCCGCGTTCTTTGCCGATACGGTTGGAAGCGACGAGCGGAACCATGTTGGCGGCGGCATGGCCTTGCATGACGCGCTGCCAGTGGGAGCTGGTGTCCCAATCGGGATACTGCGGTTCGCTGCCGATGGCGGTGGGGTAAAGCAACACTTCGGCGCCTTGCAGCACGAGGCAACGCGCCGTCTCAGGAAACCATTGGTCCCAGCAGATACCGAGGCCGACCTTGCCGAACTTTGTGTCCCACACGCGGAAGCCGGTGTCGCCGGGGTTGAAGTAATATTTTTCCTGATAGCCCGGGCCGTCGGGAATGTGCGTCTTGCGATAGATGCCCATGAGCGCGCCGCCGGCGTCGATCATGGCGACGGAATTGAAGTAAGCTTGGTTCGCACGTTCGAAGAAGGAAAACGGCAGGACTACATCCAGCTCGC
>JBIJDZ010000027.1:0-26812 GCA_044343805.1 Chthoniobacterales bacterium | reverse complement strand
TCTGCCCGGCCGGGCTGTTCGGCGACGGCTCGAATGTGTGCACCCGGTAACCCATGCGCCGCGCGGCAAGACCCAACATCCTTCCCAGCTGCCCGCCGCCCAACAGTCCGATCGCGCCGCCCGGCAGCACTGGACGAAATTCTTCCGCCGACGCGCTTGCCCCGCTAAGTTGCCCTTCTTTCGTCATGGATTATCTGGTGTATCTGCTGGTGCTTGGATTGCTCGCCGTGCTCGGGCGCCTGCCTTTGGCGTTGGTTTTTCGCCTCGGGTCGCTGCTCGGGTTGCTGGCGTGGCTCATATTGCCAAAATACCGGCGGCTGGCACGCCACAATATCGGGATCGCCTTCGGCCGCACCATGTCGGAGCGGGAAATCCGCCGCACCGTGCGCCGTCATTTCCAAACCCTTGGTGCCAATCTTCTGAGCGCCCCGCGCCTCGCACGCATGGCGGAAAGCGCCGTCCAAGCAAGGGTCGAAATGGTCGGCTTCGCGCACCTTCGCTCCGCTCTCGACCAAGGCAAGGGCGTCGTCATGGCCATCAACCACATCGGCAATTGGGAGCTTTACGCCCAGCTGATCGGCCGGGTGCGCGACGTGCCCGTCGGTGCCGTCTTCCAATCCCAGCGCAACAAGCACCTCAACAAACTCATCGACCGCGACCGGCGACGCCTCGGCCTGCGCACGTTCGACCGGCGCAAAGGTTATCTCGGCGGCGTCGATCTCGTGCAGCAAGGCGGCATTCTCGCCATCCTCATCGACCAGCACGCCGGCGACAACAGCCTGTGGACCCCGCTCTTCGGCCGGCTCGCCTCGACTTCCTCGCTGGCCGGTATCATCGCCCAGCGCACGAACGCCCCCATGATCTCGGTTGCCATCCACACCACCGGCCCCGCGCGTTGGCGCTGCGTGATCGAGCCGGCCGCCGATCCCACCGGACATTCGGTCGAGGAACTTACCGCCCAGCTCAACCGCACCCTCGAAAAAGAAATCGCCGCGTCGCCGTCCGATTGGTTCTGGCTGCACGACCGCTGGAAAACCCCGCAGCCCTTCCTGCTCGGACGCGCCCGCCGCGGATTTTATCTGCCGCCCGGCCAGCCTGCCTCATCCCTCCAACCGTTCAACCTTCTCATCCGCTCGAGCAACTGGCTCGGCGATGCCGTGATGAGCATTCCCGCCGTCGCAGCCTGCAAACTCGGACGTCCTGATCTCCGCCTCACGATCCTCGCGCCCGCTAAACTTGCGGCACTCTGGCGGCGCGTGGCCGCCGTGGATGCCGTGATCGAAATCTCCCCGGGTGAATCCCCGCGTCAACTCGGCCGGCGGGTGAAACAAAAATTCGACGCCGCCATCCTTTTTCCCAATTCCCTACGCTCCGCGCTCGAAACGCGCGCCCTGCGCGTCCCTCACGTCACCGGATTTGCCGGACACTACCGTCGCTGCCTGCTCGACCACATCCCGCATTTCGCGCCCGAATCGGCCGGGCACCACGCCAACCGCTACGTTCGGTTGGTCGGCTACTGCGGGGCGCCGCTCACGGAAAACGCCGCGACCTTTGCCCGCAAAACATCCGCCGCGAGCGGTAAGCGTCCACCGCGCATCGGCATTTGCCCCGGGGCGGAATACGGCCCCGCCAAACGCTGGCCCGCGGAACACTTTGCCGCCGCCATGCGCGAGTTCCACGAGACGACCCCCGCCGATTGGTGGCTCTTCGGCGTGGCTGGTGATTTCCCGGCCGGCGAAACCATAGCCCAAGCGTGCCCTTTCCCCGTGCAGAACCGCATCGGACGCACGACGCTCGATCAGTTGATGGACGAACTCTCCGCCTGCGATGTGTTGTTGACCAATGACACCGGAACGATGCACCTCGCGGGATTTCTGGGCGTTCCCACCGTGGCCATCTTCGGCTCGACCGAACCGGATCTCACCTCACCCCTGGGTGATTTTCATCAAATCCTCCGCCACAAAGTCGACTGCAGCCCGTGCTTCCTGCGCGAATGCCCCATCGACTTCCGCTGCATGACCGCGATCACTCCGTCCGCAGCGGCCGCCACACTCCGCTGCGCGCTCGGGGAACAGATCAAGGCTTGAGAATCGCGTAGGTTTTTTTGCCGCGCCGCTCAACGAGCAGCACCGCCGCCTCGTCTCCGTTGAGCTTTTGCAAGGAGGTGGCAAACGACGCGGTGTCTCGCACCGTTTCCTGCCCGACTGCTGTGATCACATCCTGCCGCTGCAGGCCCGCCAACTCCGCCGGACTTCCCTCCTGCACATTGGTGACGATGATCCCTCCACCCGTGATACCCATTTCCTCGGCCACGGGTTCGGGCAGATCCTGCACCTCCAACCCGTAGGCTGCCGCCCCCACCGAGTTGCCCTCCTCGTCGACCGGCGGACGGAACAGCTCGCGCGGTCTCCGGGACAGGATCTGGGGCGACGCGGGAAGTTCCTCCGTGGTCACGGCAATCGTGAGAAATTTTCCGTCGCGGGCCTCGCGGCGCCAAACTTTGAGCTGCACGGATTGACCGATCTTTTTCCCGAGAATTGCTTGCTGCAATTCCCGCGCGGACGAGACCGGCATGCCGTCCACCTCGACGATCACGTCGGCCGGACGCAGCCGGCTTTTGGCCGCGGGGGCGTCGGGCTCGATCGTCCGCACGAGCACACCCTCCTCGCGTCCCATCATTTCTTGCAGCGCCGGTTGCTCGGAGAGTGTTTCGATACGGATACCGAGCCAAGGGCGCGCGACGCGTCCGTTGGCGATCAACTCGTTGCTGATCTGGCGCGCGGTATTCGAAGGAATGGCAAAGCCGAGACCGCGGCTGATGCCATTGATCAAGGTGTTCACGCCGATCACGCGACCGTCGATATCGCAGAGCGGGCCGCCGCTGTTGCCCGGATTGATGGCCGCGTCGGTCTGCAGGTAATCCTCGTAAAACGTTCTCGTGAGGTTGCTGCGCCCCTTCGCGCTGATCACCCCGACAGTGAGGGTGTAGTCGAGTTCGAATGGCGACCCGATCCCGCAGACGAACTCCCCCACGCGCACGGTATCGCTTTCGCCCCACTGCACAGCCGGCAAGCCTTTCATGTCGGCCTTGAGCACGGCCAAATCGGTCTTGTCATCCACTCCCACTATCTTGACCGGCAAGCGCGAACCGTCCTGCCGGCGCGCAATCACGCCGCGCTCCGGATCCGCCCCCGCAATGACATGGGCGTTGGTAAGTATGTAGCCGTCCTCGCGGATGATGAATCCCGACCCCTCGCTCTCCTCCGCACGCGGACGACGCTGCGGGGCGCTTTGGTCGCGGAAGAAGAAATCCCATGGATTGACCCCGGCGGCAGCATCTCCCTCCGCTCGGGCCACTTCGAGCACGACGACACTCGGCGCAACTTTTTCGTACACATCGGCAAAAGCCTGCCCGAAAGCCCTGGCGACCGTGGCCGCGGGACGGTCTTGGGCTCTCGCCGTCAGCGCAACCAGCGCCAGCATAGCCGTCAGCAGCAGCACAGGTTTCACGGCAGCCACCTTAGCACAGCCGAGCGTCCGGGCAACGGCAGCATCGCGTTTCGCTTGACTTGATCGCGCCGGGGCCAAGAGTTGGCGGTCGCTTTATGGATCTTTCCGATCCCCAATACTTCATCAACCGGGAGCTGAGCTGGCTGGAGTTCAACCAGCGCGTGCTCGACCAAGCTTTGGATCCTTCGATGCCCCTGCTCGAACGGCTCAAGTTCCTTTGCATCGTCTCCTCGAACCTCGACGAGTTTTTCGAAGTGCGCGTGGCCGGACTCAAGCAAGTGGTCCAAGCCGGCTCGCAGGATGCCGGGCCCGACGGCCTCACGGCCGCGCAGCAACTATCGGCCATCACCACACGCGTCAGGCGTTTGGTCGACCACCAATACAACTGCTGGCGCAAAGAGATCCGGCCGCAGCTGGCTGAAAACGGTGTCCGTTTCCACCAATACCCCAAGGTCGGCGCGGCCGAGCGCAAATACTTCGAGAAATACTTCGAGGAGCAGATCTTTCCGGTGCTCACCCCCCTGGCCATCGACCCGGCGCACCCTTTCCCGCAACTCCTCAACAAAAGCCTCAACCTCATCGTCGAACTCGAGGGCGAAAATCTCACCACCGATCTCGCCGTCGTGCAGATTCCACGCATCTTGCCCCGCGTGCTGCCCTTCCCGAAGAAAAAGAAGGACGGTGACGACTTCATCTTCCTCGGCAACCTCATCCAGGCGCACGTCGGACGCCTTTTCCACGGTGTCAAAGTACGCGGCGCCCACATGTTCCGCATCACGCGCAACAGCAACCTCTACGTGGACGAAGAAGAAGCTCGCAACCTGCTCCGCGCCATCGAGGACGAACTCCGCAAGCTTAACCGCGGCAATGCTGTCCGCCTCGAAGTACCTGAAGATTGCCCGGACGATCTGACCGCCCGCCTCTGCGAAATTTTCAACCTTGATGATACTGACGTTTACCGCGTCGAGTCGCCGATCAACCTCGTCCGCCTCATGCCCATCGCGACCGAGCTCGACCGGCCGGACTTGAAATACAAGCGCTTCTCGCCCGTCACCGTCGTCGGGCTCGGTGAAGAGCACGACATTTTCTTCCATATGCGCAAGGGCGACATCCTGCTGCATCATCCTTACGACAGCTTCCAGACCGTGCTGGATTTCATCGGCCAGGCCGCCGAGGACGCGCAGGTGCTGGCCATCAAGCAGACGCTCTACCGCACCAGCTCCGACTCCCCGCTCATCCCGCTGCTCGTCCAAGCCTCGCGCCAAGGCAAACACGTCGTGGTGGTCATCGAACTCAAAGCCCGCTTCGACGAGGCAGCCAACATCAAATGGGCCCGTCAACTCCGCGAAGCCGGCGTCGATGTCGTTTATGGCGTGGCCGGCCTCAAGACCCATGCCAAGATGGCCATGGTCGTGCGCCGCGAATACGACGGCATCCGCCGCTACGTGCACCTCGGCACAGGCAACTACCACCCATCCACCGCCCGCCTCTACACCGACCTCAGCTACTTCACCGCGCGGCCCGAAATCACCGAGGACGTGGCCAATCTTTTCAACACCGTCACCGGTGTCTCGAAACTGCCCCCGCCGCACAAACTCCTCGTCGCCCCGTGGCACCTGCACCAGCAAATCCTCCAGCTGATCGATCGAGAAATCGCCAATGCCCGGGCCGGACGCCCCGCCGGCATCTTCGCCAAAATGAACGCCCTCGTGCAGGAGGAGATCATCAAGGCTCTCTACCGCGCCTCGCAGGCTGGCGTGCCGGTGAAGTTGCTCGTCCGCGGTATCTGCGCCCTGCGCCCCGGTATTCCGGGCGTGAGCGAAAACATTGAAGTGCGCAGCATCGTGGGCCGCTTTCTCGAGCACAGCCGCATCTGCCGTTTCGAAAACGGCGGCGACCCCCTCTACTACATCGGCAGCGCGGACTGGATGGAGCGCAATTTCTTCCACCGCGTCGAAGCCGTCTTCCCCGTGGAAAGCAAAGGCATGAAAGAGCACGTGCAGGAAATCATCGACTGCTTCGCCCGCGACAACGTCAAAGCCAAGATCCTCCAACCCGATGGCACCTACCTGCCCGTTCTGGCGCATGGCAAACCTTGCAATTCACAGGATGAATTCCTCGCCGAAGCCTCCCACCGCCGCCGCCGGCACACGCCGAAAGAATAGCGCCGCTCGGCGATAAACCCATCGCGACAGACCCGAAAAGGGCGCATCATGTCAGCTATATTGCCTGATGCATTGATGCGAACCACCGTGACCCTCGATCCGGAGGTCGAACGGCTCCTGCACGAAGAGCAATACCGGACGAAAAAAGGTTTCAAGGAGGTTCTGAATGCCGCCGTACGCGCATCGCTCCAAGCCCCTTCCCGACGCCGGCCGAAAATACTCCCGCCGCGACCGATGGGGTTGCGCCCAGGCATCGACCCCTGCGACCTCGCCGGCCCGGCCGATGAACTCGAAACAGAAGTCTACCATCGCCACTTTTCAAAGTTGAAGTGACATTGTACCGAGGAAATTCACGGCTGCGTTAGTCTCGACCTAAAAAAGTAGCCATCCCGCCTTGCGGCGGAATGGCCGGTGGATTGGCTGCGCTTTGTTTGATGGTAGGTCAGTCCTCAATCACGACGGTATCGATCTCGTGGATGACACCGTTGGAAGCTTCGATATCGGCGCCAGTCACCAAGGCATTGCCGAATTTGACTTTGCCATCGTCGACAGCGATATCGACCTCTCCGCCGACGAGCGTTTCTACCGGGCCGGCTTTCACGTTGGCCGCCATGACCTTGCCCTTGACCACGTGGTTTTTCAGGATGGCAGCGAGTTTTGCTTTGTTCGCCGGCTTGAGCAGATCGTCGAGGGTGCCCGCCGGCAACTTGGCGAAAGCCGCGTTGTTCGGCGCGAACACAGTGAAGGGGCCCGCGCCTTGCAGCGCCTCGACAAGATCGGCGGCAGCCAAGGCTGTGACGAGCGTGCTGAAGTCGGGATTCCCCGAAGCGACCTTCACGATTGTGTTACCGTTCGATGTCGGTTTGGACGGTATTTGCGCAGCGAGTGAGTAAACGGCAGCAATAGAAATCGCAGCGGCGGCGATAGTTTTTAGTATTGATGTTTTCATGATGTGTATTTGGCTAACGAAGCTAAGTTTAGAAGGAACAGGAGTCATTGATATGGGGTGTTAACCCCCGTTTTGGCGCTTATTCTGATCGCACAAATGGCCTGATAGACGCCGCTGAGATCGGTACCACGACCGCCCAACCGATCTCCCGCCAACACCTTTCCATTTCCCAGCAACTTGCCTCCTCCCTGAATCGGCTGACCCATGAGCCGATACCGAACCAAAACGCGTGCCCCCCCCTTGGCGCGCGGCGCAAACCCACTATACCCGGAATTTTCCCATCCCGGTCTCGGTTTTTCCACTACGCCCTTCGACCCGTGATTAGGTTCAACAGCACCATAACGATGGCAATAACCAACAGAACGTGGATAAATGCCCCCATCGTGTAGCCGGTGACCAAACCCAGTAGCCAAAGGACAATTAGAATTACGGCGATTGTGTATAACATAAATTTAGCGTATTCCGATTGTATCGGTTTCTATAGTTGCGGAGCGCGGACCACTTAACGTTATCTGGTCGGTTGTCGTTCTTAACGAATAATCGCCCGGCCTCCTGTTCGATTTCAGACTGAAGCAGCCCGACAAGAAAAATACCCCGGAGATGACCAATATTAGGGTTAGACTTACTTTCATGTTTTAAGAATGCGCGAGGAAGCCAGCGCTGCGATATGGGGTATAGCCTTACCGTCTTCGCGGTTACCCGTGCCATCAGGGCACGCATTAATTCGGCACGGCAACCGCCGCCTTTGACAAACCCGTCGCCACGCGAAACATTATTTCATGTTCTTGCGTTGCCTGTTCATCATTCTTCTGGCATTCGTGCCTTGGCGGCTCGCGGGAGCTCAATCCAAAGAGACCACCGTCAACGTTTGCTTGGTGGACCAAGACGGCCTCACACTGCCGGCCCAACCCATGGAAAAAATCATCAAAACCGACGCCGAATGGCGCGCCCAGCTGGGCGATGGAGAAGTTTATCAGGTCACCCGCGGCAAAGGCACCGAACGCCCCTTCTGCGGCGCCTTCCACGACCACAAAAAGCCCGGCCTTTACGAATGTGTTTGTTGCGGATTGCCGCTCTTTCGCTCCGACGCGAAATTCGATTCCCGCACCGGCTGGCCCAGCTTCTTCGCGCCAGTAGCCAAAGAAAATGTGGTCACCGAGATCGACCGCAGCCACGGCATGGTGCGCGAGGAAATCCTCTGCGCCCGCTGCGATGCCCACCTCGGGCACGTCTTTACCGACGGCCCCGCCCCCACCGGTCTCCGCTACTGCGTGAACTCCGTCTCGCTTAAATTTGTTCCCCTGGATCTTCCCTGAAGGCCAGCCCAACAATTACCTCTTTGATCTCGGATTGTGTCCCGTGATCATGGAATAAATCACGCAAATCGACAAAAACGTCCCCATCGTTAAGACGTACGCTACCGAAAGCATGATTACTACAAATTTGGGGGATGTTTGGATTCTGCAAATGCGCTCAGGGTTCATTGAGAGCGTCATCGAAGTAACCGCGAATGAAGCGGAAGAGTAAGAGCAGGACGGCACAAGCCAAAGGGCTCCCCCACAATAAAAACAAAGTAGAATTGGAGATGCCATTGACCAGGTATTCGAGCGCGATGATCAATAAGCCCGCCACGCCGATAACCCCGAGTAGCCAAATGCATGGATCGATAAAAAGCCTGAACTGGTCGCGTTCAAAACGCCGAGCAGTTCTCTTGTTTCGATTGGCAAATCTTCTTGTTACCATATTGCGCTGAAGTTGTGATATCAGATTATGCACAAGACAGATTTCGCCACAAAAATCCAAAAAAGACACAGCGCAATCAGTATTGTTATCCATGAATATGACATGGATTTTGCTTTATATTTATAAAAATAACTCATTTTTTGGATATGATTTTTATATCTTTATCAATATGTACATTACTCAGTAAGTAAATCAATTTTAATTTGTCAAGTCTTGGTAGATAAATTCTTCTGGCAGCACGCCCAAAAAGATTTTGATTTCTGAATAATACCTCTGCGCTGGATCTTTTGGTTTCGGCTCATAATCGCGCATCTAAGGTCAAAAAAAACGTGGTGCCGACAATGAATCGTAAAGGTATGATGCAATCATTTGTCATATGGGTGAGAGGCTTTTCCAGCGCGATCGACCGTGGATGGCTCCAGATTACGAAGACGCTGGTGAAGATGACCGGTAAACCAGATCACGAAATGCATCCAGAGCCATAGCGGTCTGCGTTAGTCGAGCTGAAGATATCGGGGATTTTCTCTCGAGCCAGTCGACGTAGCCCTTATCATTTCTTGCCATCCGTTTAGCTCACATCCTTCCCCGAAAAGAAAAATGAAAACACTCGCGGCGGTCTTGCTCCTCGGCCTCATCGTCGCCACCCGCGCGGAATCTCCAACTATGAAACCTCAATTCGCTTACCTTGGCGGCGGCTGCTTCTGGTGCATCGAAGCTGTCTTCGAGCGCCTTCCCGGCGTTCTCTCCGTCACCTCCGGCTACGCCGGCGGGACCACCGAGAGCCCGACCTATGACGACATCTGCACCGGCCAAACCGGCCATGCCGAGGTCGTCCAAATCGAATACGACCCGGAAAAAATTTCGTACGATAAAATCATCGACCTTTTCTGGGAGGCGCACGATCCCACCACGCTCAACCGCCAAGGTGCCGACGTCGGCACGCAATACCGCTCGATCATACTCGCCACGGATGACAACCAATCCCGCCTAGCCCGGGAATCACTCGAACGCGCCCAGCCGAAATTCAAATCCCCCATTGTCACCGAAATCATCCCGCTCGAAAAATTCTACCCCGCCGAAGAATATCATCAGGATTTCTACCGCCGGAACCCCCGCCATCCTTACAACCTCGCCGTCACCCGCCCGAAGTTGCAGAAGCTCGACAAGAAATCCGACGAATAAAGCTCAAGGCTCACTGCATCAGCTGCTGCTCGACGCCAGAGGCGCCGGCCAGCGGACCGGCGTTCCAACTCTCGGGGAAGGTGAATTGCATCGGACCGGCATCCATGTAGTAAGGATCGCGCCAGTAGGGACTGTTGAGGAATGCTTGGGTCGTCGGATTGTCGAACCCAGCCGTATTCGGTTTAGTCGGCGGAGTTTCGAGGAACTTGACAAGCACCGGTCCGGATCCAGCGGCGGCCAACCGATTGATCTGCTGCCGGCTGAAGAGGTAAGGCGCGCGCGTCGCCTTGAGGTAATCGACGATCTTGTCGCCCGGGATGCCCTTTTGCACGAGATCGTAAATATCATCATACGTCAGCACACGTCCGTGGCTGATGCGGGTGTAGGTGCCGGGATCGACACCGCGCTGCTGGAGAACGGTCAGGTAAGGCGCGGAGACGCGGGTGCTGGAGGTGGCGCAGCCGGCCATCAGAGCTGCCGCAATGAGGAGGAGAGGGAGACGGGTTTTCATAGAATGTGATGCTATTGATATGAGATTCAACCAAGCCTGTTGGCGATGATTTTTTCGAGCTTCACGATATCCACGGAAAACTTGCGGATACCTTCGGCCAACTTCTCCGTGCCCATCGCATCCTCGTTGAGCATCCAGCGGAACGTCTTCTCATCCATCGAAATTTTCGCGATGCCGGACTTTTTGGCTTCCTCGACCGCGAGATGGCGGGTCACCGGTGCGTCGGACGCTTGAAGCTTGGTCAGCAATTCCGGGCTGATCGTCAACAAATCGCAACCCGCCAACTCGAGGATCTGCGAGGTATTGCGAAAACTCGCGCCCATGACCTGCGTCTCGTAGCCGAATTTTTTGAAGTAGTTGTAGATCGTCCGGACCGACTGCACACCGGGATCTTCGGCCCCGTGGTATTCCTGACCAGTCTTGGCTTTGTACCAATCGTAGATGCGCCCAACAAACGGCGAGATCAGCCGCACATCTGCGTCGGCGCAAGCGATGGCCTGCGGCAGCGAGAAAAGCAGCGTGAGGTTGCAGTTGATCCCCTCCTTTTGCAGCACCTCGGCGGCGCGGACACCTTCCCACGTGGAGGCAATCTTGATCAGCACGCGCTCGCGGGGGATTTTGCGCTGCGCGTAGCGCCCGATCAGCTTGCGCGCTTTCTCGATTGTGGCCGGTGTGTCGAAAGACAACCGCGCATCCACTTCCGTCGAAACACGCCCCGGCACGATCTGCAAAATTTTCTCGCCGAAGAGCACCAGCAAGTCGTCGATGATCTCGCGCACCAACTCCTCGCGCGACAGATTCGCGCCGTGTTTGCCGGCCACCGCTTCATCGAGCAGAACTGCGTATTCCGGCTGCGCGACAGCTTGGTAAATCAGCGAGGGATTCGTCGTCGCATCCTGCGGGGAAAACTGCCGGATGCTTTCGAAATCGCCCGTGTCCGCGACCACGGTGGTGAATTGTTTGAGCTGATCGAGTTGGTTCATAAAAAGGTCACGACACATGCGCCAGCGCGGCGCCGACGAAGCCGCGGAAGAGCGGGTGCGGGGCGCGCGGACGGGACCGGAACTCGGGGTGGAACTGGCAGGCGACGAACCACGGGTGATTCGACAGTTCGACGACTTCGGCCAAGGTGCCGTCGGGCGAAGTGCCGGAAATGATGAGCCCCTGTTTCTCGAGTTGCTCGCGATACTTCATGTTGAATTCGTAGCGGTGGCGGTGACGCTCCGCGATTTCCGCCGCACCGTAAACCTGGTGGGCCAGCGTGTTCTTGCGCAGGGCGCAGGGGTAAGAACCAAGCCGCATGGTCGCGCCTTTTTCGGTCACGTCTTTTTGATCCTCCATGAGGTAAATCACCGGGTGAGTCGTGTCGGGATCGAACTCCGTGCTGTCGGCTCCCGGCAAATCGCAGGCATGCCGGGCAAACTCGACCACGGCCACCTGCATGCCGAGGCAGATACCGAAATACGGCGTGCGGGTCTCGCGGGCGAAACGCGCGGCGACAATCTTGCCCTCGATGCCGCGGTCTCCGAACCCGCCGGGCACGAGGATGCCGGCCACCCCGCGCAGATGCTTTTCGGGTCCGCCCTCGGCCTCGAGGTCTTCGGCATCCACCAACACCAGATCGATCCCGCAATCGTGAGATGCCCCCGCGTGGGTCAGCGATTCGTAGATGCTCTTGTAGGCATCCTGCAGCTCGATGTATTTGCCGACGACCGCGATGCGGACGCGTTTGCGGGGTCGCACCACGCGCTCGACGAACTTCGCCCAGTCCTGCATCTGCGCCGGAGGCACATCGAGCCGAAGCGCTTCGCACACCACAGTGTCCAAACCCTCGGCCTGCAGCATGAGCGGAAATTCGTAAATGCTCCGGGCCACATCGCGCGCCTCGATCACGGCTCGCTTGGGCACGTTGCAAAACAGCGAAAGTTTTTCGCGAACGTCATCGTCGAGCGGATACTCGGTGCGGGCGATGACGACTTTCGGCGACAAACCGATCTCGCGTAGCTTGGCCACGCTCTGCTGGGTCGGCTTCGTTTTGAGTTCGCCGGCCGCTTTGATGAACGGTACGAGCGTGACGTGGATGAGCATTGCATTGCCCTCGCCCGCCTCGAGGAGGTATTGGCGGATGGCTTCGAGGAAGGGAAGGCCTTCGATGTCGCCGGTCGTGCCGCCGATTTCGATGATCGCGATGTCGGCATCGCCCGCGGCGGACAGCTCGTGGATGCGCGATTTGATTTCGTCCGTGACATGGGGGATGACCTGCACGGTCTTGCCGAGATAGTCACCGCGCCGCTCGCGCGCCAGCACCGTCTCGTAAACTTGACCGCTGGTCAGGTTGTTGCGGCGACTGAGCACGCAATTCGTGAATCGCTCGTAATGCCCGAGGTCGAGATCGGTTTCCGCGCCGTCGTTGAGCACATAGACCTCGCCGTGCTGGTAGGGGCTCATGGTGCCGGGGTCGACATTCAAATAGGGGTCGAGCTTCTGCATCGTGACGCGCAGCCCACGGCTCTCCAACAATGTGCCGAGCGAGGCCGCCGCCAAGCCTTTGCCCAACGAACTGACCACGCCCCCGGTTACAAAAATAGTCTTCATAAAAATTTCATCTTCCGCCGCGCAACGCTTTCTCCGCCCGCGCCAGATCTTCCGGGGCATCCACCCCGACCGACGCGCGCCGCACGGTGATCACTCCGATGGAAACCCCGTTTTCCAGCGCGCGCAACTGTTCAAGTTTCTCCGCCTGCTCGAGCGGCGTCGGTTTCCATCGCACAAAATCGAGCAAAACCTTGCGCCGATAGCCGTAAATGCCTTGGTGGCGCAAATACGCGACCCCGCCGCGCCCGTCGCGATCGTGCGGGATCACACTGCGCGAAAAATAAAGCGCCCGCCCCGTGCGGTCGGTCACCACCTTGACCACATTCGGGTTGTGAATGTCGGCCGGATCGCTCACGGGATTCGCCGCCGTGACCATGCCGAGATGCGGATCGTCGAGCAACGTACGTGCCAGGCGGGCGATCGTCGCCGGCGCGATGTCGGGTTCGTCGCCTTGCACGTTGAGAATGATGCGGGCTGTCTTGAGCTTCCCCGTGACCTCGGCCAACCGGTCCGTGCCGGTGGGATGCTTGGGCGAAGTAAGCGCAACCTCAGCGCCGAAATTAAACGCCGCCTCGGCAATGCGCATGTCGTCCGTCGCCACAATCACGCGATCGACCAATTTCGCACGGCAGGCCCGCTCCCACACATGCTGCACCAGCGGCTTGCCGCGCAGCTCCACCAGCGGTTTGCCGGGGAAGCGCGTCGAGGCCCACCGCGCGGGAATGATGGCCGTCACTGCGGACATGACGCCTCCTGCAAAATCCAATCCGCGGCATCACCGATATCCGGCACCACCGCATCGGCCCCGCAGCCGCGATGCTCTTTGCCGTAGCCGGTCTCGACCAGCACGGTGCGCACCCCGGCGCGTTTGCCGCACTCGATATCGGCATCCTTGTCGCCGACAAAGAACGAGCGCGACAGGTCGAGCCCGTGCTCCCGCGCGGCCTCGAGGACCATATTGGGCGATGGCTTGCGTCGTTCGCTCGGCCGATTCGGCGTACTGTCGTCGTAGTAAGTCGCGAGGATTTCCGCCGGTTTGAGCTGCCAGAGCACTTCCTCCTGCACGCTCTCGAAATCTTCCCGCGTGAAATAGCCGCGCCCGATGCCGCTCTGGTTCGTGACGATGACCAGCGCGAAACCCGCCTGCTGGAGCTTGCCCAAAGCCTTGGCCGCACCATCGAACGCGTGAACCTGCGAGGGGTTTCCGCAGTAGTTCACCTCGCGAATGAGCGTGCCGTCGCGATCGAAAAAAACAGCCGGACGTTCAGCAGCCATGGTCTTCGAAACTGGCCAGAAGCTCATCCGGCGTGAGCGTGGCCGTGCCCAGCTTGCCCACCACGACGCCACTGGCGTGGTTGGCGATTTCCGCAGCTTCGACCGGCGTGCCTCCGGCGCACAACGCCAGCGTATGGAGCGCCACCGCCGTGTCGCCCGCCCCGGAAACATCGAAAACCTCACGCGCCCGCGTCGGCGTGTGATGGCGTTGACCGTCCCGCGTCAGCAATAGCATGCCCTGTTCGCTCAGCGTGATGAGCAGCTGCTCGGCATCCCATTTTTTCAGAAGCACCTCGCCGGCTTTGAGCAAAGGCTGATCCTGCAAAGGATCGTCGGCCGGCTCGCTCCACGGAAGCCCCGCTGCGACAAACGCCTCGTGGCGGTTCGGCTTGATCACCGTCGCTCCGCGCCACGGCAACGGATTGCCCGGATTCGGATCCACCGACACCACGCAACCGGATGCTCGCGCGCGCCGGATCACTTCCTCGGCCAGCGCCGTATCGAGCAATCCCTTGCCGTAGTCTTCGAGTATTACGCCGTCCGCCTTGGCCAAGGCCGCGTCCAGCGCTGCCAGCAAAGAACGGCGCGATTTGTCGTCGGGCGGTTGCGCCATCTCCCGATCCACGCGCACGACTTGCTGGGTGCGCGCGATGATCCTTGTTTTCACCGTGGTAGGGGCACCCGGCCTGACGACCAATCCCTCCGTGCCGATCCCGCCCGCCGCCAGCAAATCGCGCAGTCTCGCACCCGACGCATCATCCCCGGCCAAGCCGTAAACCGCCGCCTGCGGCGTGAACTCGCGCAAGTTGCGCGCCACATTGGCCGCACCGCCCGGATAAAAAGTTTCCCGATCCACCTGCACCACCGGCACCGGCGCCTCCGGCGAAATGCGCGAGACTTTGCCCCAGATAAACTCGTCGAGCATCAAGTCCCCGACCACCAAGACGCGGCGGCCGGACATTCCCCCGATGATTTCCTGCACGCGCGCGGCGCTGGGTAGATGTTCCACGGATGGCTTTTTATGCTTTATCTTGCCATCTTCCCAAGTGAAATTTCCCGCAGATTTGAACGCACGCACTTTCATCGCACTCTCTCTGCTCGGTTCTTTGACCGCGCCGCTCAGCGCACAACGCCCGGCCAAGCAGATCGATCTCAGCCAGTTTCCGGCCGAAACCGTGGACAACGTCGTGGTCCCGGTGCCCAGCGAGGTTTTCACCGTCCTCGACAAACTCGGCAACCCCAACTGGCGCGCCGAGCTCGGTCCCGCCCGCAGCTACCCGCCCACCGGCAACCGCGCGCAGGACGCTCTCCTCCTCGGAACCGTCATTGCCGATGGGTTCCTCGCTGTGGAAGCCGAGGACAGCGAGCGCGTGAAAGAAATCGGCCGCAACGTCCTCACCCTGGCCGAGGCGATCAATGTCCGCAAATCCGTCGTCGCCCGCAGCAACAGCATCATCGAAAAAGCCGATGCAAGGGACTGGAATGCCGTTCGACGCGAATTCGACGGCGCCCTGCAGGACGTCAATCAAGCCATGGTCGAACTCAACGACGAACAGCTCGCCCAGCTCGTCAGCCTCGGAGGTTGGCTGCGCGGCACCCAGGTACTCACCTCGATCACCCAAGATAAATACTCCCGCGACCGCGCCGAGTTGCTCTACCAGCCGCTGTTGATCGATTACTTCAACAAACAACTCGAGCGCATGAGTACGCGCCTGCGCCGCAACCAGCTCGTCAGTGAAGTGCGCCTCGCCCTCGGCCGCATCGAGCCGCTTATCAAAAAAGCTCCCGGCAGCGATATCACCCCCGAAGCCGTCGCACAGATCAACGGCATCGCCAACCAAACCGTGCAACTCATCCGCTCCAAGGCCGGCTGAATATGAAATTTTTAGCACACAGCTCCCGGAAATTGCGCGCCGGCCTTTTCACCGCGGTCTTGGCCACCAGCCTCGCCACCGCATGGGCTTACGTGGATGACGCCCTCTCATTCGCCTACGAGGCCGCCAATCCTTTCGCGCAGCAAGGGTGGATCATCCGCGAGGACGCCTGGGGCGGTGACCTCGGCCAAGGAGGCAAAAAAGCCGTCACCGCCCAGCTTTTCCGCGGCAACAGCTACATGTTTTTCCTCGCCACGGACGTCGACAGCGCCACCCTGCGGGTCAACATTTACGACGCCGAAGGCAAACTCGCCGAATCCAAATCATGGCAGCGCGGACGCTTCGCCTTTGCCGAGATCAAACCCCGCGCCACCGGCACCTACTACGCCATCGTCGAAATCCTCTCCTCGCCCGAAGAACGCACCGGCTGGGCGCTCGTTTACGGATTCCAGCGGAAGTGAGTATGTGATGGAGAGCCGCACGCTCCATTTCGACAACGCCCGCGCCGCCGGCGCGCTTTATCACAACGACGAGCGTTTGCTCCGGGAAATGGAGCAGCGCCTCGCCGTGCAGGTCACCGCCCGCGAAGGCTGGATCAAGGTGGACGGCGACAAAGACAAGGTCGATCGGGCGGCAGGTGTCTTCGCTCAGCTTGACGCAGCCCGCCGCGGCGGCGCTGTTATCGGCAAACAGGAATTCCGCTACGCCCTGCAAACCGCCGAGACCGGTGAAACCGCCGGTAACATCGTCGAACTCGCCACCGAGCGTATCGTCTGCTCACCGCGCAAAGCGCCCGTCATTCCCAAAACCCCCGGACAGCGCGATTACGTCCGCGCCATCCGCGAACACGACATCGTTTTCGGCGTCGGTCCCGCCGGCACCGGCAAAACCTATCTCGCGATGGCCATGGCCGTCGCCGCGCTCAAAAAAGAACAGGTCAGCCGCATTGTCCTCACCCGGCCCGCCGTCGAAGCCGGCGAAGCCCTCGGCTTCCTTCCCGGTGCCCTCGAGGAAAAAATACTCCCCTATCTGCGACCGCTCTACGACGCGCTCTACGACATGCTCGAGACCGATGAGATCCAGAAGTTCATGGACCGCGGCATCATCGAGATCGCCCCGCTCGCCTACATGCGCGGACGCACCCTCAACCACTCGTTCGTCGTCCTCGACGAAGCGCAAAACACCACAGCCGAGCAGATGTTCATGTTCCTCACCAGACTCGGCAATGAATCAAAGTGCGTCATCACCGGCGACCGCACCCAGATCGATCTCCCCCGCAACAAACGTTCCGGTCTCCTCGAGGCCACCGAAGTGCTGCAAAATGTGGATGGCATCGCCATCCGCACCCTGCACCGCCGGGATGTCGTCCGTCATCCGCTCGTCCAAGCGATCATCAACGCCTACGAGCTTCACCGCGAAGCGAATACTCCATCCGAGTCATGACCAGACCCGCCCTTCTTGTCCTCGCCGCCGGTATGGGCAGCCGCTACGGCGGACTCAAACAACTGGATCCCGTCGGCCCCGGCGGCGAGACCCTGCTCGATTACTCCGTCTACGACGCCATCCGGGCCGGCTTCGATCGCGTCGTTTTCCTCATCCGGCGCGACATCGAAAAAGATTTCCGTGCGCAAATAGGCAGCCGTTATGCCGGAAAAATCGCCGTGGATTACGCTTTCCAACAACTCGACGCTTTGCCGGACGGCTTCGTACCTGCCGCCGGCCGCACCAAACCCTGGGGCACAGCCCATGCCGTCTGGTGCGCCCGCGAGGCCATCACCACTCCTTTTGCCGCCATCAATGCGGACGACTTCTACGGGGCCGACGCCTTCCAACGCGTCGGGAAATTCTTGCAATCGGTCGATCCCGCCGCGCAACCGGCGACTTTGGCCATGGCCGGATACCGACTGGATAAAACATTGAGCGATCATGGCACCGTGGCCCGCGGCATCTGCGAGGTCGGCCCCGACGGACTCCTGCGCCGCGTGGAGGAGCTCACAGATATCGCCCGCCGCGCCGATGGCTCCATTGCCTGCGGCGACCGCCTGCTGGCGGGCGACGTTCCGGTTTCGATGAACTTCTGGGGTTTCACCCCGCAGATCTTTCCCTTCCTGGAAAAAGTCCTCCGCCAGTTCCTCGCTGCCAACATCGCCAGCGGAAAAGCCGAGCATTACATCCCCACGGCCGTGGCCGAAATGATCACGGCCGGTGAGGCCATCGTGCGCGTGCTGCCCACCGAGGCTGACTGGTTCGGCGTGACCTACCGCGAGGACCGTCCGCGCGTCGTCGAAAGCCTGGCCCGTCTGGTGGCGTCGGGGGCTTACCCGGCGGCCATCTAAGGCATCTCAGGCAACTCGGTAATCGGCACCGGCACATCACCCATAGGAGTGGAAAGCTGCCCCGCACGTTTCAACCGCGTTTTGCGGTCGAGCCCGAGACGTTCCACCAAGCGGTCATGGATGGCGGCAGCGATCGTTCGTCCGGTGCGTTTGGCATCCTCGGTGACTCCTTTACCGCCGACCGCCCCCGCCGTGGCCGCGCCACCGAGCAAACTGGCAGCTACAGGTATGGCGACGGGCGACGGCGCCAACAATCCGACCAGACCCGGCTCCATGTTGCTGCCGCCGGTCGTTTCAAAATTGAGCCAGGGTTTTTCCTTCGAAGCAGCAAGATTGTAGACACGCACAGAAGTTTCCAGTTGCGTTCGCCCGAACCCGAAACCGATACCCAGACGCAGAGCGCGACTGCCTTGCCGCGTGCGCAGTACTTTGCCTTCAACCAGCAGACCGCGCTGCGGAACCTCGGCGCCCTCTTCCAAGATTTGTCCCGGCGCGATCCAAGCATCCGCTTTGGAAATCACCCCCTCGGCAATCAAACGCCCGACCCGCGCCTGCGGCTCTTCTTTGTTGTTCGCCGCCGAGCGAGCGGCATCGAACTCCGCATCCCGCGGGACTTGGAAAGGCCGGACCAAGAGGACAGACGGTGCAGCTCTCGGGGCCAAAGCCGCATTTTCTCTCTGCTCGAGGACACTCACGGAAGAGCAGCCCGCCAAGGCAAGGGGACATAGAATGAGTAAGGTTTTTTTCATGGGCTCAGCTCGAGCCGCGCATACCTGCTACGCAGGTGGAAATCGGGCTTGTCCGCAGGCGGGGGGTAGGACGATAGCACCGGCTTCGCCAAACCCGCAGTGTAATCGTAACGCCCGGCCAAAATTTCCCACTCGCCACGCGGCCCATCCAGCAACGACCACGGCAGACACAGCACCGCACGCCAACCGTCGGATGTCTGGGCAGCACGCACGGTGATCTTGTCAGCCCCGGTTGGCCGCGCGCCCGGCTGCCGGTAGTCTTGGAAGAAATAGTCCGACTTTCTGCCGGTCGGGGTTGCGTGGACCTCGGCATAGTTTTTCGCCCCGGACTTCGCGAGAAAGATCTCCACCACGTCGCCGATCTTGAAGTGGTCCATCCCGTCTTTGTCCCCGGGTGCGACCATCGAACGGTCGCGGCAACGAAATTCGAAAAATATCCATTCCTTGTTCCAAAGCGCGCGCACCTCCGCCGGTTCGACTTTGGCGTTATCGGTGCCCAGCAAAAAGGCCGCCGGGGCAAGATCCCAAGCCCCGCGGTCACTCCACGCTTCCTGTGGATCCCAACCGCCCGCAAACAACGCCGTGAGCACCATGGATGACATCGCAGCATTCACACCTCGGTCGCGAAAAAACATCCGTCCCCCGCATCGGTGGACTGCTGCCTTGCCGGCCGATCGAGACCGAACTCCGCGCAAAATCCCGTCCGTCTCGGCCGCAAGCCGACCCGATCGTGAAAGGAAAGTTTCAACAGCACCGCGTTCATTGATGCCGCGCATGCTGGCACCAGTTCGGAACACAAGCCAGCCGTGCTTTGCCTGGGCGGGGTCATCCGCTGCCTTGCGCCCTCGCGACCAGCCTTCTAAACCTCTCCCGTGCTCAACTACATCTGGCTCGCCTTGGTCCTCCTGGCCGTCCTGCTCGGCGGCGCAACCGGGCAACTCAAAGAAGTGACCGGGGCCGCTTTCGAGGCCTGTAAAACGGCCGTGATGACCATTGCCCTGCCGCTCGCCGGCGTGATGGCTCTCTGGCTCGGCGTCATGCGTCTCGCGGAAAAGTCAGGCCTCATGCACGCCATCGCCCGTCTGCTGCGGCCGCTGATGACACGCATTTTCCCCGAAGTGCCCGCCGACCATCCGGCGATGGGCTCGATGATTATGAACATGGCGGCCAATATGCTCGGACTGGCCAACGCCGCCACGCCGCTCGGACTGCGCGCCATGCAGGATCTGGAAAAACTCAACCCGCGCCCCGGCACCGCGACCAATGCGATGTGCACTTTCCTCGCCCTCAACACCAGCTCGGTCCAGCTCATCCCGGCCAGCGCCGTCGCGATCCTCGCCGCCGCCGGGTCGGTGCAGCCCACCGCCATCATCGGCACGGCGCTCATCGCCACACTCTGCTCGACCACTGTCGGCCTCGTCTCGGTCAAGACGCTCGAAAAGTTGCCGTTCTACAAACTGCCTCCAGTCACGCCCGCCGACGAGCAGGCGAAAAAGCAAGATGAAGCCGCCACCACCGAGCCCGTCTCCGCCGCGGCACCCGAACCCCTTGCTTGGCGCGCACGCTTGCTCCTCTCCATCTTCGGCGTATTCTTTCTCGTCCTGCTCTGGCGCACGGCCGGCGCGGGCTATGACGGCGACCGCGGATGGTTCGCCTCGTACGTCGAGGCGATTTCCCTCCTCGCGATTCCCTTCCTGCTCGCTTTCTTTCCTCTCTACGCCGCGTTGCGCCGCGTGCCGGTCTACGAGGAATTTGTCGAAGGCGCCAAGGAGGGCCTACAGGTCGCACTGCGCATCATTCCCTTTCTCGTGGCGATCCTTGCGGCCGTGGGGATGTTCCGCGCCGCGGGCGGCATCAACCTACTCAGCCAAGCGCTCGATCCGGTTTTCCAAAAACTCGGCTTCCCCTCCGAACTCCTGCCCCTCGTTTTCATGCGACCGCTCAGCGGCAGCGGGACCATGGGCATCTTCACCGAGCTCATCGGCGCGCACGGCCCCGACAGCCTCATCGCCCGCATGGCCGGCACCATCATGGGGAGCACTGAAACCACCTTCTACGTCATCGCCGTTTATTTCGGATCTGTCGCCATCCGCCGCACGCGCCATGCCGTGCCCGCCGGACTCCTCGCCGACCTTGCCGGCGTCATCGCCTCCGTCGCCGTCTGTCGCCTCGTTTTCGCGTGAGCAAGCCCCGCTACCTCTGCCAACGCTGCGGCAACTGCTGCCGCTGGCCGGGCTTTGTGCGCGTGGACGAAAAGGAAATCGCGGCCATCGCGGACTTTCTCGGCATGACGTCCGATGAATTCATCGCCCGCTACACCGAACTCCGTCCCAGCCGCTCGGGCCTCATGCTCACATCCAACCCGGACGGCTCCTGCATCTTTCTCGAGGGCCTCAACACCTGCACCATCCAAAAGGTCAAACCGCAGCAGTGCCGCGATTTCCCCAACAAGTGGCGCTTCGACGGTTGGCGGGACATGTGCAAAGCCCTCGAGGTGATGCCTTGACATCAACTCTAAGTGATGTCTGATGTTTATTATGAGAACCACTCTTTCCTTGGAGCCGGATGTCGTCCAACGACTCCGCGAGGAGCTCGCCTCGGGCAAAAAGTCCTTCAAGGAGGTCGTCAACGAACGCCTGCGCCTCGGCTTCGGATTGAAAAATGCCAAGCAACGCCCGCCGTTCCGCGTCAAAGCCCACTCCTCGGCCTATCAACCCGGCATCGACCCCACCAAGTTCAACCAACTGGTTGATGAGTTGGAGGTCGACGAATTCATCCGGAAATCCCAATCGCGGTGATCATCCCGGACATCAATCTCCTAATCTACGCCCACAACAGGAGAGATCCCCACCACGAACCTGCCAAGGCTTGGTGGGAAGACGCCTTGAGCGGCAGCGCACCCGTCGGCCTTCCATGGGTCACCTCCTCCGGATTCATCCGGGTCATGACCAACCGGCGAATCATGACTGCACCACTCTCCCCCGATCATGCCGTTGACCTCGTGCAGTCGTGGTTGGAACAACCCAACGTTGTTATTCTGCAACCCGGCCCAAAGTTCGCCGGACTTTTCTTCGGCTATCTTGACAAACTCGGCACCGCCGGAAACCTCACCACCGACGCCCAACTCGCCGCGCTCGCGGTCGAAAACCAAGCCGAATTGCACAGCAACGACACCGACTTCTCCCGCTTCGGCGGCCTCCGCTGGCGCAACCCTTTAAAGTAATCGGCAACAGCTACAGCAACCGACCCCCACCCGCACTCGCCGGAACAAACGCCTCGAATTTCCCCGCCAGTTCATCAAGCTTCGCCAGATAGTAGGCCACATTTTCATCCCGGTTCGCCGCATCCCATTCCTCGACGAGCTTGGCGCTTTCATAGGCCTTCACCGTCTTTTTGCTTCCCGTGATGTAGTACGTGATCCGATCCCCCGCCTGCATCTTGCGCCCGCTGCGCAACGCCAACTCGAACGCCGCCGAACGATTTCTCGAAGAGGCGGCGATCTTCTTTTGGTATGCTTCCAACGAATCCTGCAACGCCTCGGTCTTCACCAACATCTCCGGCTCCCACGTCCGATCTCTCAGCGCCTTGGCAAACTCCGCGTGCATCGACGGAATCACCTCCGGCCTTCCCTCAAGCAGCGCCCGCACCGCCCGCTCGATAAACACCCGCTGGAATTTTTCCAGTCCACGCGACTTCAAGGCCGCGCCCTTGATCGACAATTTCCCATCCCCCGTCAACAGCGCGTAGTTCTTCGCCTTGTAGCTGAACATCGCTGCGTAACGTGCATCGAATTCCACCTCGATCCCCGCCGGCAAAGTCGTCGCCAACTCTTCGTAAAGCCCCTCCCACGTCGCCTCCTTCGGCGGCGTGAAATAAATGCCGTCTGTATCGATCTCGATCACCTCCGCCCCGCGCTGACGCAGCCACTCCACCATCCCGCGCAACAACTCCCGCCCTTTCGCCGTGACCGCCGCCGCCGCCGCAAAATCGGCAAAGTTTCCCTGCGCAAATCCCAAGTATCCGTAAAAACTGTTGATCAATATTTTGAAAGTCCCCTGCAGCGCATCGAGGTGCGACTTCTCCGCTCCCTGCGCGGAACGCATCGCCGCCTTCGTCTCCAAACGGAACTTCCGCAGCCGCGCCAGCATGTCGCCGAAAACCCCGAGCGTGTCCGCTTTCGGAAAAATCCCGAAAGCCAACATGACCGACGGATACAGCGACGCGATGTCGCAATGCCATACCTCCCTTGCCACCCCAGTGTAAAAGATGTCCGTATAGCCTCCCTCGAAGCGCTGCACCTCGGGCAACCCCGGCACCGCTTGACCCTGTCGCAAATACTCCCGTAAAAACAGACTATTGATCTTCGTCGCGTTCCCGCGGATTACCACATCCTGGTAGTTGTAGGGAAAAATTGCCGTCTGCGTGAACCACGCCGGACTGAGCGCTGCCGACAGGGCCCGCGTCTCGCGCACATCCTGCAGGGCATATTGGACGAACGTCTTCCGCTCCTTCGCATGAGCCATCGTGATCTCCCGCGCGCCGAGCTCTACCCGGTCGTCCTCGGCGACGCCGAAATGGCGCGCAGCGGCTTTGAGTCCGAAGCTTTCCATCTCGCGTACACCGACATCATGGAATTGCACCAGAAATAACGTGTCCACCACATGGCGCCCGTGAATTTCGAACTTTCGGTATTGGATCAGCCGCTCGGCAATCTGCAAACGCGAGGGATGCGACCGCAACGCGCTGCCATCGCGGCCAAGATCCAGCTTGGTCTTCAGCTTGCGCGCCCGCGATTCGAGATACGGTAGGTCAAACCGGAAAATGTTGTGCCCCTCGATCACATCCGGGTCTCGCTCGCGCACCAAAGCGACAAACTTTTCGATGACGCTCTTTTCCTGCCCTTCGTCCTCCGGATCATCGACAACAATTATTTCCTCCCACCCCGAGCTGTCGCTAAGTGCAATGGCCAAAAGCGGATTTTTGCTCGCGTCCGACATGGCGCCCTCTGCGTCGGTAAATGTTTCGATATCTACCTGCATCCGCCGCAGATCCTCGAAAGCCATACCCCTGAAGAGCGTGCGCCCGCTGGCTAGCAAGTATTGATGCGCCAAATCATTCAGCGCGAAGAGTTCGCGTTTGTAGGTCGTCTTCGCCTTGGCAAAAGCCGTCACATTCTCGAAAGCTACCGCAAATTTGAACGCCCCCGCACCCGCCAATTCCCTCCATTCCCCCGGAACCGGTTCCGTGGCCCACCCGAATGGCTTGTGTTCGGCCCCCTCGACCAAAGTTTTGGCCCCCTCACGCCGGTAAATTTGCATGCGGTCCGGCGCCACAAACTCAACGGCGACGATCCCCTCGGTCTGGTCCGCTCCGAAGAGGACGGGGTCGCTTTCGAGTACTGAAATGGAAAAGTCTTTAGACACACGGATGAAGGCTGATAGCAGAGTATAATGTTTATCGGCCGTCACCGGCAAACATCACATTCCGCAGGCACTTCGACGAGTACCGTGACAGCAAGACTCGCCGGAATCATAGCCATTAAATTCTACTATCTGTGCCTGATGATGCTATTCGCCGCTCGGCAATCATCAGATCCTGCAAAGGATCAGGATATCGGGCCTGTCTTGTTTCAATCCCATACATTAGTTAGAACAGAACGCAACCTTCGCGCCGAAGCTGATCATCGAGCTCTGGCTGGAAATGACCCGTTACCCGACTACGACCACAAGCTGGGGTTCCCGCAGATCTGGGAGCCCCGGAAAATAGGAGGCTTGACTCTCATGTCCCAATCTGACATCACATACTCTGTTAATCATCGCTTCCAGCTTCAGACTCCGGACCAACGCTCCGAAGGGCCGGAAAGGGATTTCCTACAAAGAAGTATTGTTTTAAGACTTTCCGCCCACCCGGTCGGGTTGTTAATTGCTGATGAAACCAGTTATTTTTCCCGTTATTTTGTTGTTGGGACTTAGTTTGTGCGCGGACAGTGCGTTGACATCTTTGCGGGCGGAGGAAGCCTTCTCATCCCGCGGGGTCACCCGCCAGACGGTTCGAGGCTGGGTTGATGTGGAGGGGTCTTGGGTCAATGGAGCGACCACGATGCGTGTTCGCTTCACGGCCAACGAAGATTTTGAAGGATCGCCCCCACTGCAGGCCGGTTTTTTTGATGCCGGTAAAAAATTGCTTTATCGCTTCGACAGGGTGCCCCGTTTGCAAACCAAAGGTGGAGGAACCTCAGATTATCAGTCCCTGCCGAGGAAGCTGGAAAAGGGCAATACCTACGAAATTTTTTTCCCGGTTCCACCTTCGATTGCGACGGGGGATAACCGCTGGTCTGATTTCCTCGTCCGCTTGGGCAGGGGTGAGCAGGCCACCTACATCAGTTACCCGAAGCCCGATTTGGATCCCAGTCAATTTTCCTGGGAAATGGCTCCGTCAGCCGATACCGCCGAGCAGGCGAAGGAAGTGAAGCTGGCCATCCGTCAAGCTCGTCGTACCCCGCACCGCACCAACATTTGGTGTGATGGAGGGTGGAAAGAGGGCATCAACGTGGTGGAGGTCTCCCTCATGGTGGAGGAAGGCGCCGAATCCGGCGGTTTTTATGTCCGAGCCTACTACTATGACAAGGACGGCAAGCTGTTGCAGAGTTTTGACCAGCCTCCGCGGGCGGAAGCGGCCAACCGCAGGGAATACGTTTCTTTGCCCGCAGTCTGGAAAAATATGATCGGGGAAACCGTGTCTTTCCCTATTTCGCCTAAGTGGGAGAACGGGGATAAACGATTGCAGGATGTGGTGATTGTGTTTGGCAACGGCCACCGTGCCGTTGCCGCGATGTCCAGCAACTCGCGCGGCAAAATCGAGGACTTCGAATTTCCCGAAAAAACCCTCGTACTCGCAACAGCATCCGCCCAGCCCTAAGAGGTTGTGAAAAAAAGTATCGGTTGTGTAAGCAGCGGTCACGAGAGCCGACCCAGCAGAGATAGCCTGCCGTAGTTAGCCCACAGGACGGAGCAGCCCGACGGCAACGCCCCCTTCTCAGTGACTGTGCTTGGATTCGCATTTCGACGCACTCTTGGAAATCACTACCCAAGATCTACGCACGTCAGCACGGCCGGTACGGGTTCTCGCGCCCGATCATCCCTGAGTTCGTAGAGAAGTTCATAGGCAACGGCGATTTCGCCCGCCCGCGCCGCATTCGTAAGGGGCTGTGCCGTGACGTTCCGCCAAACCGTACTCCACGGACACCGCGACCATGCCTCGTGACAAAAAGTAATTGCACTGTGGATGAAACTGACTGGGGCTGCCATAGTTCAATGCCCCACCGTGAAAGAAGACCATACAAGATAGTTCGTGAACTCCATGACGCTTCTCCGGGTGGAAAACATCCAGAGTCAACCGGATATCTCCGACCGTCTTGTAGACCTCTCGAATGTAAGACACCTGTGTTGCCGTTCTCCTTTCTTCAGAACATCCACAGTCAGCGCATCTCGCTTTCTTTCTGCGTCCGAGGGTCCGGGATTAGGTGCACTGGCCTGTTTGGCCAATTTTTTTTATGATGCTTAGCGATTGAATACTGTCGAAGAAGAAATAGAAACCCGAAGATACATAACGCCTTCATTACAAAGAGCGACCACGGACGATACCATGCTCCGGTTGTAAACTCGATGAAGTCTGACACTCCGAATGCGAAAAACGCAAGAGACCCAAGAGCAGCCAATTTCTGATATTTATTTGTTTCACGGTTAGCCTGTAATGCAAACACGAGTGCAACGCTCGTCCACAACCACCCTTCAGCAAAATTGAATATCTGATCAGGAAACAACCCGCCTGCGGGAAATGGAAACAGCAGCAGCAAGGAAATCACCACTGCCGACATAAGAATTATACCAAACAGAAATGATCTGAGATGCTTCACGCGGTGTG
>JBIJDZ010000026.1:0-26876 GCA_044343805.1 Chthoniobacterales bacterium | reverse complement strand
TTCTCCCGCATGCGCCTGAGCTTGCTCGAGGGGCTGGTGTTGGACGGCGTCGAAATGCGGGCGGCCAACCTGCCGGACAATAACGAGGTCAAAGTCGATCGCGTGGCCGTCTCGCTCGATTGGCGCCGGCTGGCGCGCGGGGTTGTCGATTTGACCGCGCTGGACCTGCGCGGCGCGCAGCTTTACCTGCCGGTATCCACCGGCGACGGCGTGGTGCGGAGCGTGCGGCTGACACGAGCCCGGGCCCGCCTCATGTTGGCGGATGGGGTCGTGAGCGTTCCCTTGGCCCGTTTCAACCTGCAAGGCATCGACGTGATGGCCAGCGGACAAGTCGCTTTGCGGGGGGAAAACAACAATGCACCCAGCTCCAACCTTCTTCCCCCGGAGATCGCCAAGGCCATGGAGGTATTGGAAGAGATCGACTTCGGCACGATCGCCCCCGTGCTTGAACTCGAATTCACCGCCCAATCAGGCAACGCCTCCGCCTTGCAGTTGCCCCGCATCCGCCTGCAAGCTCCACGCGGAACTTACGGCAATATCCGGCTGCGGGACATCCGACTCGAGGCCACCTACGCGCGGCAGGTTCTCGACTTGTCTCTGCTCTCCGCCCGCGGGGAGAATGCCGGAGCCTTCACGGCCTCGGGGCGCTGGAATCTCGCCACCGGCGAGAGCCGGGGCGACGTGCGATCGAGTCTCGATCCGGCTCCTTGGCTCGAGCAGCTCCTTCCCGAAAGTCCGTGGACCGAGTTGGCCTTCAACTATCCGCCGATTTTCGAGGCCACGGTGGAGACGAGTGCGGGCGAACCGCGCCACGTGCAGGCGCTCGGAACTCTGGAATGCGGCCCCTTCGCCCTGCGCAACACCGAGTTCCACGGTCTCTCCGGCGGCTTCTCCTGGCGCAACGGTGATTTCTACGCCAGCGATGTCATCCTCCAATTGCCTACGGGCACGATCCGATCGGATTTGATCATCAAGCAGAATGACGTCCGCCTGCGCGTTCATGCCCAGGCCGACCCCCTCCCTTTGGCCGCCTTGCTCGATGAAAAAGTGCAGGCAGGTTTGGCCAAAATGGAGCTTAAGTTCATTGAGCCGCCCGACATCAAATTCGAAGCTGCCGGCCCGAAACTTGACCCCAAACAACTGACGGCCAAAGGTCAGCTCAAGCTGGGCAAAACTTCCATCCACGACTCCACCTTGGATAACGCCTCAGCCGTCCTGAGTTTCGAGAGTTTGGCCCTCACCTTTGCCCAGATCAACGTCATGCGCCCCGAGGGCACCGGGAGCGGATCGTTCACTTACGACTTCGGGCGCAACCAAGTGCGGTTGGAAGAAATTCGCAGCACCATGAATCCGTTCAATGTCCTGCAGTGGGCCGACCCCAAGGTCGCCCGCGAGACCAAACCTTACCGGTTCAAAGCACCGCCCGAGGTGAAGGTGAGCGGCGTCATTGGACTGAAAGATCCGATGCTGACAAAACTGCAGGCCGATTTCACCGCGCCGCAAGGCCTCGATTACGATCTGCTCGAACGCACGCTGAATTTCGGAACAACCAGCGGATCCCTCGAGTTTGCCGGGCGCACGATCAAGGTCGATATCCCTTCGGCGAAGCTTTACGGCGGCACCACCCGACTCAAGGCCGATATCGCCACCGGGCAGCCGAATGCCCGGCAAAAAATGAGCGTGAACTTATCCAAGGTGAATTTCGAGACCCTCACCCGCTTGTATTTCGATTACAAGGACTCCAAAGGTGTCGTCAGCGGCAACTACGATTTCAGCTTCGTCCCGGGAAATGCGCGGGCCATGAGCGGCGGCGGCAACCTCATCGTGGAAAACGGCAACGTCTTCGCCATTCCCGTGCTCGGACCGCTCTCGGTCATTCTCGACACGATCATTCCCGGCGCCGGCTACCAAACCGCCCGCAAAGCCACCTGTGACTTCCGCGTGGGCAACGGGGAGATCCGCACGGACAACCTCGACGTGATCGGCCAAGGCTTCAGCATGATCGGCCAAGGCTCGCTGTATTTTCTCGAGGATCGGATGGACTTCGGCGTGCGCATCAACGCACAAGGCGTGCCGGGCCTCATCCTCTATCCGGTGAGCAAGCTCTTTGAATACGTCTCGGACGGAAAACTATCCGAGCCGCAATGGCGTCCCCGCATCCTGCCGAAAAGCGGAAGTAACAACGGAAGCAAGTCGTCCAAACCGGACAACCCGCCAGCCCGAGAAACTAACGAAGGAGCAGGACAGAACGGGCGCGCTTGATCGCACGCGTAATGCGGCGATGCAAATGCGCGGGCACGCCGGTGAGACGGCGCGGGAGAATTTTGCCGCTCTCCGTGACAAAACGCTTCAGGAGTTCCGGATTTTTATAGTCGATAGCATCGATCTGCAGATCGATGCGGCGGCGCGGCATGGGGCGATTGGCCCGACGCATGGCGGCGCGGCGTTTGGGTGTCTTCGGTTGCATGGTGGTCTATTTCGTTTCGCGATGCAGCGTGTGGCGACGGAGGTGCGGATTGTATTTCTTTTTCTCCAGCCGGCTCGGGGTGCGCGGGCTTTTTTTGTTGCGGGTGCTCATGTAGCGCGAGACAGGTTTGCCTTCGGCAGCTGCCTCGGTGCACTCGAGGGTGATGATTTCCTGGGCCATAATGGTTACTCCTTGCTTTCGTTGCCGGATTCCTCGTCGGATTCCTCGGAGGACTCGTCGTCAGTGGTTTCAAAAAGGCGGGTGACAGGCTGGCGGATGCGGCTGAAGCGGTTTTTGCGCTCGATCTCGTTTTGGCATTCGACCGTGAAGCGGGCGAAAGGACGCGCTTCCAGGCGGGCCTTGGGAATCGACTTGCCGCTCATTTCGCACACCCCGTAGGTTCCTTTGGTAAGGCGCTTCAAGGCCTCGTCAATCTCAAAAAGCGCGTCTTGCTCCTGTGAGAGGAGATTAAGCGCGAAATCACGGTCGTAAGAATCGCTGCCGGCATCGGCTTGGTGCAGGCCATGGGCCGAGGCTTCATGGGCATCGTGCCCCGTCCGCAGATTGTCACGGGCCACTCCGGTCATCGAATCAAGCAATGTGTCCTTGAGAGCGAGCAAGCGCATATGCTGTTTTTTGAGCCACGGGTTCAAGCGGCGGGTCTTTTCCACCGGTTGCCCGAAAGCGAGTAATTCACGCGTGCCAACAGGTTTGATGGCACCCGTCTTGCCCAGAGAAACTTTCTTTTTGGGGAGCGTTTTGGATGATTTGGCAGGCTTCTTCGGGGCAACCGGTTTCTTGGCCTCGGGCTTTTTAGCAGCTTTCTTCGGAGCAACCTTCGTGGCGGGTTTCTTTTTGGAAACCGCCACTTTTTTGGCGGCAGGCTTTTTCTTCACCGCTTTTTTGGCGGGTTTGGGAGAATTTTTTTTCTTTTTGGCAGGCATGGGAAAGTGATTGAGGAGGGCGGGGAAGCTAACGGTCCGACTCAGCAGAGGCAAGGCTTTTCGGCCGGGCTGCCTAGCTCATGATCCGGGCATCGGAACGGGACGATCACCGGCTTTGTCAGCATCCTCCTCGATCGCATCCTCTTCGCCGGGTGTGAATGGGCGACCTCCTATGACCGCAACCGATCCGCCGGCTTGTTTGGCCAGAGTGGGGCGCGACTTGCCCATCTCGGTGTAGGCTTGCCGGGTGAAAACCTCACCTCCGAGGCCCAAGTGGCTGTAGATATATTGTTTGGGCGAGCTGTTCTGGAGAATGTGAATCTGGTTATTCGCATCAATCATCACTTCGGGGCGGCCAAAGGTGAGGAATTGTCCGAGTTGGTGCGTAGCGAAAACGTTTCCTTTTTCGCGGTTTTCAATGCGCACGTAGAGTCTCGTGGTGCGCGACAGTTTGTGGGAGAGCAGGGTAATCGTGCGCAACTCGGGTTTGCCATCGGTGCCGGGCACGCCCACGATCTCCTGCCAGATCGGGCGTCCCTCGGTGATCTCCACCGCCAAGGGCGGCGAACTGAAATACCGGCCGAACTCCGTGACGTAAACCGACGCTTTGATGCGATAGAGCCCGAATTCGTGCAGCGGGAAAAGTGGCGTGAGGTTGACGGCGCGGGAAAGTTTTTCGCCGGGGCCGACGGCGGCCGGAGCGAGGGCATAGTCGGGGTTGATCGGTGGAATGATGCGCCCATCCGCCGCTTCGATATTGAAGCCGAACCAACGATGATGGTCCGAGTTGTCAAGCAGCAGCGGACGACCGCTCAGGTTGTTGATGGTCACTGTTGCGATCAGCGGCTCGTATAGAACGTAAAGCTTTCGCTTGAAGCTGACATCCACTCGCACTTGCGCGTCGGCCTGCTCAACCCACAGCCCGAAAAAAAGAAGGCTCGCCACCAAGCCAGGCAGCATCCGCCAGAACGGGAAAGATGGTCGTGACATCGTTTTCAAGGTTTGTCCGAAACGGTGCGGAAGCCCAGGGCATCCTGTTGCTGGAGCGGGTCGAGAATCGCCCGACGGCGCGTGAGGTGATGCTCCGGGTTGGTCCAGTTGCCACCGCGAACCACCGGAACTTCTCCGCCCATCCCATCTTCGGCAGGTGCCATCGACGCCGTCCACTCGGAGACGTTGCCCGCCATGTTCCGGACACGGTAAGGGCTGATATCGCCCGACGGTTTGTCTATCCGGGACCAGCGTTTGTGGCCATCGATCTCTCCGCCTTCTTTGGGGTTGGGTTTGAAATCGCGCCCGCTATTCACCCGCTTCGGGTCTTCCTCGTTGCCCCAGGGATATTTGCGGCCGTCGGTGCCACGGGCGGCTTTCTCCCATTCTTGCTCGGTTGGCAGGCGCCGGCCCTTCCATTTCGCGTAGGCATACGCATCGTACCAGTCGACGTTGAACACAGGCGAGTCAACCGTCAGCGGAAAGAGTTTCTTGTACATTCCTTTGAGTGCGCTCCGGTAGTAGCCCCACGCCGGAGGATCAAGTTCCTTTTTGTCTTCCCAATCCAAAGGGTAATGCGATTTGCCCTCAGGCATGTCGGGGTGGGCGAATTTTTCCGCCGCGCCGGGATTGGCTTCGAGAAAGTCGAGGAACTCTTTGTAGTCGGCGATGGACACCTCGTGCTCGTCGATCCAAAAATCCGGCAGGGTCACTTTCTGGCCGTCTTGGTAAATGAACTCACCGGCCGGAATCTTGACCAGCTTGGTCGACACGCCCCGGGCCGATTTGTTGCCGAAGAGATTGAACAGGGCATAAATTGCCGTAAGCAAGAGCAGCAACGACATGCCCGCCGTGATGAGCAGGCGCTTCTTTTGCTGATCTTTGGATTGCCGGATAATTTGCTTGGTCTTTTCACTGCGGGCCGAGAGTTTGGCCGCATTTTTCGGCGCGAGAGCCGGCGCCGCCGACGCCGCAAACTTGAGCACCGACGACCAATCGGACCCCTCGTTCTTGATGAGTCTGTCGACGGCTACTGCCACCGCGCTGCCAGGTGTGGCCAGTTGTTCAACCGCACCGGCAAAACTCCGCACCTCGGCGGCTTCATTGATTTCCCCGGGCGCGCCGGCTCGGGCGACATTGGCCAACCGCGGCCGCATCGATCCATCAAGCAGGATGTCGGACGCCCCGATCTCGCGCCGGCCCAGATTCTGTTTCTTAAAATGCTCCGACACCTCTGCCGCCGTGCGCAACGCGCTGAAAAGCACCCGGTCATCCAGCTTGTGCCCCGCATCCGCATAAGCCGACAAGGTGTGACCGGGCACAAAATCAGAACTGTAGAACGGTCGTCCTTCGACCTCTCCCGCTTCGTGCACCGCCAGCAGATACGGATGGGTCACGGCGGCTTTGGCGCGGGCGTCCGCGAGAAAATGCTCCCTCTCGGCCGCATCCTCCGCCTTTTCGGCATCGAGAACATGCAGGATAACGTGACGCGATGTGCTTTGCTGCCAAGCCAGGTAATCGAGAACTCCTCCCTTACGCCCGAGGAAATCCTGCACGTAGTAGGAACCAAGCATGGCACCGATGGCTGGACCCCCGAGAAGTCCCGCCGCAGCCATCAATCGTTGCGCATCGGCCGGTTTGGCCACCACGGCAGCGCCGGCCAAACGATCCTCGTAACCCGAAAGATCATAACCGCTCACAAAGACCGTCCGCACCGCGGGAAAATCCGCCTGCAACTGGTCACGCAGGGTGAACCCATCCATCGGCTCCATCACCACATCGGTTACCAGCACATTCACGCCGCCCCATGCTCGCGAAACCTCGAGGGCCTCGTGGCCGGAGGACGCCGTCCTCACCTCACAGCGTCCCGCCGACTCCAATACCTCCCGCCAGGCCGCCAACACGTGTGTTTCATCATCAACCAGCAGTATTTTCATGGGTTGGTCTTTTTTATCAGCAGGCTATGGCGCCCCGGGCAGCTCGCTCAAAGGGGGTGGGAAGAGATCCTGCAGATCCACCGGATCGGCACGCGTCTCCTGCAACTGGCCCCGGTAGTAGATATTCACCATGTAGCCGTAATAGTTCGGGGGCGGACCTCCATCCCGACCGATCATGGGCACTTCGTATTTCACCTCGAGAATCTCGATGCCGTCATCCAACCAGTCCACCGGCGTGGTGAACCACATCGACTGCACGCGACTCGAAGTCGGCACAATTTCGCCTTCGAATTTCTCGTAGAAGGTCACATTGATTCGCACCTCACGACCGTCGATCTTTTCGCCGGGGCGGGATTTCACCGCCAGACGCAAATCTTTCACCGGCACATTACCCTTGTCGTTTTCGTTCAATTTCAAATCCACCACCCCGAGCATGGACCCGGGTTGCAACCCTACTTGATCACGCAGGGCAGCCGAGCCGCTCGGCACCATGTTCTCTTGACGCAGCAAGCGCAGGCGAATCTCCGCCACCTCGAGAAAACGTCCGGCCTCGGGCCCGAGATCCAACAAGTTCTTCCAGAGGCTTTGGGCCATTTCGCTCTGCCCGAGCCGCTCATGCAAACTTGCCGCCCGTGCGAGGATGTCCGGATTGCGGGGCTGCAATGTTAGAGCTTCCTCCAGCGGAACCAACGCGGCCGCCGGAGAAGACCCTCCTTCGAGCAACTCGATCTCTTTCATCAGCTCAGCCAAACGTTCCTGTTGCTCCGCGCCATCCAGATCAGCTGCGGGAGTTTTCTCCTCCTCCACCGCCGGTTCGGTTACCGCAACCTCCACCGTCGTTGGCCCGACAGGCGCAGATTCCGGAGCAGTTGTCGCACGCCCAGCAAATCCCGGACCGAAATAAATCAAGACCGCGACAAGTTGCGCCACCGCCGCCACCCCTAACAGGCTGGCAGCCACCACAAAAGTTGTGCCTACGGGGACTTTCATCGAATCGATAAGAATGAGGTCATCACCTGTTACAAGTCAACGGCAGGAGCAATCCGTCTCATGGTCCCACCACCTCGAAAGAACGCACCGGCCCCCGCGACAACAACAAAATCGCCCGCTCACCCGGTTGCAGTGCCGCCGCCGCCCGCACGAAGTCCTCGGCGGAGCTGATCGGTAAATCGTTCACCTGCTCGATCGCATCGCCCGCTTGGAGAACGCCCGCCGCCGGTGCATTCGGCTCGATTTCCTGCACGACCACGCCCGCGATGTTTTCGGGAAGACGAAAGCGCCGGATCAGCGCGGGCGTGACAGGACGCACCGAGACTCCGGCCAAGGCGCTGCGCTCCTCCGGCAAAGCCGGAGCGGAGGGGACAGCCGGAGCGGGTAAAACATTTCCCGTGGGCGGCACTGGTAACCCCGGCACATCGCGCCGTTGCTGCTCGACGATGCGGATGGGCACGCTGACCGTGTCGCCCTCGCGCACCAACTCTGCCGTCACCTCGGTGTCAACCGGCGTTTCGGCCACGCGCTTGCGCAATTCGTTGAAATCCCGGACTTCGCGACCATTGAATTTCCGGATCACGTCACCCGCCCGGATACCTCCCAGCGCCGCCGGCGATCCCGGCATCACCGCTTCGACCAGCGCACCGCGGGCGTCCGGCAAACCGAGAGACGAGGCCAGCGAGCTGTCGAGGGGCTTCAAGACCACACCGAGATAAGGACGCAGCACCCGGCCATACTCCAGAATCTGCTCGAGCACGCGCCGCACAGAGTTCGCCGGAATGGAAAACCCGATGCCTTGGCTGCCCCCCGATTGCGAGTAGATGAAGTTATTGATGCCGACAATTTCCCCGCGGATATTGACCAGCGGACCACCCGAATTGCCCGGATTGATGGCGGCGTCCGTCTGGAAAAACTCGTTCACCGACTCGCTGGAAAAAAGCCGCTCACGAGCACTGATGATCCCCTGCGTAATCGTCTCCTGCAGCCCGAAGGGATTCCCGACGGCGAAAACAAGCTGCCCCACGCGCACTTTCTCGGAGTCCGCAAAAGCCAGCGGTCGCAGCCCGTCGGCTTCAATCCGCAAAATGGCGATGTCGGACATCGCGTCGAACCCCAGCACCTTGGCCGGCAAGCGACGGCCGTCGCTCAAGCTCACCAGAATTTCCGACGCCCCTTCGATCACATGCAGGTTCGTCACCAGGTGCCCTTCGGCGGAAACAATCACGCCTGTCCCCTGCGGGACACTTTCCATTTGCGGGGGACGGCCCAGACCGAAAAACTGCCGCAGCAATTCTTCGCGTGGATCCACGGTTGCGCCGCGACGCGCCGCGATGCTCACGACGGATGGTACCACCGCCTCGGCCACCTTGGTGAACTCCTCATCCAGAGCGGCCAAACCCGGGATCGAAGCACTGCTGAGGGCCGGCTTCACGCTGGGGAGCGCTGCGGCGTCCGGGGACAGCGGCGGACGACCCTCTTCAAATTGGTCGCTTTTCCACGAGTAAAGTCCGGCCAAAGCCAGCGTGATCAACAAGACAAAAAGAAGAAATTGGAGAAAGCTTTTCACGATTTCAGATCAAGACGCCGCCCGGCGCTGGGCATCACTGTGCAGCCAATCCCACATTTTGTCCAACGACACCGATACCCGCGCGCGCGCCGCCGCCACATCAGTGGCCGACATCTTATGGCCGGACGGCGGCTTCTCCATGCCGAACATGTAATATTTGATCTTGGGTTCGGTGCCGCTTGGCCTCACGGCGGTGCGGCGTCCATCGGCCAGCGAGAAAATGATCATCGCCTCGGCCGGAATGCGCTCGCCCTCGACGTCGTGGATGATGTCTCGGGCGAAATTTTCTACCCGCACGACCCGTGAACCGTCGATCTCCGGCGGCGGATCTCCGGCGTAAGAGTCGGCCAGTTTGGTAATCAGCGCGGCCCCTTCCGCACCCTCGAAAACCAAAGATTCGCCGCGCTCCAGATAGACGCCCAGCGTGGCGAAAATTTCCTCGAGGTATTCGACCGCCGTCATGCCGCGGGACCGGGCGTAAGCCACTACCTCGGCAAAGCCGGCCGCGGCCGCGTTGGCATCCTTGTCGCGGGTGAAGTCGGAGAGGGTGTAGCCATAACTTTCCTCGCCGCCCATCACGAGCAGGGACGAATGCTCGAGCCGGAGCGCCCGCGTTTTCTCTTCCGGCAGTTGCGCATAGCCGGCACGCAGCGACGGCGGTATGGCTTCCTCATATTGGCGCAACTTGGCCGCATTGTATTTGAACCCCGTCAAAGTCTCCACGCACCGCAGACCGAAATGCTCCGCCACGGCTTTTTGCAAATCGGTCGTGACGTACGTCTTGATGATGACGCCGCGCGCTTTGTTGGCCTCGTCGAGAAGTCCCGTATCGAACATGCGCTGCGCCCGGTAAAACGCCAGCATCGACCCGATCTGGTTGCCGGTCAGCAACTCCATGCGCCCTGCGCGATTGCGCACGGCCACCCCCATCCGGTCGTCGTCGGGATCGGTCGCCATCACCAAGTCCGCCCCCATCCGGTCAGCCAAGGCGATCGCCATGGACAACGCCTCCGCATTTTCCGGATTGGGCGATTCCACGGTGGGAAAACGGCTGTCCGGCACGAGCTGCTCCGGCACCGCCGTCACGTTGAAACCCAGGCGCTGGAGCAGCGGCATAACGATCGACGCACCCACCCCGTGCAGTGGCGAATAGACAATTTTGAAATCCTTTTCCCGCGCCACCATAGCCCGGTCGAGCACCACCGTTTCCAGTCGCTCGAGATATGCCTCGTCCATTTCCGGCCCCAACGTCACCCGCTCGCCCCACTCGTCCGGGGGCACCGGCTCGTAATGGACGCTCTTGACCTCGTTCACTTTGGCAATGATGCCCGAGGCATGGGGTTCGACGACTTGGCCGCCATCCTCGAAATACACTTTATAACCGTTGTAGGCCGGCGGATTGTGGCTGGCCGTGATGTTGATCCCGGCCTGGGCCCCGCATTGGCGCACGGCAAAACTCAGCTCCGGGGTCGGTCGCGGCTCGGCAAAAACATAAGCATCGCAGCCCAGCTCTGTGATCACCCGGGCCGTCAGATCGGCAAACTCGCGGGAAAAATACCGCGTATCGTAGCTGATGCAGATGCGGGGACGGCGGGGCAACTGCACGCGCTGCGCGTGCTCCTTCACGTAGGCGACCAACCCCTGCGTGGCCCGGCTGATGTTGAAGTAATTCATCGCGTTGGTGCCGGTGCAGGGAAACTGCGGACGCCCCATCGCCTGTGGTGTGCCCCGCTCGGCCCTCGTCAACACCGCGCCGATCGTTTTGCCGCGCAATCCGCCGGTGCCGAACGCCAGCGTGCGGAAAAAGCGGTTGTTCAACTCCGGCCAATCCCCCGACGCCACCAACTCTTCGATGCTCTGGCGCTCGAACTCCGCCGGTTGCGAGGCCAACAAAGCCTCGATATTGGTCTGCGCCGACTCCAACAAAGCACCGCTTCGGCGTCCCTCCTGCAGCTTTTCCGGCAAATCGGTCATAAGCGCTGCATTATAGGGAACAGTTCGGCCCGAGGAAAGCTCCGCCGCGCGCGCCGTTGCCGCCGCGCGCGGCGGCGACTACATTGGCGGCATGAGCATGGCGTCGTGGAGCGTGAACAACCGCGTGGCGGTCAATATTTTCACGCTGGTCGTGATCTTTGCCGGCTACTACGCCGCCTTCACACAGCTGCAGCGCGACCTCTTTCCCGACGTCAGCACGAACTTCATCCAGATCACCACCCTCGACCCCACCACCGGCGCGCCCGAGGACATCGAACGCACCATCACCGTTCCGCTCGAGGAAGAGCTGGGCAATGTGAAGGGCATCAAGGAAATCCGCTCCATATCGCAGGATAATTTTTCGAACATCTTCATCGAGGCCGAAGCCAACATCGAAGACATCCAGCCCGTCCTCAACGAAGTCCGCCAAGCGGTGGACAAAGCCAAAGCCGATCTCCCCCGGTCAGCGGAGCCGCCGATCATCGAGGAGTTCGACATTCCCTTCCCGCTCGTCACCTTCACGGTGTCTTATCCGCCGGGATTCGACGTGCGGAAAATACGCTCCGTGCTCGACGAGATCGAACGAAAGTTGAAGCTCGTGTCGGGCGTTTCGAAGGTACTGGTGGACGGCCTCGAACGCCGCGAGGTCTGGGTCGAGATCGATCCCTACAAGCTGCGCCTTGCCAACCTCTCATTCGCCGAGGTCATGGACACCGTGGCCGCGAAAAACGTCAACGTCGTCGGCGGCCGCATCGACGCCCTGGGCGGTCAACGCGTTGTCCGCCTCCTCGGCGAAATCACCGAAGCCTCGCAACTCGAAGACCTGCCCGTCATGAAGCGCCCCGACGGACGCACGGTGAAAATCCGCGACATCGCCACCGTCAAGGAAACCACCGAGGAAGCCCGCACCTACGGACGCACCAACCTCCGGCCCGCCGTCACCTACACGATCATTAAGAAACGCGGCACCGATGTCATCGAAACCGTCCGCCAAGCCCGGCGCGTCTTTGCCGCCGAGACCGCCACCCTGCCGCCGGAAATCGAAACGCAGGTCGTCAGCGATTCCACCAAATACATCAACACCCGCATCGAGACGGTGATGAAGAACGGCATCCAGTCGCTCCTCCTCGTCACCGTCCTGCTTTTGCTCTTTCTCGATTGGCGGCTGGCGCTGCTGGTTGCCTTCGGCATCCCGTTCTCCTTCGCCGGCACCTTCCTTGTCCTCTACCTCGGGGGATTTTCCATCAACATGCTCTCGCTGTTCGGCATGATCATGGCTTTGGGCATGGTGGTGGACGATGCCATCGTGACCGGGGAAAATGTTTACCGCCACTACGCAGCCGGCGAGAGCGCGACGGAAGCCGCCGTGCGGGGGGCTCGGGAGGTCATTTGGCCGGTCTTTGGCAGCGTGAGCACCACCGTGGCCGCCTTCCTGCCCCTGATCTGGGGCGAAGGTATCATCGGGAAATTTCTCGCGGTCGTGCCGGTGGTGGTGATCTCGACGCTCTGCTTCTCCCTCGCGCAGGCCTTTCTCGTCCTCCCCTCCCATATGTCCGACTTCCTCCGTCCGATCCGCTCGGCGGCGGCGCGGCGCGCCAGCGCCGCGGCGGACAAGCCGCGCGGACTGCGCCGGCTCCGCTACGAGGCCGGCCTCACCTACGAGGAATTGCGCGAGGCCGTCGATCGCGGCGTGAACCGCACCGTGGAAATCTACGTCCACCTGCTCAACCTCTGCCTGCGCGCCCGCTACCTCGTGGTGGGAGGATTCATGGCGGCACTGATCTTTGTCGGAACGCTGGTAGCCGCCGGAGTCGTGCCGTTCCGTCTCTTTGCCACGGACTTTGCCGACACCATCAACGTGAAAATGGAACTGCCCGCCGACTACACGCTGGACCAGACCTCCGATGTCGCCGCCCGCGTGGAGGCACAGATCGTCGATGCCCTGCCCGCCGGCGATCTGGTAGCCGTGATCACGCGCATCGGCGCCATGTTCGACCCGACCGATCAATTCCTCGAATACGGCAGCAACCTCGCGATGATCATTGTCGACATCGACGAACAAAGTCCGGACTGCCGGAAACCCTCCGTTATCGAACACGACCTGCGCAACGTGCTGACGGCCTTTCCCGAACTCATCACCGCCTCGGCCAAGAAAGAAGAAGGCGGCCCGCCCGTCGGCCGCGCCGTGAACATCGAAATCCGCGGTGCCAATTTCGAGGAGCTCAAGTCCGCCGCCCGGGAAGTCGAGCAGCGCCTCGGCGAATTGCCGGGCCTGGTGAATATCGCCAACGATTTTCCCAAGGGAAAAACGGAGTTCCGCGTCCGCCTCGATGAGGATCGCGCCGCGCGGGTCGGCTTGGATACCGCTGTAATCGGCCGCAACATCCTCGGCGCCTTCCGGGGCCTTGAAGCCTCGCGCCTGCGTTGGGGGAATGATGAAGTGATCGTCCGCGTAAAAATGGATGAACGCTACAGCCACGACCCCGAGGTGGTGCGCAACCTCATCATCAAAGGCCCCCAAGGTATGGTCGATCTGGCCAGCCTCGCCCGCGTCGAACTGGTCAGCGGAACCCCCCGCGTCAAACGCCTCAACCAGGAACGCATCATCACCGTCTCGGCCGATGTGGACTCGCGGGTCACCACCTCCAACGAGACCAACAACCTCATCCGCCAGTGGCTGCCGGAACTGCTCGCCGCACATCCCCAGCTGACCATCGACCTCGCCGGGGAAAACGAGGACACCGAGCGCAGCCTCGCCGCGATGAAGTTTGCCGCTTTCGTCGCCCTCTTCCTGATCTACGCACTTCTGGCCACCATCACGAACTCGTTCCTCCAACCTTTTGTCATCATGGCCGTGATTCCCTTCGGCTTGGTCGGGGTTGTGCTCGGACTACTTTTTCAGGGCCTGCCGATGGGTCTGATGTCGGTCATGGGAACCATCGCTCTGGCCGGCATTGTTGTGAACAACTCGGTCGTTTTCGTGGATTTCATCAACCGGTTCCGCCAAGGGCGTCCTCTGACCCCGCGCGTGCGCTGGCACTCCATCCTCGTCAGCGGTTGTACGCGATTCCGCCCCATTTTTCTGACCACCGCCACCACCGTGGTCGGTCTTTTCAATCTGGCCTTTTTCAGTACTGGTCAGGAACAGTTCCTCGCCCCCATGGCCCAAGCCATTGTCTGGGGACTCACTTTTGCCACGCTGATCACATTGGTGCTTATCCCCTGCCTATACGCGATCTTGGACGACCTGTTCTCGATACTGCGCCGGCTCCGCGGCTTGAGTTAGACGACCCCTGCCTCGCCGACAGCCACTTGAAGATTGCTTCTCACGGGGACTTTCCCTCCGCGGGCCAATCGGTTATTCTGGAAGGCCATGAAATTGCCAACCGCCCCAGCTTTCCTGCTTATCGGGTTCATTTTCTGCTCGCTCCTCCCCGCCCATTCGCTGGCCCAAGAGACACCCCAGCAAGCCTTCGAGGCCGCCAACAACATATACATCTCCGGCGATTACCCCGCTGCCGTCACGGCCTACGAAAACCTCCTCAAAAATTACCCCACCTCGCCCATCGTCCCCAACGCCCAGATCCAGCTGGCCTTTGCCTACTTCCTCACTGGCGAAAATCAGAAAAGCTTGGACCTGATCAAAAAATTCCGCGACGGCCCCAAGGTCGGCCCGGAGATAAATGAACTGGCCGATTTGCTCGAACCCCAAGCTCTCTCCGCCCTCGCCGCCTCCCTCAAAACCGACGACCCCAAACGCAAAAGCACCTACGAGCAGGCCGTCAAAAAATTCGCCGAATTCGTGCAGAAATTCCCCCGCTCTTCCGAAGTCGAATCCGCCAACTACAGCAGCGCGGTCGCCTCGTTTCAGATCGGGGATTACGCCGCCGCCAAATCGATGCTCGAGAAAAACATCAAGAGCTTTCCCGGCAGCGCCAGCATCGTCGAAAGCCAGAACCTCCTCGCCCTCATTTTCGCCACCGAAGGCAGCAAGATGATCGCCGATGAGGGCGCCGACAAAAATGCCGCCTTCGCCCTCTACAAAAAATCCGGCGACCTCCTGCGCGACATCATCAACAAGAAAACCGACCTCGCCGTCGTCAACGCCGCCCAATTCCAACTCGGCGAAATCCTCCTCAGCGAGGCCGCCTTTGCTCCCGAAGACCGCAAAAAAGCCCTCCTCGAAGACGCCCGCCAAGCCTTCCGCGACGTCCTCCCCAAGTCCGAAATCCTCGCCCGCCAGAAAGCCAAAATCGACGACATCCCCGCCCTGCGCCGCGCCGCCATCATGGCCCGTAACGATACCGAACGGAATCGTATCGACCGCATGGCTGAACGTTACCGCCGCAAGCTGACCGAACTCGAAGCCCGCCCCGACCAAACCGTCGCCGCCCTGCAAAAAATCGGGGAAGTTTATTTCCAACAAGGCAAATACGACGAAACCCGCGTCGTCATGAAGCACGTCCAACCCCTCCTCACCGGCGAGGATGAAAAAAAGCGCAACCTCTACTTCACCACGCTTACTTACGCCTTGCAGAACGCCGCAGAACCCGCCACCTCCGGGTATGAGGCCTTCCAAAGCGCGCACAAAGGCGACCCCATTGCCGCCAACCTTCCCGTTGCCATGGGCAACCTCTACCTCGCCCACCCCGACCCAGCCGTGCGCAATCCGGAAAAAGCCGCCGCCTACTTCAAAGAAGCCGCCGCCCTTTACCCGAAAAGCCCGCTCCTCGGCCTGAGCGTCGTCAATGAAGCCACCGCCCGCGCCCAGCAAGGCGACTTCGATGGTGCCCTCAAAACCTACCGTGACTTCCTCGCCACCAAACCCTCGCCCCAGACAGCCGCTGTCGCCCAACTCGGCATCGGCAATGTCTTCAAGGAACAAGCCAAGTGGGACGACGCCCTCGCCGCCTTCAAAGAGGTCGTCGCCAAATACCCCCAAGTTCCGCAAGTTCGCGAAGCCGAATTCTGGATCGCTTACGGCACCCAGCAAAAAGGTGACAACGAGGCCGCCATTCCCCTTCTCCTCGAATTCGCCAAAAAATACGCCGACACCGATCTTGCCCCCAACGCCCTCTACGCCGCCGGCTCCGCCCAGATCGCTCTCGGGCGCCAGGACGAAGGCTCCGCCACCTTCGCCGAGCTCTCGGAAAAATATCCCCAAAGCCGGCCCGCCCCCTTCACCTACTTCCAGCGCGCCCAGCTCGCCGGCGCCGCCCAGCGCCCCGACGACGTCATCCGCCTCATGACGGAATTCGTCGAAAAATACCCCGAGGACGACAAAGTTTACTTCGCCTTCGACAGCATCGGACAGACCGAAACCAGCCGCGGCAACATCGATGCCGCCGTCGCCGCCTACGGCAAATACGTCGAAAAATACCCCGCCGCACCCAAAGCCCCCGAAGCGCTGCTCAAAGTCGCCGACCTTCACCGGGCCTCCGCCGAGCGTCTCGGCCGCTTCGGCGCCCTCAGTCCCGAAGAACAGGAAAAATGGAAGACCTCCATGGCCGCCTCCCTCGCCGCCGGAGAGAAAATGGCTGCGGATTACCCCGACAGCGCCGACCTCGCCCTCGGCCTCCGCTCGCTCCTCACCGCCAAGAAACTCGAACTCGACGCCGGCCTCATCGACGCCGCTGGGGTCGAAAAATACTTCGAAGACCTCGCCGGCAAATCATCGGGCGGAGCGAAAAGCAAAGTTCTCTTCGCCCGCGCCGCTTTCATCAGCGAGAGCGATCCGGCCCGCGCACTCGAGGAGATGAACAAAGCCTACGACCCCTCGCTCGTGTACGCTCCCACCGACCTCGACCTCTACGGGCTCGCCCTCCTCGAAGCCGGCGACAAAGGCAAAGCCAAAGCCGTCTTCGAGAAAATTGCGGCCGACTACCCCAACCCCGCCGACACCGAACCCGCCAAAGCCCCTCCCGCCATCCAGGAAGCGCAAGCCATCTCCCTCTTCGGTCTCGGCCGTGTGGCCCAAGAAGAAGGCGACGTCCCCGGCGCCGGCAAACTCTTCGAAAACCTCAAAGCTCTCTACCCCTGGTCGCCCAAAGTGCTCGAAGCCAACTATGGCATCGCCGCCTCCCTGCGTCAGCAAGGCAAAGGCGACGAAGCCGTCGGCCTCCTCACGCAGATCATCCGCGCCCCCAACGCCTCATCCAAACTCCGCGCCGACTCCATGCTGCTCGGCGGCTACATACAGAAAGACAAAGGCGAGCGCGACGCCGCCATCGACTACTTCATCAAAATCTCCGCCTTCTACGATGGTGTGCCCGAAGCCGCCTCCGCCGGCCTCTGGGAGGGCGCGCAACTCCTCGAACAACAGATCAAGGAACTCCAGGCCACCGCGCCGGACAAAGCCAAAAAGCAGCGCGAACAAATGCTCCGTGCCTACCGCGAGCTCGTCGAAAAATTCCCCGATTCCAAATACGCTGCCCAAGCCAAAGAACGCCTCGCCGCCCTCAGCCAGCCGCAGTGACCAAAAAATCCCCCGGCCAGCCTGCCCGTCGCCGGTCCGCCGCGAAACCTGCTTCCGGTAGAGTCGCCTCGCCGAGGCGAACGCAGCCTCCCGCCCTCGACATCCTCGAAAAACTCCGCGCCACCTACCCCCACGCCCACTGCGAGCTCCACTTCCGCAACCCCTACCAGCTTCTCATCGCCACCATCCTCTCCGCGCAATGCACCGACGTGCGCGTGAACATGGTCACTCCCGCCCTCTTCAAAAAATACCCCGACGCCTCCCGCATGGCCGCCGCCCCGCAGGAAGACATCGAAAGCCTCATCCGCTCCACCGGCTTCTACCGCAACAAAGCCAAAAACATCCGCGCCGCCTCCGCCGCCCTCGTGGAAAATCACGGTGGCCAAGTTCCCCGCGAGCTCGACGCCCTCACCGTCCTCCCCGGCGTCGGACGCAAAACCGCCAACGTCGTCCTCGGCAACGCCTACGGCATCGAGGCCGGCATCGTCGTCGACACCCACGTCGCCCGCCTCAGCAAACGTCTCGGCCTCACCAAACACTCCGACCCCGTCAAAATCGAACGCGACCTCGTCAAAATCATCCCGCAAAAAGACTGGACCCTCTGGAGCCACCTCCTCATCTGGCACGGACGCCGCCGCTGCTCAGCCCGCAAACCCGACTGCGCCCACTGCGAACTCGCCCCCCTCTGCCCCAGCGCCGGCCAATGCTGAACCACAATTTCGGGCGGGGTCTATTGCCTGCAGGCCATCTACGGCTACGCCTCCGGTTGCCTTCCCCTGACATGATCGGCCTCCAGCAGCTCTTCCCACACTCACACTCCTACTCAAGTTTCAGCCCTTCTACCACTCCTCATCCCCTGAAGCGGCACCGGTCCTGCGCGCTTTGCCTTGATTCCAAAAACGGCAGAAGCAAACTTTTTCATTTGTGTGTGTTTATCCTTTCTTGGGCTTTGCCTTGATTCCAAAAACGGCAGAAGCAAACTGACACGCTTGCCGGGGGCGGTGCGGCCTTGGCTTTGCCTTGATTCCAAAAACGGCAGAAGCAAACTCCCCGAGACGGTTGTAGCCGCCGAATATGTGCTTTGCCTTGATTCCAAAAACGGCAGAAGCAAACTTGGAAGTTGTCGAGCCATTCGCGCATGTAGCTTTGCCTTGATTCCAAAAACGGCAGAAGCAAACTCAGTATTCATGCGGATTCGCGGGGCTTTTAGCTTTGCCTTGATTCCAAAAACGGCAGAAGCAAACTCGTCTCGGAATAAGTGATGCCGCTTGGCGTGCTTTGCCTTGATTCCAAAAACGGCAGAAGCAAACTGTCGCCTTTCAAGGTCTGAATCCAGGCTTGGCTTTGCCTTGATTCCAAAAACGGCAGAAGCAAACTCTTCCTCAAGCCTACGGGCTCTTTCGCCTCGCTTTGCCTTGATTCCAAAAACGGCAGAAGCAAACTCTCGGGGTTAAACAGCCACGGCCGGCCCGCGCTTTGCCTTGATTCCAAAAACGGCAGAAGCAAACTTGGGCGGGCTGCGGGCGGTTTTTTTATTTTGCTTTGCCTTGATTCCAAAAACGGCAGAAGCAAACTAAAAGCGCCCAATCTCCTCCCATTGGTGCGGCTTTGCCTTGATTCCAAAAACGGCAGAAGCAAACTCCGCACAGCCGGTCCTCGTGGTTGCCCATGGCTTTGCCTTGATTCCAAAAACGGCAGAAGCAAACTTCTTGACATGAAGCGCACGACAAATGTCCGGCTTTGCCTTGATTCCAAAAACGGCAGAAGCAAACTCCTCGAGGAGCTTGTCCCAATGCAGCGGCGGCTTTGCCTTGATTCCAAAAACGGCAGAAGCAAACTCACCCGAGGGCCGATTTACCAAGTCGCGCTGCTTTGCCTTGATTCCAAAAACGGCAGAAGCAAACTGTAGAGGTCGATCACGTCCACGCACACCGCGCTTTGCCTTGATTCCAAAAACGGCAGAAGCAAACTGCAGTTGGTCGGCGGCATGTCGTGCTCCGCGCTTTGCCTTGATTCCAAAAACGGCAGAAGCAAACTGCAACCTCCGCCGTGTTGAACGAAACATTGGCTTTGCCTTGATTCCAAAAACGGCAGAAGCAAACTATCGCACAGCGACGCCTCAAAAGGCTCCCAGCTTTGCCTTGATTCCAAAAACGGCAGAAGCAAACTCGAAACGTTCGGCGACCTGCGCGGCCAGCTGCTTTGCCTTGATTCCAAAAACGGCAGAAGCAAACTCATGTAAGTTTTCGGGTGAAATAACCCGTAGCTTTGCCTTGATTCCAAAAACGGCAGAAGCAAACTGGATGGGACTCCTCTAACCTTTCGCTTGCCGCTTTGCCTTGATTCCAAAAACGGCAGAAGCAAACTTCCCGCGAGCAAGCCCACCCAAGTTACTTAGCTTTGCCTTGATTCCAAAAACGGCAGAAGCAAACTTTCGAAGGTCGGGTCGAAGGCCTTTCCTTGGCTTTGCCTTGATTCCAAAAACGGCAGAAGCAAACTCCAAGCCACCGCGCCCACTTCATTACTCCCGCTTTGCCTTGATTCCAAAAACGGCAGAAGCAAACTGTGTGCGCAGTCAGGGAGAGGGAAGCTGTTGCTTTGCCTTGATTCCAAAAACGGCAGAAGCAAACTATTTTCCCGACACTTGAACTTGCTTGTCTGGCTTTGCCTTGATTCCAAAAACGGCAGAAGCAAACTCGATATGCCCAACCTGTTGTGCAGGTTGGGCTTATTACCATAGCTGAAGCTGATCCGGGAGTTTTTCTGGGTCGATCTGCGCTGCGGGTGCCCCGTGGACAACAAAGCTTCGCTCCCACTGGGCGCGTGTAACAAAGAGCATCCTTACACTGCCCTCTGGAGGAATATGGGCGCGCACACGCGCTGCATGGGTTTCGTGTCGCGCATGCGACACGCAAGCCCTCGCGTATAAACTCCACTGGAGCATCTGAAAGCCGTCATCTTTGAGCCACTCTCGAAAATCGTGGGCAGCCTTACGCTGCGGTTTGGATCCGACTGGCAAATCGAAAGCGACGATCAGCCAGCCCATTTTGTATTTGTCGATATCCACGGCCTGTAAAGGCTTGGTTGCTTGGTCAGAATTGCGCGGCGAAGACTTCGCACAGTCAACTCAACTACGGAAACCAGAGGCATACGCGCGCCCCGGTATGAGAGCGGATGATTGCACACGCTCGTTACCCACTGCTTGAACTCAGACGTGACTTTCCACTCGGTGTTAGCAGCCGCATTTTGCAGCAACCACCGCCCAACAAACTCATCAACACATGGTCGAAAAGGCTCAATCACGTCGTAGGCCAGCGCAGCAGCGCGCTCGCGTGCACGATGGGCAATTCCGAAAGTGGGATCTATACCGACAGCAAAAAGGTTCCGAAGAACCACGGATAACACAATTGCGTAGCCGTAATTGAGCAACGAGTTGACACCTTGCATGCGAGGCTCGCGACGAAAGTCGCCGCGAACAGCAATCTTGGCAAAAAGTGACCAAAACAGCCTAGCACACGCAGCCTCTTTGAATGGTTTATGGCCGCGAGCACATAAATCCAGCTGAGCGGCTTGCTGTCGGCTTGCACCGAGATTCAATGCCGCGTGATGCTGGTTGGCACACTTGGCATCAACCGTAGATCTCCAAAGCTGCTCGCGTTGCTTGGCGGTAAGGGAAAACTGGGCACGCGTAAGGAGTGTATCGGTAGCCCTGCTGGCCGGCATAAGTATGGCCACCGGTTTGTAGCGCTCGCACAGAACCACCGACACCCCAGCTTTGGCCGCTTCCACAAACAACGCGCTGCTGAAGTTTGCAGAAAATGCGGTTACAACTATGCTGGCTACGTCCTCGAGAGGGACGCTTTTGATACTAGATGCAGTAGAGCAGACGAGATTGCCGTCTCGGCATGTCAGATCAGATCCTGTCTGATCTATGTTGATGATGTGAAAGGACACAACGTCCCCGCGCTCTATTAGCCTCCGCAAAGTGGAGGCTTAACTATAATAAGGCCATCCCGAAGCAGACTTTTCAGTAGCACATTTATCCACGACGCCTTGCACTCATCAGGCTTAGAAAGATCCAAAGCAATCCCACTGGAGTTGTTCTTCACCGAGCAGACACGCCACAGGCCGCGCCGTTTCTCTACCCCACCCTCAAGGCCGATTAGCATTCCATTGCGTAGAAGGCGTGGAGGCTTGCCGCCGTTACGAGCACGCAACTCTTGCCAACGATGCCACACCTTGTGAAACGGTATGATCTGGGGCTCGGGATCGAGTGCGACACCGAAGTTTTCAGCAATGACCAAAACAGATTTGTTCGCTTTGAGTTTGCCGTGGCCTTGAGGTTCCAACCCCAGAAGCTTGGTTACTTTTTCAGCCTTTTGCTTCTTGATACGGATGCCTTCCTCGTTTCGCGTGCTCTGGGCGATCGTGGCCATGCCGTCTTGCACGGTGAGAACGCGCCAAGGATTCTGTTCAACACGCAAACCGTGCATTTCTGAGGGAACGTGCTGGATAACGCGGCGCTCGGCCAACCGCCTACCGATCTGCTCTTTCAAAAATGGAGGCAAGTCGGCCAATTGAATCTGACCATCGGCAGATATCTGAATGTGTTTGCCAAAGACCCCCTTTGCCTCGGTTTGTTCCGCAGGTGAAAGACGTCGCTTGACCAGCAACTCCCATGAACGGCCGTTGCGCGGCAAAAACCGATCGGCCAATACCAACACACACGCATCAAGCGCGTGATGAAGATGAGTAATTCCACGGATCTCTGTCTTGGGCCGAATTCGTGGTTGATCTTCCTCGCTTTCATTTACGGGCTCGAGGACATCCGGATTAGCCACAGCCAGACAACCCGTCACTTTCCATGATTTACGCACCGCTCCGGTAACGCTGCCCGGAAGAGATGTAATCACAGGTTTGCGGGGAACATCCATGAAGAGGCTTTCGAGCATTTGTGCCCCCAACCGCACCAGCTGTGATGTCTGCGTAAGATCCCGTGGAGTAAAGGCCTTCTCAACGTATTCGGATATCTGCATCAACTCGCGACGAGATTTCTTTCTCCGCCGATCGTCATCATGGCCATTTCTGCATTCCAGCTTGCTGACAGCATCCAAGTATTGCGCCCGTGTTCGAACAGTCAGATGCGGCATTCCCGGAACCGGCTGACCACTGAACTCTTCCACAAAGCGCAAGCCGGTGCGCTTGCCCTTCATCTTGTTTACCTCGGCAAATGTGATGACGAGAGAGTCGAGACTGTCACTGCCACGCTCGCTTCGGGGAATGATGTGATCTTTGTCGACCTTTCGGTGCAGCAGGTCAAAAGCATCGAAGCTTTGTCCCGTGTAGGGACACTGCCAGCCGAGATCCTCTGCGATGCGCGCCTTTCTGATTAACCCCGCGGACACACGAATGTTTTTACCCTCGAAAGCTTTCTCAAGCTTGTCAGCCACCCCCTTAAAATTAGCCAGACGCTTGCCAAGGTCCGACGCGATCTCCTTGGCCGTTTTGCCAGAGAGGTTGCGCAAGTCGCGGTTAACCTCGATTGCAACCCGCTCAACAGCCGCTGCATCACCGCGGGCATACCCATTGATAATATCTCGGTGCAAACGCGAGAGGATCTTCAAACGGTGACGCACAAGGTGGTTGTTTGTCTGCTCATCAACCGCGCGCCGCAGTTGCGCCTTACGTATCTCCTCGGATCTATATAAAGGCCCACCTTCCTCTGTGGGGTGCTTGTCTGTAGAAAAAACAAACTCGGCTGCCGCACGCATCACCTCTCTGCTGTAAGGCGCACGACCGGCGAGCTTGTTCACCCTGAGTTGCTCGCCAAGCAAAACATTACGATCTGGCGCGGCTTTGGTCTTGCTTTTGGATTTACCCGCCTTGGCCACAAACTCATTGATTGCATCCTCTGCCGCAACGCCAGCGACGTTGACCAAATCACGCAACATGACTGGCTTCCCCCTGCGAACCACGTTCAGAAAATACCGCTTGTCTATGTCGGCAAGCGAATCGAAGACCGCCTGCCACGGCTGTTTGCTCAATGCTTTGCGCGCAGGATCAAGCACGAGAGCCTTCTCGGCATCTGGATGCATTAACATTTGATCCAAGTTGTTTGGGCGGTCGCCCGCAACCTCACACACTACAGCCTTCAATCCCGCGCGGGTCATATGCCCCTGCGCCGTCATGATTTTATCAAGACCGGTGCGCTCTTGCACCGAGAGGGGTCTGGTCTCGCGCCCTTGGCCCGTTGCTATGCGAGTATTGGCAACCAACATCGCCCAGCGGTAACGCAGAAACTCGGCACAGTTCTTGGCAGGGACTTTGGCTGCCTTCGCGGCCTCGCGATTTGCGTTTTCATGACCATGTGCAGTCAATGCCTGCTGATAGCGAGCCTCAAACGTGATGGGACAACTCGCAATGATCCTGTTTTCGAAACGCGGCACCAACTGGCCAAAAAGCAGCCCTCCCTGAAATCTTCCCGGCAGTGAGATGTCAGGACAATGCACTGCACGCCAGTCATCCATGAGCGCGGAGATAAATTCGTCATTGCAATCTTTAAGGCGACCTTTGTGCGCTTCGAGAACTCGGCGCACCTCCGCTTCGATGTTTTCGCGCGGAAAAGCGGCGTTCATTGCTTTCGGGCGGTCTTTGCCGCTCAAATTTGTTGAGATTTTTTTGCCCAAGGGGTCCAAGCCGCTAATGGCGCAGAATGTTTCGCACATAGTCGATGTGCCATACTTGTCAAGAAGCGCCATCGCATTACCGACTTTTTCGACATCTTCCAAATCCTGCTTGGCATCGACGCCACTCCAACGCCGGTTGCCGTCGTATCCACGATTGTGCGCATACCAACGCAGCACGTCCCAAAGCTCGGGCCAATCCAAAAGCGGTCCACCACGCAATGCTCTCGCAGCAAGAAGCCAAGGGGCAGCGTGTCCGCCAGCGGGCTTATGTTTCGCTTCAAGCTGTGCAGAAGTCATGGCGCCAACGTGCGAAAGAAGCCTCTCAATGCGAGAAATACGCTGACGAGTCGAACGAATGTGCCGGCGCTGACGACGAAAAGCCCGGCGCTGCGATGCGAGACAATCATCGGCAGGGAATATCACAGACCCGCACCCAAAAATCTCGGGACCTGCACTCTCGGTATCAGCCAAGACGGCCCATCCTATTGAGCTGTGCCCTACATCATAAGCAATCTGGAGGCGATTTTGATTCTTGAAATTTGCTGTTGACTTCATGGTTTTGGGTATAAAGAATTGGTTCGGAATCAAGACAAAGTTAGATAACGCAAGCCGCTTCCCTGGCCGTTAATCGGACACATCGGTTCAAAAGCGTTCTCTGAAAAAGCCGAGGTTAACCTCGGCTTTTTGCTTATTAAGCTGTCGGTACGGCTTGCAGATAACTGATTCATCAAGTGGCAATTCTTGCTCTTGATTAGCGCGAATCAAGCCATTAAGGCCGCTATGACACGAAAAGCCCGGGCAGGGGCATTTTGTGCGTAAACAAGAGCAAAATACACCCCCCATCGGGCAGGTTTGCGGGCTATCTCCCGGCTTGCTCCGCCTGTCTTTTCCAGAGTGCCAGTGTGTCGATGATGGTCTGCCAGCGTTGCGGCGTCATTTCTCGCGGGATTTGCAGCACGGCATCCTCATCACCATCAAGCGGGATCGCCGTGGTGCGCCGCCCCGCGACAGCCCCCATGTTTTCTTGCAAGGCTTGCAGTTGCTCGGAAGAAAGACCGAGCAGCGATTGACCCAACCCCGGAACGACAGTCTCGCGGACCGGTGTTTTCGATTGCTCCGAGGCGGGCGGACGGTGTTTGCGGCCGCCGGCCCCGATGGCCTCGGCCACTTCGTCGAAGCTGAGCGCCTGCTCCATCAATCCCGCGTATTCCACCGTGGAGCGGAAGTTGCCCAAAAGCGCATCGACGGATTGCGGATTGAACTGTCGCTCGTTCACCAAGTATTCGCGCATCGGCTCGTTGACGGGGAGGATGGGCCCAAAGCGCTCCCACAAGTCCACGTAAATCGCCGGGCGCAAAGCCGCTTGCTTGCGGAGCACTTTATGGATCGCTTCCTCAGGAGAAAGCGAGACCAGCATCATTGCCGAGTTGGTCAGCCGCAAGCTGCGCTCGCGGGTATCGCCGGCCGTAGATTCTTCGATAAGCCCGAACTTCTTCAGGGCGGCCAACCGCAGGACCAGCCAACTGCTCCCGGGCTTGAGCCCCAAAGCCTCGGCCGCCGCCTGAAAAGTGAGCGAGCGTTTCCCACCACTGGCGCGCGAGAGTTTTGTGATCATGAAGACCGCCTCGGCCAAGCCGACATGCGGATAGGCCGGACTACGCATACGGTCGCGGGGCTCTCTGCTTAATTTGTAATCCATTCCTGAAATGTTCAGGGTCCAAACAAAAACAGTCAAGTAAAAATTCAAATAAAAAAGTAAAAACACATCAAGGGCGAGCTTGCCCTCACTTAGGGCTAATGCGCCCTCCACGGGCGGATGTACGCCCGCGCTCGGGGAACGGCGTCCCTCCATCAGGGCAAGGTCGCCCTCAAGCATAGCAGATACGCACACTTCCAGGGCGGGGGCCCGCTTCTCAAGTGCAACCTCGCCCGGCATGCGGGACAGCTTGCCCTGCTGCCGCGGAAACTTGCCCTCGCTTGCAAATAAGAAACAAATATGGGTCTTGACATATGTTTTTTTATATGCGATAATGGTTACTTGAGATTAGGAGAACCCCTGAGACTCGGCCTTGCATTGGCAAGGAATTGAGAACCAGGAGCACTCAAATCAACTAATCTCAGGAGGTATATAAATATGGCTATTCAGCCGTTCATCAAAAATCCCAACCGTACTGTTGATAAGGCCGGACAAGTGTCCGTGGCTTGGCAACAGCACGCCCCGGCAGCGACGTTTGCCGGAATGACCCTCGACCAGTTCCGCAGGAAAATCGGTCAATCCCGTGTGACGCGCGAGAAAATCGCCGCCAGCGAGGCTGATCTCCGCGGTCTCATCGCCGAGCGTGCCCTCGTGGACATCGATACGAGAGAAGCCGTCTCTCTGGTGGTAAACTCGATCCGGGGAAATCCCCAGTACGGGCCCAACTCGCAGCTGTACCGAGCCTGCGGTTACGTCGCCTTCGGCGAGCGCTCTTCGGGCCTCACCCGCCGAGGGTCCACACCCGAGCCGGCCTCGAACTAAAAAGGGCAGCGACCGGTGAATTAGTGAACCCCGGCCGCCACCCCAATTTCGAGAACGGAAGACAAACACAAACCACCGCGGGGATCAACCCTCGCGGTGGTTATTTGTCGAAAACACCCGAACGGCACGACCTCCGGCCGCTTTCTTCACCTCAAAGTCTCCCTTCGGTACGTCAAATCTCCAGGAAATCCAATGGGGTCAGCCCTCACCCTTTGACGTTATCACCTCTACTAACCGCCCCACCGCCCGCTGTCTCGGGCGACTCACGCCTCCGGCAGATCCAGTACCGTCGAATCCGTCACCGGGTATTCCCGTCCGCCCCAGA
>JBIJDZ010000118.1:0-3000 GCA_044343805.1 Chthoniobacterales bacterium | reverse complement strand
GGAGAACTTCTGGCCAATCCCAAGGAGCGCGCCGAGCACCTCATGCTGGTGGACTTGGCTCGCAACGACGTCGGTCGCATCGCAAAATTCGGCACCGTTCGGGTCACCGACTTCATGACGATCGAACGCTACAGCCATGTCATGCACATTGTCTCGAATGTCGTCGGTGAGTTGTCGCCTGACCACAGCACTTTCGACGTCATGCGAGCGACATTTCCGGCCGGCACGGTCTCGGGTGCCCCGAAGGTCAGGGCCATGCAGATCATCAATGATCTGGAAAACAGCAAACGCTGCAGTTACTCGGGTGCCATCGGCTATTTCGGCTATGATGGTAACCTCAACTCCTGCATCGCCTTGCGCACCGTTCTGCTCAAAGACGGCCAAGCTTATGTGCAGGCTGGCGCCGGGATTGTCGCCGAATCCACCCAAGAGGGCGAATATCAGGAAACCATCAACAAGGCCATGGGCGTCATGCGCGCGATCGAGCGCGCCCGCACCTTGCAATACGAATGATTCTCGTTCTCGATAACTACGACAGCTTCACCTACAACCTCGTCCAATATTTCGGCGAGCTGGGCGCGAATTTGCAAGTCGTCCGCAACGACCAAATAACACTCTCAGCCATCGAAAAACTCGCCCCCGAACGCATCGTCATTTCCCCCGGCCCATGCACTCCCCATGAGGCCGGCATCAGCAACGAGGTTATCCGCTCGTTCGGCCCTCGTTTGCCTGTACTCGGTGTTTGCCTCGGTCATCAATGCATCGGTGAGGTCTACGGTGGGGAAGTGGTCCGGGCAGCGCGCCTCATGCATGGTAAAACCTCGCCCATTCTGCACCACGGCGAAGGCGTCTTCAAAGGGCTTCCTTCTCCATTCGAAGCCACCCGGTACCACTCGCTCCTTGTTAAACGCGCCACCTTACCCGCTTGTCTCAATATCACGGCCGAGACAGCCGAAGGCGAAATCATGGGATTGCGACATCGCGACCTGCCCGTGCATGGCGTACAATTTCACCCCGAATCGATCCTCACCACGGAAGGAAAACGCCTCCTCCAAAACTTCCTCGAACTCTAATCGAGAAGAAGACCCGTTATCGCAATCGTGCTGCCGAGGCCGTCGTGGTGGTAGTAGGCGGGGCCGGTGGCACTGATCTTCAGCAATAGTTCACTCGCTCGCTCCCGCTCGTCTCGCCCTGCGGGCTGCCTACGGCAGTCTTCCCGGGCCTGCCCCACGGCCACGGGTTGCGCATCGTAAGTGTAAGTCGCTCCGGGCAAAGGAATCATGTTGCCATTCAGGTCGGTCTCCGTCGAAATCCCGCCCACGCTGGTGTAGGCGTTGTCGGCGTTGGCCGTGTAGGACTGGGCCGCTCCGTTGTCGGTGACCGTATGCCTGTTGCCCACGGAGTCGTATTGATAGCCCACCGTGCGGGCGGTTCCGTATTTGGCTTCGATGAGCTGGTCCACCGCATCGTAGTTGTAATTTTCCGTCAGCGGGTTCAGGACGCTTTGGGCCTTACTCTTGCGGTTGCCGACGCTATCGAGCGTGTAGTAGATCTTGGCCAGCAAATCCAAGCCCTTCCTGTGCTCCAAGCCCACGAGCCGCTGCGCAGCATCATAGCGGTAAAGCGCGGTCAATCCATTCTCAAGAACCTTGGCAGTTGTGGCTCCCACGGGGTTGTATTCATTCGAGGCCACTGACCTGCCATCAAGGGCGATGCCGGCGATTTGTCCGCGTGGCGTGTAGGTTTGCGTCACCACATTGCCCTCGGGGTAGGTCGTGGAAGCCAGACGTCCTCCGGCATCGTAGGCGTAGCCGATCGTGCGCGCGGGCTGGCCGGAGAGCTGGGTGGTTCCGCTCAGAATCTGGTTAGCGGTGGTAATGCGGTTGCAGTGGTCATGGATTCAGACCAAATGTCAATAAACCATGACTGACCCCTATGGCTGCATGACCCCTATGGCTTACCTGTCAACTGGGAAATTCAACTTCTCGCCATAACCGAAATCAAAAAGAACCTTTTCAACTTGCTTAGGTGTGAATGTCCAAAAAACAACGAACTGTGGTGCATCTGGATCGCGATGCTCGAACCGAATACCTCTGGAAAACCAACCGGAGTAGGGAGTGATGCGGATTATAAATTGCTTATCAAACTTAATTCTCGAACCAAAATAAGATAATTTTATCTCATGTTCGTTGATTTTCATGATCACAAAGGGCCATGTGACATTGAGCGCAAGACCTGATCCTGCTCCGGCTCTAATACCGCCTCGCACCGCGAGTGATTGCCTGCCTACCATGTGTAAGTCATTATCGTGTGGATTTCTGCTGGAATCCCGCCCCCGACACCGGCGTTTATTTCCAATCCCCCGTAGGTAGGTTTGTTGTTGTCGTCAAGGCCACCAACAGCAGAGACCCCAAGCGTAATTCCCTCGCCGCCTGACCCGCCAACACTGAATCCTTTTCCCTTTAGATCGCAGACCGATTGTGCTCCGGTAAACTCAAAGAACCCTCCTGCAGATCCTCCTAGCCCAAGTCCAGTTCCTGCTCCAAGTGTTCCCCGAAAGCCCCACGAAAATCCTTTCTCTTTGCTGTACCCGAAGAAAATTCCACCAGACGCTCCCCCAGCAACTTGAATCGCGTTTCCGCTCGCTTGCACTCCAATCCCTACTGTCCATAAGCCCAACGGATCCCAAAGGTTAACTGGATTATTGGAAACATACCGATACAAATTCCCATCCCCGGCAGAAAAACGAATCGGATCCGTCTGCAGAAATCTCCCCAGCTCCGCGGAATACACGCGGTTGCGGTAGTCATAGAGCCCGACCTCTGAGAGCCACTCACGGCCGGTAAAGAGAAACCTGTTACCAAACAGCGACACCGGCACGCTCTCTCCCGTGGCGCTGCGTATCTCCACCCGGCCGAAGACATCATAGCGGTAACGCTCGACAATCTGCCCCGTCGCATCGCTCAACGCCACCGTGCTGCCCAGCCCGTCCCGGTGATA
>JBIJDZ010000069.1:0-9906 GCA_044343805.1 Chthoniobacterales bacterium | reverse complement strand
TCCCCCGCCGACAAAGAGTGGCTCGACAATCTGCGTCTGCAGCGGGTCATCCGTGATTTCACCGTCGTGCATGCGACGCTCGATACGCCCCAACGCTGGGGTTACATCGTCACGCCCGGTGATGCCGCCGCAAGTTTCACCTACCAGCATACCCCGGTCTGCTTCTTCGGCCACACCCACGAACCTGTCCTCTTCCGTGCCGGCATCGCCGTGCGCAGGCAAACCTACGACAAAGTCAAACTCAGCCCCGGACAACAATACCTCATCAATGTTGGCAGCGTCGGACAACCTCGCGACGGCGACTGGCGCGCCGCATACGTGATTTACCAGCCCGAGACAATGGCTTTGGAACTTCGACGGGTGCCTTACGACATCACGACCACCCAGCGGAAAATTCTCGACGCGGGACTCCCCGAACAATTGGCCCAGCGCCTCGCCCTGGGCAAATGAACCCCGCGCACATTCTCATCCTCAAGCCGAGTTCGCTCGGGGATATTGTTCACACCCTGCCGGCCATCGCCGCCCTAAGGTCAAGATTTCCGGCCAGCCGCATCACTTGGATGATCAACCCCGAGTGGGCCCCTCTTCTCGAGGGCAACCCGCACATCGATGAGACCGTCATCTTTCCCCGAGGCGATTTCCGCGGGCCGGCCGGCTGGCTGCGCTTCAACCGCTGGCGCCTTGAGCTGCGAGAAAAACTCCGCCCCGACCTCATCCTGGACTTTCAAGGGTTGCTGCGCACCGCTTTAGTGGGCCAGACGTTCCGCGGGGTCCCCTTTTACGGACTCTCCGATGCCCGGGAAGGAGCGCGGTTCTGGCACACGCGCACCGTCAACGTCAACCCACCCGCCCATGCCGTGGAACGCTATCTCGCGATGGCCGCAGCCCTTGGCGCCAACATCAACGGCCTTCCTCGCTTTGACCTGCCGCTCGGTACCCCCCCGGAAATCCTCCTGCCGGAAGCACCTTGGATCCTTTTTCATCCCTTTTCCCGCGGCCGCGGCAAGTCCCTCGCCCCGGCCGACGCGCTCGCCTTTTGCCGGTCCATCGAACAACCCGTGGTGCTGGTCGGACGCGCCGAAGTCGTTTTCCCCTCGGTGCCGGCCAACATCGTCAATCTTCTCAACCAAACCACCTTGCCCGAATTGATCTGGCTCCTGCACCGGGCGGCTTATGTCGTTAGTGTGGACAGCGGACCGATGCATCTCGCGGCGGCCATCACCGACCGCCTGCTTGGGCTTCACACCTGGAGTGATCCGTGCAAAGTCGGCCCCTACCGGACTGGGGCTCACGTATGGAAGGGACAAAACTTCTACCCGGCCCTCGACCCAGCCTCATCCGATGCCCCGGCCATCGTACCCAATGCCACCGACCTCGCTACCATGGCCCGGTGGGTGCAAACCCGGATCTGACCCACCGCGTCCACAAACTTGGCCATTCCGTCTTCCCCCGTCGGCCTTGCTTTCCTAGGCTCCCGAAGTGCTCAAACTGATCCTGCGACGTCTGCCCTCTCTGGCCTTTGTGCTCTTGTGCGTGGTCACGCTGACTTTCTTTTTGATCCGCCTCGCCCCCGGTGGTCCGTTTGACCGCGAGCGCAAGATTCCGCCGGCCATCGAGGCGCAGCTCCTCGCCAAATACCAACTCGACGGGCCGCTCTGGTCGCAATTCACCGGATACCTCGCCGATGTAGTTCGCGGAGATTTGCGTCTCTCGACCAAATACCGGAACCGGAGCGTGAACGAAATTCTCGGTCAGACGCTGCCTGTCACGTTTGTCCTCGGCGGCACAGCCTTCATTCTGGCCACCATAGGCGGTATCTGGCTCGGCGCTTTTGCCGCGGTGCGGCGGGACACCGCGGCGGACCGCTTGGCCATGGGAGCGGCGCTTCTGGGGCTTTCCATCCCGATGTTTGTCGTGGGGCCTTTGCTGGTGCTGTTCTTCGGCCTCTGGCTCCAGTGGTTTCCGGTCGGCGGTTGGGGCTCGCCCGCGCAGGTCATCCTGCCCGCCGTCACGCTCGCTCTTCCCTTTGCCGCGGTTGTCGCCCGACTCATGCGCACAAGCTTGCTCGAAGTGCTGAATCAAGATTTTGTCCGCACGGCCCGCGCCAAGGGAGTCTCGGAGAGAAGCTTGCTTTACAAACATGCGCTCCGCGTCGCCATCCTGCCGGTGGTGACTTACCTCGGCCCCCTCGCCGCCCATCTGCTCACGGGCTCGATCGTCGTGGAAACTGTCTTCCATATTCCCGGGGCCGGCGGGTTCTTTGTCCACTCGATCCTCAACCGTGACGGCTTTCTCCTCGGCGGGGTCGTGATTGTGTATTGCGCCCTGCTCATCGTCTTCAACCTGCTGGTCGATGCCAGTTACGCGCTGCTCGACCGGCGCATCCGCGTCGATGGTTGAGCCCGGCACCATCAAACGCATCATGCGTCGCCCTGCCGCCCGGGTGTGCGCGGGCCTTTTGCTGATGGTGGCCCTTGCGGCCGGTATCGGACCGGAGCTTTTTGCCGAAAGCTACCGCGAGCCCGGCCCTCTTCAATACTCGCCGCCGACATGGGAACACCCCTTCGGCACCGACCTCAACGGACGCGATGTTCTCTACCGCGTGCTGCTCGGCGCCCGTATTTCGCTCGTGGTGGGCTTGGCCGGCGCGATGATCAGCCTGTTTCTTGGAACCGCTTATGGGTTGATCGCCGGTTACGCCGGCGGACGCATCGACCATTGGATGATGCGCGGCGTGGATATCCTCTACTCCGTACCGCGGTTGATTTTTATCCTGATCTTCATCAACGCCTTCGACGGGCACCTGCGCGACTTTGCCTCACGGATGGAGTGGCCTTGGGTGGTGAGCTACTCGCGGATTGTCATTCTCGTGATCACGCTCGGGTTGATCGAATGGCTCACCATGGCGCGCATCGTCCGCGGCCAAGTGCTGGCCTTGAAAGAACGCCCCTTCGTGCAGGCGGCGCGAGTCCTCGGACAATCGAATACCCGCATCGCACTCAGACACTTGTTACCCAATGTTCTGCCCATCATCATCGTTTACCTTACCCTCACAGTTCCGGCTGTGATCTTGGATGAATCGTTCCTCAGCTTCCTCGGTCTCGGCATCCAGCCCCCGCAAGCCAGCTGGGGCTCGCTGCTCAGCGAGGGAGCCCAGGCGATCAATCCCCTCAAAATCTACTGGTGGCTCCTTCTCTTTCCCGCCATTACCATGTCCGCCACCCTGCTCGCGCTCAACTACCTCGGCGACCGCCTGAGGGATACGCTCGATCCGCGGCGGTAGAGAAACACCTGTACCCGGCCCAACACCTCTTAATAGGCCTCGCCAAACTTCCGCCGCCATGCGCACGTATGCCTGCACGTACGTTTTAAGCTGCAGCTATCAAGCCGGCAAAACATCCCGCGCCATTCGCACGGCAGCGGAAATATCCCCCGCCTCCAACCACCCTGAAACAATCACCACCCGCCGCGCTCCCGCCGCGAGCACTTGCGGCAGGTTCTTCTGCTTGATTCCACCGATGCAAAAAATCGGTATGTTTACCAACTCATGAACCGCGGCGATGTCCTCCAACCCGATGGCCGGACGCCCGGGTTTGGTCGGGGTCGCAAATAACGGACCAAACCCGATGTAGTCCGCACCCTCCGTGGCGGCGGCTTGGGCTTGGGCAAGACTATGGGTGGATTTGCCGATCAAGCACGGACGTCCCGCTGCCTCGCGGGCCGCGGCCACCGTCATGTCATCCTGACCGACATGCGCGCCCTCCGCCGGCACGTCGCGCAAGAGTTCGGGATAATCGTTGATGATGAGAGGAACCATCGCCTGTGAAGTCAGGCGGTGAATCTTTGCGGCCAGATCGGCGATGATGTTCTTGTCCAACTCCTTCGCGCGCAATTGCAGAACATCAACACCACCTTCGAGCAGAAGTTCCGCAGCCACCGGCGCAGCTTCCGCCGGCACGTATCCGAGATCGACGATGCCGTAGAGGCGGGCGTCGGTCAGTGCTTTCACCCCTTGGCCCCGCGCTCGGCCAGCATCTTCTCGACGAAGCCCGTGTCGTATTTACCGGCAATGAAATCTTTGTGCCGCATGATTTCCTGCTGGAAGGGTATCGTCGTCTTGATACCGGTGATCATGTATTCACCGAGCGCGCGACTCATGCGGGCAATCGCCTGATCGCGCGTCGAGGCGTGCACGATCAGCTTGGCGATCATAGAGTCGTAGTTCGACGGGATGGGGTAGCCGGCGTAAGCATGCGAGTCGATGCGCACACCGCGGCCGCCCGGCGCGTAATACAGGTCGATCGTCCCCGGACAGGGGGTAAAATTTTTCTCCGGATCTTCCGCATTGATGCGGCATTCGATTGAGTGATGCCGCGGCACGGCGTTGAGCACGTGATGGGACAGTGGCGCACCCGAGGCGATCTGCAACTGCTGCTTGACCAAGTCCACCCCGTAAACCTCCTCGGTGATCGGGTGCTCGACCTGAATGCGCGTGTTCATCTCCATGAAGTAGAAGTTTCCGTCGTTGTCGACGAGGTACTCGATGGTGCCGGCGTTCTCGTAGCCGACGGCTTTGACGAGGCTCAATGAAGCATCACCCATCTTCTTGCGCAGCTCCGGCGTCATGATCGGCGACGGGCATTCTTCGATGATCTTCTGGTTGCGGCGCTGCACGGAGCAGTCGCGCTCGCCGAGGTGGACAGCATTGCCTTGGCTGTCGGCGATGAGCTGGAACTCGATGTGATGGGGGTTGACCACAAACTTTTCGAGGTACACAGCCGCGTTGCCAAAGGCTTTCTCCGCCTCCGTGCGGGCGCTGTGGTACCCCTTGACCAGCGTGACCTCGTTATGGGCCACGCGCATCCCGCGTCCGCCGCCGCCAGCCACGGCTTTGATCATCACCGGGTAGCCGATTTTCTTGGCGATTTTGATCGCCTCGGCCTCGGTTTCGACGATGCCATCGCTGCCGGGCGTGACGGGCACCCCGGCTTTGACCGCCTGTTGGCGCGCCATGTTCTTGTCGCCCATCAGGCGGATGGCCTGGGGCGAAGGACCGACAAACTTGATGTTGCAGCTCGCGCAGACCTCGGCGAAGTGCGCGTTTTCCGCCAGGAAGCCGTAACCCGGATGAATCGCATCCGCATCGGCGATTTCCGCGGCACTGATAATGCGGTCGATTTTGAGGTAACTTTGCGGACCGGGGGCCGGCCCGATGCAGATCGCCTCGTCGGCCAGTTGCACGTGCAAAGATTGCACATCGGCCTCGGAATAGACCGCGATGCTGCGGATGCCGAGCTCTTTGCAGGCGCGGATGATGCGCAGGGCGATTTCGCCGCGGTTGGCAATGAGAAGGCGCTTGATCATGTCGAAAAACAAACCCGCGATGCGTGCGGGGCTTACTTGAGGCGGAAGAGAGCCTGGCCGAACTGCACCGGCTGACCATTCTCCGCCGCTATCTCGGCGATCGTGCCCGCCACTTCGGCTTTGATTTCATTCATCACCTTCATGGCCTCGATGATGCAGACCACGGTGTCCGGCGTTACTTCCTGCCCTACAGTCACGAACGCGGGGGACTCCGGTGAAGGGGACGTGTAGAAGGTGCCAACCATCGGGGAAGGAATCTCTTTGCCGCTGCTGGCCGCCGGAGCAGGGGCGGCGCTGGTCGCAGCGGGGGCCGCATGGGGAGCCGGCAGCGGAGCGGGTGCGGCATAAGCCACCGCAGGCTGGAACCCGCTCTCCTTGGCCAGCGCAATGCGGAAGCCGTCTTTCTCCATTTCAAAGGCCGTCAGGCCGTTTTTCTTCATCAGATCGATGAGGGCTTTGATTTCTTTGATATCCACTTCGGTCTCCTTGTGTTGGGTCGGCGAGAATGGTTCCCCCAGCGCGGGGAGTCAAGACCGCGGCGGATGACTTATCGTGATCATGGCCGATTGACGCCGTGGCGGTCAGCGCCATTTCCATCGCAACTTTCGTGAAGTTACAGACGATGCAAACGAACCCGCACGGGCGAAAGCGGGCGCGCCCGCCGACGATGTCGGCGCCGGACGATGACCATCCCGATCACCGCGCAGGCGGCCAAAAACAGCAAGGTCATAAGTGAGATCATGACTGCCTCCCCTTTCTTTTCGGCATCCCTTTCGCGTGCGGGGGCACCAGCACGCCGTCGATCTCATGCACCACTCCATTACGTGCCGGAATATCCGCCGTGAGAATTTTTGCATCGTTCACCAAAAGATGCGGGCCGACGTGTCGTGCGGCCACCCGTTCGCCATTCACCGCCCGAACCGTGCGATTGGTTAATGCCGACGCCGGCCAATAACCCGGAACAATGTGGTAAGTGATCACCGCAACCAGCCATGACTCATGGTCGGGCTGCACCAAATCGTCGAATTCCTCGTTGGGCATCCGGGCGAACGCCCCATCATTGGGAGCGAAGACCGTGAAGGGTCCTTGTTGGTCGAGCAAGATTTCGAGCGAAGCCGTTCGAATCACCCGAATCAAGGTCCCGAAGACAAACCGGCGCGGGCTGGCCGCTGGCGAGGAGAGCAGTTCGGCCAGCGTGTGGCGCTCCGAAGGGGATGCAATTTCACTGATCATGCGGCGCATCTTGCCCGCCCCGCTTTCCTCCTGCTATGGGGTCTTATCCCCAATCTTCGGCCCCGGATCATTCGAAAAATTGACGCTTTCCCGAACAACCACGTCTTTGACAACTGCATCCGTCAACACGCGAATCATATATTTGTGTCTCGTCAGGCCGGACTTGGCCGCGAGTTGATCCAGTTGTTTGACCATATGAATCGGCAATTGCACCGCAATCGGCCTCGTCTTGGCTGGCAGAGTTGTTGGGGATGTACGTCTTCCCATGACACCATATCCTCACCCATAAATCCCCTGCCCGCTATGGGTTTTTTATCTAAATAATATATAAACCTCCACCCATCATTAACTTACCGCGATGCTTTATTTTTGGGCGGGTTTTCGTCGGAAAACTCCACACTTTCGCTCACCACGACTCGGTTGATCACCGCCCGCTCAAGCACATGAATCATATATCGGTGGCGGCTCATTCCCGAACGCACCGCCAACTCGTCCAACTTTCTCACAAACCCAGGGGACAACTGCACCGCAATGGCTCTGGTAATGGGTTTTCGCTGAGACATTTGGTAACTACTAAAACATGACACCCTCCAAAACAAACAGAAATCAACATGCCAAACCCAAAGGTTTGCTTGCCCTTTTTATATAAATCATTTTATATACGCATTGAGTTGTATGAACATCGACCATTCCTCTCATGAAGAAAATGTCGAGATTGGCAACTTGCCAACGGAAATTTGTGAGGCCCTCCGCCAAAGGGCGCTTGCAAACGGGCGTTCGATCGAGGAGGAGGTGCGCACCATCCTTGAAGCGCACTTGGATCAGTCCTCCCAAAGTGGATAATGTTTTGATGACTGCGATCCTTCGTCATTTTTTTAAAGACCCACGCTCAGTGGGTCTTTTCTCTCTCATGCCTCCGCCTCAGACCCGCCGCCGGTCGCGCGGCAGGCCATCGTCACGGTCGTTGCAGTTGCAAAACTGAGGAACAACCAAACCCGAAGAAGCCTTCTACTGTCCCAATGCAAACCAGGAAAAAAAGTAGGAGGCCGAATGCAAAAATCGTGCAGGCCAAGGCGGGACCATCTGCAAAGTCACAAATAAAGGAACTCCACAAGCTCGCACAAGAGCTGATCAAAAGCCAAGACCTGCAGCGCCGGGACATCAGTCGGGAACTGCACGACAATATCGCCCAAGTCTTGTCCGCGGCCACCAACCGCCTGGCCCTCGCGGAAAAGCAATCGACCAGGCCGTCCATCATCAATGATTTGGAGAGGCTTCGCAAAGACCTGTTGTTAACGCTGGCCGAGGTCAGGCAGTTCGCCCGCGATCTCCGGCCCGCCATGGTCGACCACTGCTGCCTCTGCCAAGCCTTGGACAGTCATTTGTCACAAATGCGGGAGCGCGTTCCTTTCGCTCTGCTTTTCGAACATGAGGTAGAGTACCACGACTTACTCAACGCTGAGCAGAGAACCTCGCTCTTCCGCATCGCCCAAGAGGCCTTGAATAACATCGAAAGGCACGCCGGCGCCTCCCGCGCTTGGGTGCGCCTGCACGTCGATACCTCGATGGCCCATCTGGAGATCAGCGACAACGGCTGCTCCTTTGACCCCGGCCATCCGCAAGAACACCAAAAAACCGGTCATCTTGGCCTGCTCACCATGCGGGAACGGGCCGAAATGCTCGGAGGAGAACTTCACATCCATGCCAAGCCCGGCAACGGAACCACCGTTCACGCCGCAGTCCCTCTCAATGGCCGCCCCGGCCTCAACAAAGACAAAAAACCATGAAGCAGACCACAGTTCTTATCATCGACGACCACAAAATGATGCGCGAGGCCCTCGCCACCATCATCGACAAGGAGAAAGACCTCAAAGTTGTCGGGCAAGCTGATGACGGACGCAAAGGCGCCGAAGAAGCCGCACGACTCAAGCCGGATGTCGTGACCCTGGACGTGGCGATGCCCAACCTCAACGGACTCGACTCCGCCCGTCACATCATCCGCCGTTCCCCCGCCACCCGCGTCCTCATGCTCACCGCCTACGATGAAGACCTCTACCTCCAGCATGCAATCGAAGCTGGGGTGGACGGCTTCATCACCAAACACAACGCCACCGCCGTTCTCACACATGCTATCCGCGAAGTCGCCCGGGGCAAAAAGCACTTCAGCCGCAACGCCTCCCGCAAGTTGGACCAATATGAAAAAGACGAGAAGGACGGCCACCTTCACCGCAAACAGACCGCTTGCCTGACCGAGAGAGAAATCGAAGTTCTCCAACTCATCGCCGAGGGCAATGCCAACAAGCAAACCGCCTACCACCTCGGGATCAGCATCAAGACCGTCGAGAAACACCGCCAGCACCTCATGGAAAAACTCAACATCCACGACACCGCCAGCCTCACCCGCTACGCTGTCAGCGCCGGACTAGTCGAGACACCCACCCAATTCACCATGCGCCCCGTCCTCACCCACCACGACACACCAACCGCGAAAAAATAGACACTGATTACATTTTCCTCTTTAGAGCTGGGTAACTCACCGCTTGACGCGACGGAAACGTCTCTCCAGCCAATCGAGATTCAGCACCACAACAGACCAAGCCCCCCCTCCAGCAGTTTGCGCTGCCTCATTGATCATCCTCTCAGCTTTGGTGGAGGACAAGGCCGCTTGGCCTTCCTTTGTGCACTGAAAGCCTAAACTTTCTCATGGTTCAGTGTTTTTTAAACATCCAGCGACCCCGCTCTCATTTCGTTGTTCTTTGGCCGCCGTACAAGGGATCCTCTTGGCTATTCAAGCCTGTATGGCTCGCGTCACCGACTGCAAGCCCATCCCTGACACCTTACTCATAAAAAAAACCGATTTTTTTCTTGATCTCACGCTCGCGAAACGAGTAGTCATTAACGCAATCACCCTTCCATGAAAACAACTGCATCCTTATTGTTCGCACTCACTTTTTGTTTCACCCCAGTTCTGGCTGGCAGCTTTGGCCCCGGACCTTGGGCCAATGGAGCTTATTATCCAGGGCAATTTGATGGCTTGTATTCCGCAACAGCAATTGGCACCAACACAAGCGGCATTATAGCTTTCGGGCTCACGGGAGGCGCGCCGACTACATCAACCAATGCTGCAAATAATGTTACGAACGTAATAGTTGACCCATTCCAAAATTATTGGCTCATATTTGTACAAGGTGAGACCTACGCGGGTGTATCATTAGCCACAATCAATAATAACACCAAAACGGTAGCTGGCGCACTTTTTAACGGCGTTGGATCTACCAATTCAGGCAACACAGCCTCCGGAGGCTTCTC
>JBIJDZ010000117.1:0-3092 GCA_044343805.1 Chthoniobacterales bacterium | reverse complement strand
GAGGTCAATTTCCGCAGTGCTCCAAGTCCCGGCAATCGCCCCATGGCTTTCAGCAGGCTTTCTGGAAACGGATAAAGACGTGCCCGCCTCGCAACACAACCGCCACCCATACACTCAGGTTCCGGGTATCTAATTTCCGCCCTCCCGATCTTCTCGATCAGCTCCGCTGTCGAGAGTTCGTCACCGTCACTCGGCAAAAAAGTTTTTCCGAACGCCTTGGGATTGCCAAGGCAAGAGGCGATAAGATCGACCATGTTTTCCACATAGATGAAACTCCGTCGATTACGCACCGAGGCCAGCGGCAGCGGGATACCGGTTTGGATCAGTTTCACCAGCAACCCGAAGCTTGCTTTGTGGCCCGGACCGTAAACCAGCGGCGGGCGAAGGATCGTCCAGGCACATTCCGAGCCGGCTAAAACGTCTTTGATCGCTTCCTCCGCCGTTAGCTTTGATCGGCCGTAGGATGTCACAGGTTGAGCGCTACTGCGGTTCGTCAGCACTTCATCCGATTCCGCCGCCACCGCATGGCAAGAACTGAGGAAGACAAAATGCTTTACGCCTGCGGCGGCGCTCTGCTCGGCCAACCGGCGAGAGCCCTCGGAATTTATGCGCATGTATTTTTTTTCCGTCTGCGGGTTGGATTTTTCTGAGGTGATGTGGGCTAATCCGGCAAGGTGCACCACAGCATCGATATTACCTAGCACACCACTCCAGTCAGCCTCCGGCCCGAGTTCCGGCGAGCGTACATAAAAAATCCCGGGCTGTTCGACCCGGGAACGACTGGCCGCCGTGGCTTGGTGGCCGCGATCCCGAAGAGTGACGAGCAAAGTCTGGCCGACAAAGCCGGATGCGCCGGTGACAAGAACCTTCATGTTCTTCGGGTTTTCAAAAAATAGCGCGCCATGCTGGCCAGGTGCCACTTCGCGAACCGCAAACTTCGGCGGCTCTCCCTGCGGGCATCATGGATCACCGATACCGACCGATCTTGGACTATTTGGCAACCCGCACGACGCAATCTCCAACATAGATCCACATCCTCGTAGTAGAGGTAAAATCCCTCGTCAAACCTCCCCACCTTGGCGAAAGCGTCACGGCGCATGAGAAGAAACATGCCCGCCAACCAATCGGGATTAAGCACACCTGTTGTGTCGGCATAGGTGCCGTCATCACCGCCAAAGGCTTTAGCCGCGAGACTGAAAACGGTCGGGAACCGACGCGCGCTGTCCTCCGTGGCGCCATCAGGACCGATAATCATCGGGGCGATCAACGCGAGAGATTTATTGTCAAAAGCCCGCAGTAGAGCAGGAAAGGGATTTACCTGCAGGCGGATATCCGGATTGAGAACGCATAGAAAAGGCGTCTTTGCATCAGCCAGTGCCGCGTTGTGATTAGCGCCGTAGCCGCATGGGTCCGCGTTCCTACGAACCAGTAGCCGTGAATCGGATGGGTATTCAACGTGCTCGGCTATATTTTGCGTGATCACAATCCGCGACACTTCCGGACAGGCGAGGAGGTCTTCAGCCAACCCAGCAACCATTTGCCCGTGCCCGTGACTGACAATTGAGGCAGTTACCATGGCCTATCGCGGGAGATTGGAGTAGAAGCTAACTTAGGCAACGAAGATGACTGGGTGATTTTCCAAAAACTACTGCCCAGCTTGGTGCTGATGCTAAGTTCTGGAGAAGCGCCTTGCCGCAAAATCAGCCGCAGAAGCTACCGTAGACAACAAGGCTGGACACAAACGAACTGTGTCCGCATAGAAGTCAATGCATCGAAAGTTTACTCATCATCGAAACTCTGTCGAGGCGCGGGCGTCAGGATGGCACACTTGGCCAGCGATCTTTCAAGCGAGTCGGCAGCAAGCCGGATAGAATAGACGTTGCCCCGTAACAGTCGCAGCAGTTTGTCGTCGCTCATAATTTCAGAGCGTTCTCCATGGCAACATCTTTGAAGGGATGTTGTTCCGTCTTGGAAAAATTGACGATATCCAGTTTCTGCTCACCGATTTTCGAGAGAATGGCTCTCCTCATTTCCCGTATCAGCCTTAAAGGCAGCTTGGTCTCGGTGAGCAGCAGGAGGTCAATGTCGCCACCTCAGGCTGCGGAATCCGTCCGTGATCCGAATAGATACGTGTCGCCATCCGGCGCAAAACGCGAAGTCTGCTGAAGAATCACGCTTTTTTCTGATTCTTTTAGTCGCATGGCCTTTTAAATTATAGTGCCTAGCCGAGCCAACGACAATACCTCAACAATACAAGCAAGACTTGCTGAACACTAAGCCGAGGCTTCGCGAGACAGCCCGTAGGCAAATAAGTCGCCGCAGCGACCAAACAGCCCTGAGGCAACACTGAAAACTCTGATCTCGCGAGCAGGATCAGTCATACTTCTCACACTCTTTAAAGCCGGGTGCGGCTTTGTCTTTAGCGGAAAGGATTGGCTCAATGCCGATCTCAATGGGCCAATCGATAGCGAGATCGGGATCATCCCAGCGTAGGGCGCATTCGGCTTGGGGATTGTAAGGCGTGGTGACTTTGTAGTGAAAATCCGTGGTATCGCTGACCACCAAGAATCCATGCGCACAGCCGGGTGGGACGTAGAGACGCTCGTGGGCATCGGTCGTCAACATGTAGCCATCCCAAACTCCGTAGGTGGGCGAACTTTGGCGCAAATCGACAAGAACATCAAAGACCGTGCCGGATGTCACCCACACCAATTTTCCCTGTGCCGCTGCACCGGCTTGGTAATGCAAACCCCGCAGCACGTGCTTTGTGGAGCGGCTGTGATTATCCTGCACGAAATCGAGGTCGAGGCCGACTTCACGGAATGTTTCGCGATTCCATGACTCGAGGAAGAAACCACGCGCATCGCCAAAGATTTTCGGCTTCAGCAGCCACGCATCGTGGATTTTAGTGTGTAGTTTTTTCATGGAAGGAATGAGATATCGGGCCTTTGAACGGCTTGAAGTTTCCACACTTTGGAAATCAATATGAAAAGCTCTGAATGCGTTATGGTGAAGCCGACTGGAGCAGGTGGCGCAGCGCGTGCATAGCCCGTTCTTCAGTATACGAACTTAGATGTTGCTGTAGTCCGGCA
>JBIJDZ010000116.1:0-3114 GCA_044343805.1 Chthoniobacterales bacterium | reverse complement strand
CCGATTGACACGGGCTTGCCAGTGACGATTTCCGGCACGGCATGTCCTGCATGCACGGAATAGGTGTCCATAAACCACGCCATGACCTGTGCGTTTGTTCCCATATCCGGCCCCATGATATCGGTCCTCGGCCCGACAAACGGGATCATCTCCTGCATGTAGCGGCGGGATAGATTTTCCATTTCACGAGGAGAAAGTTTCAGCGGATTCACCGCCACCCCACCCTTTGCGCCTCCGTAGGGCAAACCGACAAGGGCACATTTCCAACTCATCCACACGGCCAAAGCTGCCGATTCCCCCATGGTCAGAGCCGGGGCAAACCTCGTGCCGCCCTTGGTCGGGCCGATGCTCAAATGATGTTGCACGCGGTAACCGTGGAAAACTTCCACCCGTCCGTCGTCCATTTCGAGCGGCAAGGAAACCGTCACCGCCCGCTTCGGGTGGATCAGACGCTCGCGGTAATTTACGTCAATCTCGAGGTGATCGGCCAACACCTCGAACTGCCGCACGGCCATGCGGAAAACGGGGTCCATCGAGTAGAGACTTTCCATATCAGAGAGATCGCTAAGGCTCAATTAGCAGGGAATCCTTCAGCCTGGCGAAAACTTTATCGCCGATGCCCGGCACGCGCCGCAGATCCTCGACCGACTTGTAGGGTCGTGCTTCGACAATGCGCTCGGCCAAAACCTCGCCCACCCCCGGCAGGAGCATGATTTCCTCGATTGTCGCCGTGTTCGGGTTGATCGGCAGGACCGCAGGCATGCCGAAAGCTTCCTCCAGTTGGCGCTGGTCGGAGCGGCGCTGCTCACGCAGCGCAACAAGACGCTGCGGGTCGGTTGCTGACCAGATCCCGCGTCGCACGATGGCCGCACCGAGTTCGAGATCGTCGATTTTTGCCTCGGCGGCGTCGGCCGAAAGGCCGTTCGGAGTGCTGCGCCGCACTCCATAGCTGCGGGCCAATCCATCGCCCACGAGCACCTCCCCGAGGTCACGTCCATCGGACAGCGTGACAAAGGCGTAAGTGCGTGGCTTGGCCGATCGTCCGGGCGCGGAAGCGAAGGCGGTGTGAACTGTGAACGGCTCGGCCAACAGCTTCTTCACTTCTTCCGCCGCTTGGCGTCCGAATCCGATCGTGATCCGGTGGTTGTCGATGCCGAAATAGGACGACTGATCACGCACGCGACGCTGATCGGTTTCGGTCAGCGCGGATGTTTCATTGCAGTCGACATAGTAGAGCCGCAGCACGATTTCTTTGCCATCGGGCAGCTTGACCGGAAAGCTGTCGCCATCCGCCCAGTCTGCCTCGACGAGGCGGCTTTGCTCGAATTTCTGCAATTCCTGCCCGCACGCGACAGAGGCCATGACGAGCGAAAGGAAGGCGAGAAGTCGCTCCATGTGTCCAAATTAGCACGGGGCCGACAGCGAGGCCAGCGGCGGATTGTTAACTGCGCCGACGGCGCAGCATGTAACCGGCCAGTCCCGCTCCCGCCAAGGCCAGGAGCGCGTAGGTGGATGGCTCGGGAACCGTGGTCAACAGGGGTTCACCCACGGTGATCATCACCGTTTCCGAATTGCTGAAATTCAGCAGCAAAGCATTGTCGCCGATGAAGCGGTCGGAATAAGCGTAGCCATAGGAACTGCCGTCGGAATTATCATAGAAATACGCTCCCCAGGGGTCGTAAAAACTCGCGTTGGTCGGCTGGGCTAAACTGAAGGCCACAGGGTCAAGCCAACCCCACCATTGGCCTGAGTAGTAGTCTTTGACTTGGCCGCCGCCGGCCGGGTCATTGACCGAGCTGCCAGCCAGACCCATCATAATTGCAGCATAGAAATCGTCGATGTAGAGATACTGCTGCTCGACAATGTTGCCGTCGGCCACGCCAGTGATGGCGCTGAAATCCTGGATGAAAGCAGCATAGGCCGCATTGGTGGAGTAAAAGGAACTCAAGAATGACGAGCTATTTGTTCCTTCGGGAGCCATCCGCATCAGCACATTAAGGTTTGTTGCGCCCGAACCTTGGGCAAAGTAAGAGGCATTTGCCCAGCTGGCGTTGGTCACGACGAGCGGTGTGGTGGGGGTGTTAGTGGACGCAACAAAACCCGACCCGTTGGTGCCGCCCCAAAAGGCCATTTTCATATTGCCGTTGGTGAGCAGCAATCCGTGGGTGTTGCCACTATCGAGCGCAAATCCCGTGCCATCCAGTGCGCTGTTGTTTGTCACCACACGACCATCAAACTCCGTCCACACCGCCATGGTGCCGTAGTTCGTGCCGTCTAAGGTATAGTTAACACCATACTGTTTCTGAATCGAGGTGCGGGTCGGAGAGGCCTCTCCGGCCGCTTGGTTCCAACCAATTTTGACGAGGGTATTGTCGGCCGCCAGCGAGTCCATGTAACTGTCCAGCGGGGCGAATTGGGTGGGCGTGGTGAGATTGCCATTGCCCAAAATGGAAACCAGTTGTCCCGCATTGTTCGTCACAAAATTCGGGTAGGTTCCACCGGAAGCGACACTCATGTTCTGCAGGTCATTGCGCACGGCTTGCGCGTTGAAATTCGTCATGCCGCTCACCTGACCGGAAACCGCGTTGCTCATGCGGTAGTTGAAAGAATACGCATCGATGAACGTGGAGTCGAAGTTGCCGGTTCCGGACGTGGTGTTTCCCTCGAAGAACTGGAAAGGAACCGTAGCGCCGATCGCCCCTTGAAACCGCGCGGGTCCGGACCAATTCGTGTAGGTGGAGTTGGTGTAAGTGATCCCCTCCCCGAATTGGCCGTAGGAAATATACATGCGGCTGCCCTGAAGATTATTGACCGTGACCGATGCAAGAGAGGCCAGACTGATCTGATTCGTCGTGAGGATGGAATAATTCCCGAGCGAATCCTGCGCTCCCCAGCCAAAAGAACCGCTGCCGCCGCCGCCCGACAAATTGTAGCTGACGTCGACATCGGTCGGACCAAGGTTCCCGGCAGACCCTTGAAAATAAATAAAGTAATTCGACAAATTGACCCCGGAAGCACCGGTGAACTCGAAAGTAGCCGCTGGGGAGGACGACGCCATATTGAGCAGCGCCAGAGCGGCGAGCAGGCTGTTGACGGCGGCTGAACGGAGCCACA